>JAFZLA010000092.1 GCA_017551705.1 Treponema sp.
AACCTTGTTGCCAAAAAGCGCCGCGTCCAAGCTGGACGGGGAGCCGCGCGCGCGGGCGATGAACACGTCTTGGTTTACCGAGCCCGCGTAAAGGTTGGCCAAAATGTTTTGGTGGCTTTCAAAAATCTTGTAGAACTGCTTGTAGGCTTTTTCGCGGACGGCGCGGTCGGGGTTTTCCATGAACTGCGTCCAAGTGGTTTGCGTCAAGGGCAAGTCTTTTCCGTCAATGTTGACTGTTCCGAACAAATTGTTTAAGTCCACGTTTTCGGCGACGCTAAAGGTCTTTTCCGCCGTGGCCGCGCTCTCCGATTGCAGCGCCAAAATGCGCTCTTCTTTTTGGCTAAGAATATGCTCTTTTTGGCGGAGTAACTTTTTGACGTAAACCTTAAAGTCCTTGAAATCTTCGCGCTCTATCCAAGAATTGATGTCCGCGTCGGGAATGGCGGAAAGCTCCGCGTCAAAAAAACTCGTAAGGGCGGCTGCTTTGCTTGTGGCCATCTGGGCGCGGCCTTCCATGTCGGCGGCCTTTTCGTCGCTCTCGTCGGCGGTCTTTAAAAGGCTTGCGTAAACTGAAACATGCTCAATGTTGTTCCAAAGCGTTTCGTAGGCTTTGAGCGCGTCCAAAAGGCTTTGGGCGCCAGCGGCCAGCTTTCCTTCAAAGGCGGCCACGGCTTTTGCGTCGTCTTCTATGCGGGCGAGCGCGGCTTCCCAATCCTTGTCGCTTTTATATAATGTGGTCAAGTCCCACTTGTCGCTTGCGGGGACGTCTTTTCTTTCGGGAATTGCGTTACTTTCCATAATGGAACCATTATAGCGCAAATCCGCGCCTTTTTTCAACCGCTCAGGGCGGCCGCTAGAAGTTGATGTATTTGTCGGCTTCGCGCTGGGTGATGAAGGGCGTTTCGTCTACGGCTTCAAGGCTGTTTTCTTCTTCCTCTGTGGAAAGAAGGCCGTAAATTCCTATGGGGCGGGTGAATTCGCTAAAGTGAATGTTTCCCAAGTGCTTGAGGTCGCCAACGGCTTCTTTTGAAAAGCTTTCGGCGGCGGGCTGCGAAATCAATATTGGAATGTTCATCGCAAAGCCCAGCGAGCGCATTTTGTCTATGACTTCCACGCTTGAAGAAATGGTGGTGATGTCAATGCGGTTTCGGTCGCCGATAACGCCAATCAAGATGTCGCCGCTATGGATTGAAATGTTGAATGTGGCGCACAAGTAGTAGTCTTCCGCCCGCCGGCTGTTTATGGTTTGCAGTTCGTTGCGAATCGCCCGCGCCGCTTCCAAAACGTTTATGTCTCCGTTTTCAAAAAGCGCGGAGATGCCGTAGTTGTAGATTGTCAGGACCGTTCCATTGTGCTTGTGAATTTTTTCTATGATTGTCGCAAAATAAAAGGACAGCGTTTCAAATTGTTCGCGCAAATTTATTTTTGTGTTGTCGGGGGATATAACCTCGATTCCTATGGACATAAGCGTCATCCTTCCTTCTGTTGAAAGGCCGACTTTTAAGTCTCCTATGCCCTTGTCCTTAAAGAGCGGCAGCGCGTTTTTGGGCGCGAACCTTCTGTAGCAAAAATAGAATTGCGAAAGCTCGTTTTTGAGCGCCCTGTTTTTTCTTTGCTGAAATTCAAGTATCGCCGAAATGTACATGATGTCTAAGATTGTCATAAAGGGAATGACAATCTCGGCGAATGAAAAGCCTTTGAGTTTAAAGCAGTTTGGAAACAAAATGTCGAACGCGATCGGCACCGCGGTGATGGTGTAGAAGAACATGTATGTCGCGGCCACTATCTGCTGATTTTTTAGGGCGAAGAAAAATCTTATTGTCGAATAAAGCGCGAACATCGAGGCCCAAATTACAGGAATTTTTATTACTGACGCGCAAAAGTTTGTCGGAAGGCAGATGAAAATAATAAAGAGCGAGAATGTAATTCCGGCCAAAATGTAATCGGTGTAAGGATGCTTTGAATGAAAAGTTTTGTCGCAAACATACAGGGCGCTGAATATGCACGCTCCAAAGACAATCGTGTTTTCCAGCTTGAACTGCATTCCAAAAGGAATGTCAAAGCCGATTATGTGCAAGGGGTTCAAATTGTAAAAGACAAACCTTATGAATATGAAGAAAATTAAAATTCCAAAAAGCAAGTTTGGAGTCTTCTCTTTGCCGAACCACCAAAGAAAGACGTTGGACAACAGGCAAAAAAGCAGCAAGCCTAAGGCGATGGAGTTTGCCAGCATGAATTGTTGCGTATATTTTTCGATGGAGTCAAGCTCGCCAAACATTATCGGAGCCGTTATTCCGGACGCTCCGCCTGTGTAGTTTGAAACTTGCGCCACAATCTCTATGGTTCCGCTTTTGCTTGATGTCATTGTACTATATAGCGACGAACTGGCCGGCCTGTAGTCTTCTTTGTGGCGCGCGAATTTGCCGAATTCCGCTATAAGGTTTCCGTTGGCGTAAAATTTTGACGCATAGCTAGGCGTTTGTTTTGAGAAAATCGCGTATTCATAGTTTGACTTGAGGCCTGTAATCAAAATGCGGTATGTGTTGCTTCCAAGCCGGTTTGCGTCTTTGCTTTTTGACCAGTCGGACGGAAC
>JAFZLA010000093.1 GCA_017551705.1 Treponema sp.
AGGAAAGTCTGTGATAAGCCCGTTGAACGCAAGCGACAAACCTGCCCTCGAAGTAAAAAATGACGAGGAGAAAAAATCAAAATACCGGAGGCCTCTATGTCACGCGAAGAAAACATAAAAATATTTGAAGACACTGTGGCCCTTTGCCGCTCGAACCAAATCTTAATGCAAAGCGTTCAAAGCAGCTGCCAGAGCCAGCGGTTGATTTTGGAGGGCGATTCGGTTCCAAACGGCGCTGACCCTGCGGCGGTTCCCCGCTTTGAGGAGCCGGCGCAAATTGTCATTTCCAAAAAGAGGACTTTTGAGGCGGCGCGGTTTTACGCGGGCAAGGGCGACAAGGTGTGTGTCCTAAATTTTGCGTCGGCTTCTAATCCGGGCGGCGGCGTTGTGAATGGTTCCGGGGCGCAGGAGGAATGTCTGTGCCGCGTTTCCACCTTGTATTTTTGCCTTGACATTGACCAAAACTGGAAAAAGTTTTACAGGCCGCATCGCGCCGCGCGTTCTCCGATTCACAATGACGACATAATTTACACGCGCGACGTTATGGTCATTAAAACCGACACGGCCAGTCCAAAGCTTATGCCGGAATCGGAATGGTACAAAACGGACGTCATAACTTGCGCCGCTCCCAATCTTAGGGAAAGCCCTTCCAACCGCTACAATTGCGGCGACGGGGCGGAAAGGCTTTTGCTTTCTGACAGCGAACTGGAAGCGGTTCACCAAAAGCGCGACAGGCGCATTTTTGACGTTGCCGTTCAAAACAAGGTTGACGTTTTGATTTTGGGCGCTTTTGGCTGCGGCGCGTTCCGCAACAATCCCGCCGTGGTCGCAAAGGTCATGCTTGGCCTTGCGTGTGAATATCAACATCAGTTTAAGGTTATTGAATTTGCCGTCTACTGCCGTTTTGATGACGATGAAAATTACAGGGCGTTTGAAGTAGAAAAACTAGTTGGAGAGCAGCCTGCTTGATCCCCACGCCGCGACCAATCCAATAAAGACAACCGCGCCAAAAATGTGGACGGGCATAAAGGAGCTTAGGGCGATGGCGCCAAAAGAGAGGGCGGTGGTGGCGAACGAAATTAGGACCGCAAGGCCGTTGACTTTGTCGCCGCCGCTTTCGACAGTGTAAATGATGTAGTCCAGGCCAAGGCCAAAAACCAAAATGATTCCGGTGACGCAAAAAAAGCCCAGCGGAATTTTTAGCGCGGCTATCATGCCCGCTTCGCAAAGCAGCACAAAAAGCGGAACGGCGGCGACGCGGGCCAAAACTTTTGGTTTGTAAAAAAACGCAAGCGCGCAAACCAAAATGCCAAAGGCCGCGGCCATCAACGCCAGCATAATTTTTGTAAGACGGTTCAACTCAAATTCCACGCTTTGCATTTTGTTCACAAAATAAATGTTTGGAACGTCGGCGGCCACTTGCGCGCCATCTTTTGAGCCGCCTGTTGGCATCACGACGCTAAAATATTCGTCGCCGACTTTTCCAATCCACAAGGCGGAAAGAACGCTCTTTAAGTAGTCGGGAATTTGTTCCAAGTCGGCGGCGGAATCCTGTTCCAGCAATTTGCGGGCTGCAGCCAAATCGGCGGCAAAATCGGATGGGGGATAGCCGAACGCTTCAAGCAAGTCGTTCGCGTTTGCCATCAATTTTTGGCTTGCCAAAAGCGAGCGCTCCTGGCTTTGTTTGGACGGAACAAATCTGCAAGTGGCCGCGTAAGATTCAAGGGAGCCTTCCGCGATTTTTTGGTCGAGCAAATCGCAAAAGCGCTCTTCGTTTTGCAAAAGTTCTTGGGGCGAGCGTCCGCGAACGATATAATACCAAGCGCTCGCGTTCCGCTTTGTGACTTTCGCGCTTAAAATTTCGTCGTCCAAAAGCTTTCCGCTCATCGTGTAAAATTTTCGCAAGTCGTTGTCCAAGCGCAAATTTTTTCTAAAGCCAATTGCCAGCGCCAAGAACACAAACGCCAGCGCGAAAATGATTTTGGGGCCATTGCCGCCCGCAGTTAGGGTCTTGCTTACGATTTGAGTTCCGCCCTTGATTCCCGCGTACCCTTGGTTAAACGCGCTGGCTCCGTTCCCCGCGATGCTACAGCTCCCCCGCAAACGCAGGCAAGGGTAAAACAAAAGCGTCGTCAAAAAGGCGCTCAAAATTCCCGCAAAGCAAAAGACCGAGATTTGTTTTAACAATGCGAACGGAGCGAACAGCATCAACAAATAGCAAAGTTCCGTGGAAGAGAACGAAAGCAAAAGGCCCTTGAACAGTTTGTTCCTGATTTGCGCGCCGTCGGCCTCCGCGCCAAATCGCGCGCGCGTCCAAAAGTGAACGCTGTAATCCAAACACGTTCCAATCAACGTGGTTCCAAAAACAAAAGTCAAAACGTGAATCTGCCCAAAGGCCAAAAGTTCCGCGCACAAGCCAAACACCGCGCTCAAACTAATCGCGCCTACGCTGAACAGCAAAGGCAGCGCGCTTCTAAAAACAAAAAGCAAAAGCGCAACAACCGCCAAAACAGAAAGCGCCGTGATGATGCCGACTTGCCTTTGCGCGCTCGACGAGCTTTGGTAACTATGGAAAGGCGTTCCCGAAAACACAAAGGAGACGTCGCCGCTTTCCGTGTCGTCCCCGCCCGCCGCGCAGTCTTGGTCTTCCAATGCCTTTTTGGCGCAAACCTTGGCCGCTTTGTTGGCGCAATCGTAAATCAATCGTACGCCGCTAGTCTTGTTGGTGATTGCCGCGCCCTTTTGCGTCAACGCGCCGCGAACCATAACGTAATGCCAACCGTCATGCTCCGCCGCCAGCACGCCGTCGCGCAAGGCCAGCGACGTTCCAGTTTTTGAAAGCGCGTCGATCAACTTTTGCAATTCCATGTCGGCCAAAAAAAAGGGGTCGCCTTCGATGTATTCCAGCGGCGTAAGCGTAAAAGCGCCAAAAGCTTTTTGCAAAGCCTCTTCCTTTAACTCATCGATTCCGCCCGGAGAATATATTTTAGCGACCGTCTCTTTGTCCAAAAGCAAAAAGCGGTTTTTGTAATGCCATTCAAGAATTTGGTCCAAAGCGGAACCGTCGGCGCCAAGCGAAAGGCTTTCAAATATTTTTTTGTCCGGGTCGGCCTGCAAGGCTAAGACGGCCAAAACGTCCGCGGCGTTTTTGGCGCTCTCAAAACTTTTTGCCCTTGCAAGAACAAAAAACTGCCTTGCCATTTTTTGAGTAAGCGCCTGGTCGGCGCTTGCGATTTCTTTGGCTTGCGACGACC
>JAFZLA010000094.1 GCA_017551705.1 Treponema sp.
CAAGCAAAAATGGCCTTGCGCGCCAAAGGCGTTTTGTTTTGGCGCGACACATACCGCCACTGCCCCAAGTGCGGAGCTTCGTTCCAAAACGACAAGGCGGAGACCGCGCTTGTTTGCCCTTCTTGCTCCTTTAAGCTTTATCCGCGCATTGAGCCTTGCGTCATAGTTTTGATAAGCCGCGACGACGAAGTGTTGCTGGTAAAAAACAAGCGCGCCACCCGCGACTTTTATTCCTGCGTGGCGGGCTTTATGGAGCTTGGCGAGTCCGCGGTCGAAGCCGTCAGGCGCGAGGTCAAGGAAGAGGTGGGCCTTGAAATCAAAAACATAAAGCCTGTCGGAAGCCAAAGCTGGCCCTTCCCTGACCAACTGATGCTGGCCTTTACGGCGGATTGGCAAAGCGGCGACTTGGTTTTGCAAGAAGAAGAAATCGCCGAAGCCCGCTGGTCAAGCGCGACGCGCTTCCGCCCTTGGACATGATTCGCGGTTCGGTAGCGTGGAATTTGATTAACGGAAAATTTTAAGTCGCCTGCCTTTTTCTAAACTCGCTTGGCGTGAGGTTTAGGCAGCGGACAAACTGTTCCGTCATGTAGCAGGGGGAGCAAAAGCCGCACTTTGCGCTTATGCGCGAGATTGTTTCGTCCGTGTTCAAAAGAAGTTCTTGGGCGCGGTCAACGCGGTGGCGGATAAGGTAGTCGGTTGGCGTGTGGCCTGTGTATTTTTTAAATATGTTGCTGCAAGTGGACTTGCTCATAAGGCCTGTGTCGGCGATTTCTTGCAGCGAAATTTTGTGGGCAAAATTTTCTTTTATAAAGCCAATCATGTTTTTTAATCTTTCGATGTGATGAAAGTTTGTTTGGTCCAGCGGGTCCGCCTCGCTTTTGTTTTTGCTATAACTTTCAAAGATGTAATGCCAGAGCTCAAAAAAGCATCGGGTTATCTCGAGCTGGTTTCCGTTGTTGGCGTTCAGCTCCTGCAGGATTTTTGCCACGCTCTTGGCCTCTTTTGTTCCGTTCCTAAAAATGATGTAGGGAAAATCTTGGCTGGAAGTGACGGGCAGCACATACTCGCATTCGACTTCGGGCGAAGAAATCAAAAGACGAGGGTGGATGACGGTGATTATGTATTGGCAGTAAATGTTGTCAATGTCTTTTGTAAAATGCAGCTGCTTTGAGTTTACAAAAATTGTGTCGCCTGCTTTTAGCTCGATGTCGGAGCCGTTTATGTTGTAGGCCATCTTGCCCGAAAGGATCGACATAAGCTCAACGTCTTTGTGCCAGTGGACTTTTTTGTTCCAAGTGGCGGAAGCGTCCATGTGGCCAATGCATGAGTATGAGGGGAACGTGGGCTCGTCGTAGTTTACGATTTCGGAGCGGTCTTCGTACTGTCTTATCAATCCGCGCCATTTTTGGCGCAGCTCGGCGTATTTTTTGTTTTTCATGGCTAAATTACGATATTGTTATGCATTTTAGCGTTATTCTTGTAGAATTTCAAGCAAATTTATAATATAGTGTTGTTGCAAGATTCTATGCGTCAGGAGACAAGTGTGATAAGAAAAGCGACGGCAAAAGATATTTCGCGAATAGCCGAGATTCTGGTTTTTGTTAAGAGGATGAACTATCGTTCCATCTTTCAAAATGATGCTGTTTCATTTGGAGAGATTCAGGTGCTCCCGGTTGCTGAAGAGTATTCTAACCCGGAGATTCTTGAGAATATTTGGGTTTATGAATCTGAAGACATAGTCAAGGGACTTATCCGTATAGTGGATAAGGAAGTGGTTGAATTGTATGTTGATCATTTCTTTCAGGGACAGGTCATAGGCGCGGAATTAATAGAATTCGCTAAAAAGGAATTTGATGTTAACTGTTTGTGGGCGCTTGAAAAGAATGCAGATGCAATCAGGTTCTATGAGACCCACGGATTTAAGGTTACCGATAACAAAGCGCTTGAAGAAGGCACTTCCGAATACAAAGTGATGATGGAACTTTGTAAAGGAGAAATGTAAAATGGAACTAATCAAAAAGTCGCAGATAAAAGTTTTGTCAAATCCCGGCGTTGAGTCGGCGCAGCTTTTGAACCCGGAAAACAGTTCTTCCGAGCGCGTTACGATTACAAGAGTTTCCGTTCAGCCCGAAGCCGAGCAGCCGCGCCACAAGCACGACTTTTCCGAGCAAATTTGGATTTGCGTCAGCGGGAGCGGAGTTCTTCTTTTGGCGGACGGAAAGGAAGAGCCTTTTGAGCCGGGGGATGTTGCCCGCTTTGCAGACGGCGACATTCACGGCGTAAAAAACAAAAGCCAAGAAGTGTTTGAATATATTTCGGTCACGTCGCCGCCGATAAATTTTGGCTACGCGTACAAGGACAAAAGGTAGGAGAAAATTAGTATGGCAACAATTACACAAATAAAAGGCGGAACGGACAACTGCTATATCGTGTCAGAAGGAAAAAGCGCGATTTTGATTGACACTTCCAGCGGCGCGCGCGTTGACCAAGTGATTGCCGAATGCGACAAGTATGAGATGAAGTTGATTGTTTTGACGCACGTCCACTTTGACCATGCTGAAAACGCGGCAAAACTTTCCAAGCGTTACAACGTTCCTGTCGCAATCCATAAACTTGACGAAGAGTTGTTTGAAAGCTTTGACAAGCAGCCGCTAAAGTCTTACGGCCTGGTCGGAAAAATTGTCCTTGGACTTTCGCTGAAGGTTTTGCGTAACACAAAGGTTGACAAGCCAGAGAATTTGATTTATGTAAAAGAAGGAGACGACTTGTCTGCCTACGGAATCAACGCAAAAATTGTGGAGCTTCCGGGACACACGCTGGGCTCAATCGGAGTTGACGTGGAGCAGAAGCATCTTTTTGTAGGCGACGAACTTGACAACTGGGTAAGGCCGGCTCTTGGCCACTTGTATTATGATTTTGACGCAATCAAAAAGAGCGCGCAAAAAATCAAGGGCTTGGGACGGCGGACAATCTATTACGGCCACGGAAAGCCGACAGAGAATTTTATGTGAGGAAAAAAATGACGCATAAAGAAGTTCAGCAAATTGCAAAAGACGCGATGGAAGCCTTGCGGCGGAATATTCACGCTGGAATGACTCTAAAAGAAGTCCGCTCGCTTTGCGAAAAGAAAATGCTGGAACTGGGCGCGGATTCCTTCTGGTACTGGGATGTCGGGGCTTTTGTTTTTTGCGGCGACCAGACCACGCTTTCTGTTTCTGGCAGGGAATATGTCACCGCTGACAAAGTTATCGGTCAAAACGACATTGTGACGGTGGACTTGAGTCCGCAGGCCGGCGACACTTGGGGCGATTACGCGCGGACAATCATTGTCGAGGACGGCAGGGCGGTTCCTTCGATAGAAAAAATCAAAAATGCTGAATGGCGGGAAGGCCTTTTGATGGAAGAAAGGTTGCATGAAAAAATGAAAAGCGTCGCGACTTCAAAAACGACATTTGAAGAGCTTTACTATCAGATGAACGACTTTATCAAACTCAGCGGATTCATCAACCTGGACTTTATGGGAAACTTGGGACACTCGATTGTCCGCAAAAAAGACGACCGCGTTTACATCGAAAAAGGCAATTCAGCATGTTTGGGCGACGTTGAATTCTTTACATTTGAGCCTCACATCAGCAAGCCCGGCTCTTTGTTCGGTTACAAAAAAGAAAACATCTATTATTTTGAGAATGGCGTTTTAAAGGAATTATAAGAATGAACATTGATTTTCAAAAAGCCGAGATTTCAGACGCTGTTCTGAACGACATAACGGAGCTTCCGTCTGTTCTTTCTAATCTGTTTTGATGGGAAATATAATAAAGAGGTAGGAAAATTAAATCTATGGAGAACAACATGAAAGCATTAGTTGTAAACACAAGCCCTGTGCAAAACGGAGCGACTGCGGAAATTGTAAAAATCGTTTGTGAAAAACTTTCTTCACACTACCAAGTAAAAAGCGTTTGCATAGACGATTATGACTTTGATTTTTGCCTGGGCTGCCGAAGCTGCCACAAGACCGCAAAGTGCGTGATGAACGACGGCGCGCAGGCTTTGATGAATGAGTTTGAAATTGCGGACATAATTGTGTGCGTCGCCCCGTCTTATTGGGCGGACGTTCCCGGTCAGTTCAAGGCATTCATCGACCGCTGCACTCCCTGGTGCAATACGCATGAGCCTCACGCATCATTGAGCAAAGGAAAGCGCGGTTATGCAATCGTCCAAAGAACCGGCCCAAACATGAAGGAATGCGAGCGGCTCATTGAAACGATCGAGCATTTTTACGGCCACCTCGAAATCGAAAGAAGCGGCCACATCGGCTTTACCGGCATCGAGTGCAAAGATGCCCTTGAACCGCATCGGGCGGAAATAGAAAAATTCTGTGAAAGGATTTAACGGAGCAAGAGATGAGTGAAATAATTTTTGACATTGCAAAAAAAGAAGATATTGCGGAGCTTGTTCGTCTTAGAATCGCGTACATGATTGACGACTTTGGTTCGATAAGCGAATATGAAGAAAAATGCATGCGCGAGCAGTTGCCGGATTATTTTGAAAGGCGGCTCGGCAAGGGGCTGATTGCTTTTGTCGCGCGCGCGGAGGGGCGGCTTGTGGCTGCGGCATACCTGTTGATAATCGAAAAGCCGGCGAATCCATATCTGCCCAACGGACTGGACGGTGAAGTTTTGAGCGTCTACACGGAGGAAGCCTTTCGCGGAAAAGGAATCTGCTCGCAGCTTATAAAAAATCTGATTGACTATGGACGCGAACATAATCTTTGCAGGATTGATTTGAACGCAACCGACCAAGGGTATCCGATTTACAAAAAACTGGGCTTTGAAGACAAGTCACAGAAGTATACAGATATGAGGATTAAATTTACGGAGAGAAAATGACCATAAAAGAAGTGACAGATAAAAATGAAAAACAGCTCATAACGAAAACAATTTTGGAAGCATTGCCAGATTGGTTCGCTGTAGAAGAAAGCCGGATGCAATATATCGACGAAAGTGTCTCTCTTCCTCTTTTTGCAGCTTATGACGGAGAAAGACCGGTCGGTTTTATCTGCCTTAAGGAAACAGGAAAAGACACTGTGGAAATTCACGTGATGGGGGTTCTAAAGGAATATCACAGAAACGGAATCGGAAAAAAACTTTTTGAAGAAGCAAAAGCAGCGGCAGCCAGAAAAGGCTATTCGTTCCTGCAGGTAAAAACCGTTCTGATGGGAAAGTATGAGGACTACGACAGGACAAACCGATTTTATCTTTCGCTTGGATTTAAGGAATTTGAAGTGTTCCCCCTCTTCTGGGACGAAGCAAATCCCTGCCAGATTTATGTGATGGCGTGCCGGGACACAGCGAAAAATAAGGAGGCATGATAAAATAGTCAACGAACAAGCGGTAATGTGATATGCTGAAGCGATTCAGCGGAACCCAGGCATCAGTTCGTCATGTTTAATAGA
>JAFZLA010000095.1 GCA_017551705.1 Treponema sp.
AGTTGCATTGTAAAACATTTTGAGACTTTTGTCATCCAAATTCACAAGATTGTTTTCCTCGCAGAAGTTCCTAAAGGTGTAGCGGGGCAGGCCGAACGGCTTTCCGTTCTTGTCTTTGAACGGGTCGTACTTGCAGATGAAGAGGACATAGCTTTCCTTTAGGTTTTCGTAGTCCTCGCCCTTCATCAGCGCGTCCATGTCAAGCATCGATTGGTAGTACCGCGTCCGTTTTCCCAAGGCGTCTTGTTCGTAGGACTGAAGCTCCACGTCGATGACCTTGTCCTCGTCCTTGAGATAAACGTCCAGCCGCACACCCTTGGTCGTGTAGAACGGCTCGATGACTTTCTCAAGCTCCGGATATTCCACGCGCTTGACCTTGATTCCCAAAAGCAGCTCCACGAGCTCGGCGCAAATTTGCGGATCCCGCAGCACCGCTTGGAACATTCCGTCGTCGGCAAAGGTAAGCTGTTCGACCGGCTTTTTTTGCAATAGTGTTTCCATTTTTATGCCTCACTTTAATTTTTTATGGGCGGAATATTTCCGCCCACATATAAGGTACACACGATAAGAGAAAGTTTGTAATTTTTTGGCAAAAAAGTGAAAAAAATGATGGTTTTGCGCGTTTTTCTTCTCGTTTGACAATGGCGGCGCAATTCGATAGAATGAAATTCTATGAAACTCTACACTTCCAGGCGAATGTTTTTCTCCACAATAACGACGATTCTCTTTACCGCGGCCGCAATTTTGGGCGCGCAAAATTTATACAAGGCCTTTGCCAAAAATCACGCTCAGGCGGAACAGAGCCAAGCCGCTCAAGGTTTGCAAGACCAAGGCGGAGCGGAGGAAGCCAGCCGCGCCGTTTCGGAACAAGCCCACGAATACATTCTTAGCCAAATGCAAGTGGCCTCTCCCGCCGTCACATACACGGCGGACGAGCAGCAAAACATTTCGGTTTACCAGCAGTTCAACGAGGCGGTCGTCAACATCACCACGCAAGTCATGGGAATGAACTGGTTCTTTGAGCCGATTGCCGAAGACGGAGGTTCCGGCTCTGGTTCCATCATAGACAGCCGCGGCTACGTAATCACAAACGTTCATGTAATAGAAAAGGCGGCCAAGATTTACATCTCTCTTTACGACGGAAGCCAGTACGAAGGAAAGGTCGTCGGCTCGGACGTAGAAAGCGACATCGCCGTCCTAAAGTTCGACCCGCCAAAGGGCGTTGT
Organism: Treponema sp.; assembly: GCA_017551705.1. Classification (GTDB taxonomy): domain Bacteria; phylum Spirochaetota; class Spirochaetia; order Treponematales; family Treponemataceae; genus Treponema_D. Next base: position 1,227 of record JAFZLA010000095.1, read on the forward strand.
GCTAAAAACGATTCAGTTTGGCGACAGCGAAAAATTAAAGGTCGGCCAAAAAGTAATCGCCATCGGAAACCCCTTTGGCTTTGAGCGCACGCTCACCACAGGAATCGTAAGCGCGCTGGGCCGTCCTATAAAAAATTCAAACAACATCATCATTCGCGGAATGATTCAGACCGACGCTTCAATCAATCCCGGAAATTCGGGCGGCCCGCTTTTGGACACGGCGGGCAACATGATTGGCATCAACACGATGATTTACAGTTCCAGCGGCTCCAACGCAGGAATCGGTTTCGCCGTTCCCGCCTCAACGGCGCGGCGCGTGGTGTCCGACTTGCTGCAGTACGGCAAAGTCCGTCGCGGAGCCATTCAAGCAAGCCTTGTGCAAATGAGCCGCGCCATCGCAGACTACGCGCGCCTTGACATAAGCTACGGCATTTTGGTCAGCGAAGTCACTTCGGGCGGCAACGCGCAAAAGGCGGGAATCAAGGGCGGAAGCCAAGCCGTGCGCTACGGAAATTCACGCAACGCGCGAACGTTCTATATTGGCGGCGACATCATCGTGGGCATTGACGGCGTTCAGGTCACAACGTATTCCGATTACTATTCGATGCTGGAAAACAAGCGGCCTGGCGACACGGTGACTGTCACAATCCATCGCAACGGAAAGAACTACGACTGCAAGGTCGTCCTTGCCGAAGAGAGCTCGGCGCTGTGAGAAAATTTGTAGTCGAGTCTCCCTACCAGCTTTCGGGCGACCAGGGGCAGGCGGTAGAAAAACTGAGCCAAGGATTTTTGCGCGGAGACCGCTTCCAAACGCTTAAGGGCGTTACAGGCAGCGGAAAAACTTTTACGATGGCAAAAATCATCGAGGCCGTTCAGCGCCCCACGCTGGTCATAAGCCACAACAAAACTTTGAGCGCGCAATTGTACCGCGAGTTCAAGACATTCTTCCCAAACAATGCCGTCGAATATTTTGTCTCTTACTACGACTACTACCAGCCCGAAGCCTACGTTCCCGCCCGCGACTTGTACATAGAAAAAGACGCGGACATAAACAAAGAAATCGACCAAATGAAAATGGCCGCCACCTATAGCTTGATGGAGAGGCGCGACGTCATTGTCATCGCAACCGTCTCATGCATCTACGGCTTGGGAATGCCCGAACTTTACAAGTCCATGCGCGTTCACATAGAAAAGGGAACGGAGCTGGACACGCACAAGCTTGCGGTGGAGCTGGCGCAAATTCAGTACAAGCGCAACGATATGGTTTTAGAACGGGGAACGTTCCGCATAAAAGGCGACGTGATAGAAATCTATCCGCCCTACATGGAATTTGACGAGGCCTACAGAATCGAGCTGGACTTTGACGAAGTTGTCCGAATCCGCCGCTTTAACGCCGTGTCGGGAAAAGTCACCGAAGAGCTTGACGAGACCACAGTGTATCCGGCCAAAAACTTTGTCGTTCCGCAAGAGCAGCTTGAGCAGGCAACGAATAGAAATCAAAAAGAGATGGAAGCGCGCGTGGAAGAACTGCGATCGCAAAAAAAGATGCTGGAAGCCGAGCGCCTAAAGACGCGCGTCACTTACGACATCGAGATGATGAAAGAGATGGGCTACTGCTCGGGCATCGAAAATTATTCGGCGCCCATCGCAGGCCGCGCGCCCGGAGACCCTGGCGCCACTTTGCTGCATTACTTTCCCGACGACTTTTTGTGCCTGATTGACGAGGCGCACGTGACCGTTCCGCAAATCGGCGCGATGTACGAAGGCGACCGCAGCCGAAAGCAAAATTTGGTTGACTTTGGCTTCCGCCTGCCAAGCGCCTTGGACAACCGCCCGCTCAAGGCCGACGAGTTTTGGCAAAAGGTCAACCAAGCGATTTTTGTCACGGCCACTCCGCGCCCCGAGGAAGTCAAAAAGTCCACGCAAGTGGTGGAACAAATCATCCGCCCGACAGGCCTCTTGGACCCGATTGTGGAAGTGCGGCCCAGCGAAGGCCAGATGGAAGACGTTTACAAGGAAGTGTTGGCCCGCATCGAAAAAGGCGAGCGAAGCCTTATCCTCACCCTGACAAAAAAAATGGCCGAGGACTTGACCGATTATTTGCTTGGCCTCAATCTAAAAGTAAAATACATCCATTCCGAAATAGACACTTTTGAGCGCGTCGAAATCTTAAAGGCCTTGCGCGTGGGCGAAATCGATGTTCTTATCGGAATCAACCTTTTGCGCGAAGGAATCGATTTGCCCGAAGTCAGCTTTATCGCGCTTTTGGACGCCGACAAAATCGGCTTTTTGCGCTCGACAACTTCGCTCATCCAAATCATAGGCCGCGCGGCGCGCAACGCCGAGGGCAAGGTCGTGATGTACGCCGACCGCATGAGCGACGCGATGAAGGAAGCTATTGACGAAACCCGCCGCCGCCGCTCGATTCAAGAGGCCTGGAACAAGAAACACGGAATCACGCCCAAGACAATCAAAAAGGCCGTGGCCGACATTTTGGAACATCAAGAAAAGGACGCCAAGGAGGAGGCCGCCATCCAGCTGGCCGCGCTCAAAAAGTCCGCCAACCTCTTTGTTGCCAAAGACCGCAAAAAGCTCATCGAAGCCCTTAAAAAAGAAATGTCCGACTGCGCCGAACGCCTGGAATACGAGCAAGCCGCCGCCATCCGCGACCAGATTTACGAGATTGAGAAGACATATGGAAAATAAGGCCACCAGGAAGCGTCCGTCCGCCTGAACGCGCGAGCCCTTTGCGAGCGCGTTTGTTGGCGCTTATGCGGCTAAATTGCATTTTTGGGTTTGCAAAGATTTTTCTTGCCGCTATATTGACACAAATTCCATTTTTCTATAAAATGTTAAAACTCACGATTGATTATTAAAGGCAGGTGAAATATTATGTCAAGAACATGCGCGATTTGCGGAAAATCTCCGATGCACGGAAACAGAGTAAGCAAGACTTACCACCACACACGCCACGTTTGGAAGCCCAACCTTGTAACGGTAAAGGCTGACTTTGGCGACGGCGGCGCTCGCACAATCAAGATTTGCGCTCAGTGCCTCAGAAGCGGCTTTGTAACAAAGAAAGTCAACGTTCCCAAGGAAGCCAAGCAGGCAGCCGCTCCGGCCGCCAACTAAGATATTGCCCGAGACTTTCGGGCAATGACAAGTCTTGGAATTAAACTTCCAACACAAGACCGTCGTGGGCCGGCAAAACGCTGCCGCCGTCCGCGACGATTTTTTTTAGCTCCGGGTATTGGGGCAAAATCTCTTTAAAGTATTCTATTATATTTTCGTGGCTCAGGTCGTGCGTCATGTGGGTTGTCCATGTGTGTAGGGGCTTGATTCGCTCCGCCAATTCCAAGGCCTGGCCAAAGCTGTAGTGCGTCGTGTGGCCTTCCTTTCGCAAGCCGTCAATCACCGCGTGGACAAGGACGCCCGCGTTGTCGTTGATCAGGCGGACTGAGTCGGGGCTTATGTAATTGCAGTCGGTAAGGTAGGCCGCGCTCCGCTTTGTTCCGTCCGTGCCGGTCACGCTAACAAGCCAGCCCGCCGTGTCGATTTTTCCGTGCTTCATCGGGATTGAAATTATTTCCATTCCGCCGATTTTGAGCGGGCTTTTGGGCTGGCATTTTTCGGCCTGGTTCAGCTGGACAAGGGGCTTTCCGCCTCCGATTTGCGTGCGCTTAAAGATGTAGTCAAAGTGCTCGCGCACGATTTTTGTGGTGGAAGCGTTGGCGTAAATGGGCATGGGCTTTGTGAATTCGTTTGTTGGATGCTCGACGCCGCTTGCGTCCGTGTATTTGGATTTTGAATGGGGAACTTTTGTATGGCTAAAAATGCGTATGTCGTCCAGACCGTGCAAGTGGTCGGCGTGTCCGTGGGTCAGCAAAAGCGCGTCCAGAGCGGGCAGCTTTGCCGCCAGCGCCTGGCTCCTAAAGTCGGGGCCAACGTCGACCAAAACGCGGGTGGTCTTTCCTTCAAAATCGTTCTCAAAAAGGGCGCTGGCCCTGTAGCGCTTGTCCCGAGGGTCGGCGGAACGGCACACGGCGCAGTTGCATGCTATTACCGGAACTCCGTGGCTTGTTCCGCTTCCTAAAATTTTTATGCGCATGGGGGAATGATAGCGCAAATTGGCGCTTGCAACAAGTCGCTGTTTGCGCTAGTATGATTTTTGACAGAATTCGCCGCGATGACCAGATGCCCAGAGCATGGCTTTGCGGACAAACAGAGGAAAATTATGCCGTATTCCGAACCTACAAACCTTGCGATTGTAGCCTGCCCGGGCGGGGAAGTTTTTGCCGATGAAGTCATAACCCACCTTCGCCACATGTACAAGCATCGCTTCACCTTGAAGAACGATGTCATTTCAAAACGCTACCAGCTTGACAAGACTGAACTGATCAAGCAAATCAATTTTGGCAGCGACATCAACACTTCTGACATTTGCATGAAGGGCGCCACCGACAAGTACAGGCCGCCTGTATTCAAAGTAAAAGCCCGCTTCACTTATTTTATGAACGGCGAGTTCAAGACCGAGCTGTTGGAATGCGTGCGCGGAAAGGACGTTTACATTTTCCAAGACGTGGAGAACCACGAAGTCCTTTCTCTCAACGACGGAAAGAACAAATTGTCGCTTTCGGTCAACGACCACGTTATGTCGCTTTTGGTCACGATTGACTGCGTGCGACAGGCAGGAGCTGCCAACATAACGATTGTCGTTCCGGCCTATCCTTACAGCCGCCAGCATAAAAAGAAGGGCCGCGAAGGATTGACCGCCAGCATGCTGGGCCACATCTACGAAATGCTTGGCGTAAAAAGAATCATCACGCTGGACATCCACTCGCGCGAAATCATAAACGCTTTCAACCAAATTTCTTTGGAAAACTTGCACGCCTCTTACCAAATCATCCGCGAGCTTGCAAAGATTGTCGACCTTACAGGAAAGACAGAAGACTTGGTCGTCGTCTCTCCCGACACAGGAGCGATTGACCGCAACAAGTTCTACGCGTCGGGCCTCAAGCTTCCGCTTGCGATGATTTACAAGGAGCGCGACTATTCTATCGTAACGCAAGACGCTCACTCGACCAACATCAAGGCCATTAAGCTTTTGGGCGACGTAAGCGGAAAGGTTGCCTTCCTTGCCGACGACATGTTGGGAACGGGAGGAACTTTGCTCAAGGCCATGCAGTTCCTAAAGGAGCAGGGCGCCACAAAAGTCATCGCCGCGATTTCGCTTCCGTTCTTTACAGGAAACGCCATCGAGCTCTTTGACGAAGCCTACCACAAGGGACTTTTCTATCGCGTCATCGGAACCAACGCCGTTTACCACGAGGCGCTCAAAGACAAGGAATGGTATATCAACACAAACGTCAGCGGCTTGTTCGCAAACGTTATCACTCGCGTGCACCACAACCAGTCGCTTAGCGACCTTTTGGACAACCGCAACATCATCGAAAAACTTGTCAAGCAGGACGCAAGCGTAAGCGACGATGACGAACAATAGTTTGTCCGACAGCTCTCTTGTTCTTTGCATTGATATAGGAACGACTTCTCTTAAAGCCGCCTTTGTCCGCGGCGACGGAGAAGTCTTTTCTTTTAAGCGCGTGTCTTATGCGGAATTGTCGCAAGCCCAAAATGCGGTGGCAACTAAAATTGGAAGCAAGACTAAAAACGGCGCGGCTGCGACTGAAATTGCAAGCAAGCCCAAGAACGGGGCGGCGGCTTGGGCGGACGCGCTCAAAAAAATCCTGCCCGATTCCCTTTGCGCAAACTGCGCGGCTGTCTCGGTCTCGGGCAACGGCCCTACAATCGTAAGCGCAAGCGGCGCGACTCTGATGTGGCGCGACGACGCCAAAAATTGTTCGCAAGCCCAAGACTGCGCCGCGACTGAGATTGCAGGCAAGGCCAAAACTGCCGCCGCAAATCAAGAGGCGCCGCAAGCCCAAGATGCGGCCGGCGCCAAAAATTGTTTGCAAGACCTAAAAGGGGCGCCCGCCGACCTTTTTGAAAAGCTCGACATTCCAGACGCGCAAAAAAAAATCTACCAGCCGCGCCTGGCCGCCTTCGCGCGCCTGTTCCCCGACGATTGGGAACAAAGCCCGCGCCTTTACACTTCGACCCAATGGCTTTGCGACTATATAGAAAAAAATGCCGGCGCGCTTGGCCTTGCAAACGGCGTCCCTGTTTTTGACGCAGGGCCGGATTTTATCGCCGCTCTTGTTGGAACGGCGACAATAGAGGCGGGCCGTCTTTGCGACCGCGCGGGCTCGAGCGAAGGGCTCAATTTGTGCTCGCCAAAATTTTTTGAGGAACAAGGCTTGCGAACAATGCCTTCGCCCGCGCGGGGTCTTTGGAACATATCTTATTTAATCGAAGACCCGGGCAGTTCCCGACAAGAAAAGGTCGACAATTTTTTTAAGGCTTACAAGACCTTGACGCAGGCGGCCGCCGCAAACGGTGTTGAGGTTGCGGGGCAGCTTATGGTTACCGGCGGGCAAGCGCAAGACCAGGACTTGCTGCAGAAAAAAGCGGACAGTGTAGGAGCAAGAGTTGCGGTGGCTCAAATCGCCGACGCCGAACTTCTAGGCTGCGCGGCGGCCGCCTTTTTTAGGCTTGGAAAATATTCCAGTTTGGAACAAGCGGCCAAAGGGCTTGTTAGGGTAGGAAAAGTTTTTGAGCCGCAGGACGAGTTTCCGCGCTTTTATTCCGTTCCCCAGGACTTGCGGGCGATAATTTTTGACATAGATTCCACCCTTTACACAAACGCGGCCTACGCATTTGAGCAAGTGGACTGCCAAGTGCGGCGCTTCGCTTCCCTGTGCGGAATCACAAACGAAGAGGCCCGCAAAATGGTGGCCGATTATCGCAAGCAATACGCGCGGCAAACGGGCGGAAAAAAGATTTCGCTTTCAAACACCCTTTTGCAGTTTGGAATAAGCATCGAGCAAAGCGTCCAATGGCGGCGCGAGCTGATTGAGCCCGCCGACTTTTTGGGCAAGGACCATGAATTGCGGGCGGCGCTTTTGGCGCTTAAAGGCCGCTTTAAGCTTTTGTGCGTGACCAACAACCCGATTTTGCCCGCGCAAAAGACCTTGCAGGCGCTTGGCGTGGACGATTTAATGGAAGTTTTGGTGGGCCTTGATTCCTGCAACCTTTCAAAGCCCGCAAAAGAGCCCTTTGAGCTGGCCGCGCAAAAGGCGGGCGTGAACCCTTGTCAAATGATTAGCGTGGGCGACCGCTACGACTTGGACATCGCTCCCGCCTTGGAACTGGGCATGGGCGGCGTTTTGGTCAGGGGCGTGTCCGACGTGTACAAGTTGCCCGGCCTTTTGTAAGCAAGCCGCGCTTGCGCGAAATCCGCCCGAACAAACCATTGTGGTTTGTTTAGCAATAAAACGAGCGGCCAAGTTCTAGACATAAACGTCAAATTCTTATATAATAGAAATTCGAGGAATTTATGAAAGTCACAAAAGTTCAAGGGAAGCTTGAGCTTACAAACGCAGGCGGCCTTTCGTTGTTTTTTGTAGGAATTGGAAGCGCCTTTTCAAAATTGAATTTTCAAAACAACGTCCTTTTCATAAAGGGCAAAAACCATGTCCTGGTTGATTGCGGAACTTTGTGCTCTTTTGCCATTTCTCACTACGGCGTGAAAATTTCGGACATAGACAATTTTTTTCTCACACATTCACACGCGGACCACATTGGCGGAATGGAAGAAGTCGCATTTACCGATTACTATGTCAAAAAGGCTCGCCCCACGTTGATCATCGACGACCAGTACAAAAAGATTTTGTGGAACGAATCCTTGCGCGGCGGCTTGGGCTACAGCAAGACTTTTGCCGGAAAGACCGCCGGCTTTGAAGACTTTTTTATCCAGCAAAAGCCAAAAAAAGTGAAATGCGGAAAGCATGTTTACGAGCATGCGGTTGTCGGCGGAAAGGGCGGCATCGACCTAAAATTTTTTAGGACCAACCATTCCACCGCAAAAAGCGTCGCAGGAAAGTCGTTCATTTCAAAGGGCGTGATTGTAGACAACAAAATTCTTTTTACAAGCGACACCCGCTTTAACCAAAAGCAGATTGAACAAATATTGGCCGACTTTGACATCGAATGGATTTTCCACGACGTTTGCAATTTTAAGAACGAAGTTCATACAAGCTACGAGGAGCTTAACACGCTTCCCGCCGACATCAAGAAAAAGATTTACTTGTGCCATTACGACGAAGGCTTGATGAAAAAGAAGCCAAAGCAGGACGGCTTTGCCGGCTTTGCAAAGCGCGGCTGCTACTACAATTTTGATTTGTAATTTTTAGGTCCATTAGCTCAACTGGATAGAGCGGCCGCCTCCTAAGCGGCAGGTTGTGTGTTCGATTCACATATGGGCCATATTTTTTAGTCAAAAAGAGCCTGCGCGGCGCGGGAGTAGCCGGATTGCGTGTAGTTGTAGAGCGCGGTCCAGGCAAAGCCGTCTTTTTGCGAAAAGATTTCTTTGTCGTAGGGAAGGTTCATGCTTACGCCGATTGTGTTTTTTGCGCGGCCGGCTTTTTTGATTTCCTTTGCAATGGCGGCGGGGTAGGCGGCTTGCCAAAGCCTTTTGTCCTTGACGGCGTTTCCTGTAAGATGTGTGAAGACCAAAATAAGGCCCGCGCCTTTTATCTTGGCTATGTCTGAGGCCGTCGCCGATTTTTTTTCTTCATAGCAAACAAAGTCTACGTTTGTGATTCCGCGCGCGGCAAAACTTTTTTGCAATAGTTCCGCCTTTTCTTGGAAGGGAACAAAGGCCGCGATTTTTTTTGAGCGGGCCTTTATCGGAAGGCTTACGTTTTGCGCCGAGGCGCGGGCCGCTTGGATTTGAATGTTGGCGCAAGTTTGCGCGGCTTCTTGCTTTTGTTCCTTGCTCATCGGAGCGACTTTTTGCGCAAGCGAAATTATTTTTTTGCCCTGGATTTGAATTAGGCCCGCTTTTTTCTTTAGTTCCAAAACGCGCAGAGCCGCCGCGTCCAAGGCCTTTTTGTCCAGCGTTCCGTTTTGCAAGTCTTGTTCAACCTTGGCAAAAAAGTCTTCCAAAAATTCCAAGTCTTTTTTTGAATAGACGTTGATTGGGTTTATTATCAAGTCGCAGCCCGCGTTTACCGCAAGGACAAAGCTTTGGTCGGGCGTCCAGTTGTCGTAAATGGCCCTCATGTCCATCGCGTCGGTGATTACCGCGCCCTTGTAGCCCAACGAGCCTCGCAAAATTTTTGTAAGAATTTTTTTGGACAGCGTTGCGGGCGCGACGATTTTTTTTGCGCTCTTTCCGCTCTGGATTTTTGTCTTGTCCAAGCGGGGGCACTGTATGTGCGCGGTCATTATGAGCGGGATGTCGTTTTTTATGTTGGCTTTAAAGGGAACGGCTTCTCGCGACTTCCATTTTTGCAAGGAAGAGTAAATGACCGGCAAATCCAAGTGGGAGTCTACCGAAGTGTCGCCGTGGCCAGGAAAGTGCTTGGCGCAAGGCAAAACGCCCGCGGCCATAAGGCCTTGGCTAAAGGCTTCCGAAAATTCCGCCGCGGCTTTTGGATCGCCCGAAAAGCTTCTTATTCCTATGACCGGGTTTTGCGGGTTGGAGGCCACGTCGCAGTCGGGAGCCAGGTCGACATTGATTCCGTAGTCAAGCAAAAGCTGGCCGTTGGCCCTTCCGCACAAATACGCGTTTTGCGGCTCTTGCGTCTTTGCGATGGCCATAGCGCTTGGCGTTGAATAGTCGTATACGCGTGCCACGTTTCCGCCCTCTTGGTCGGCAAAAAAAAGCAGGGGCAAATTGCCTCCGTCAAGCGCAGCGGAATTTAGGTCGCGTATGAACTTTTTGGCAAGAGCTGCGTCCGTCATGTTCTCGCCGAACAAGATGACCGAGCCTATGTTGTAGTCGCGGATTGTTTTATAAATGGTGGAATTTATTGTGTTTTGCGGCGTAAAAAGTTTTGGGTTTTCGGCGGCGAGGGCGGGCTTGTAGTTTTGGTGGCCCATCGGCGAGTCCGTCCAAAAGCGAAAGTTCATCACGCAAAGCGCTCCGATCTTTTGCCGCGTTGTCATCGATTGGACATATTCGTGGAGGGCCGCTTTTTCTTGAGCCGCCTTGTCCTGGGCGAACGCCGATGCGAAGATTGTGATGGCCACAATTGCCGCGAACAGTTTTTTCATCGCGCTAAAATCCAATCGTTCCTGTGTAAACTGGAATTTCGGTCTCGGCCTTTTTGACGGCTTCTTCCAAACTAAGGCCGTGAAAAAGCGGAGCGGCGAAATTTCTTCCGGACTTTTTGTCGTCGACAAAGGCGCCCACGACCACTCCGGGCAAAGAGCTTTCCGGCGAGTTGGGAGCGTTCTTTCCGCCCAAGTCAGTCCTGCACCAGCCGGGGTCTGTGATGTTGACGCAAACGTCCGTGCCGTTGACTTTTTGCGCGATGTCCATTGTCACCTTGTCGAGCGCCGCTTTGCTTGCGCTGTAGCCCGCTTGTTCAGGCTCAAGTCGGATTCCGCTTGTTGTGTTGACGATGCGGCCAAATCCGCGCGCTTGCATTTTGGGAAGAAAGTGGTAGAGAATCATCATGGGCGCGATTGTGTTGATTTTAAAGCTTTCTTGGTAATCGCTTGCGGGCGTTTTTAGCCAGTCCGTTCTGTAGGCGACTTGAATGCCGGCGTTGTTCAAAACTATGTCGATGTCCACGCCAAGCGCGTCGATTTTGGCAAGCATTGACTCAACTTGCGCTGGGTCCGAAAATTCTGCGCCAACCGCAAATGCCTTGACGCCAAGCGCCTGCGCTTCCGCCAAAACTTTGTCGCAATGCGCGGCTGTCCGTCCCTGCACGACAAGATTGCAGCCTTTTTTTGCCAAAAAAATCGCCGCTCCATAGCCGATTCCCCGCGCCGCCCCAGTAACAAGCGCCCATTTTCCTTTTACGTCAACCATGCGATCCTCCGTCCGCGCCCTAAAATTATAAATCAATAATGGAAAAAAATCAATTTAGGGCCGGCGAGGATGGTCAAGTTGAAGTGAAATAACCCCTTAATCCTTAAAATTTGCATTTTAATTAATATTTTTTGTCATATCTTGACAAAAATGTCGAATTATATTATCTTTTATGTAGAGGTGACTATGCTTTTAGGTTTTGGCGGCAGGAATTGCTGGTGTTTTAAGGATTGGATGCAAATAGACTTGTCTCTTGGCGAGGGAGTTCCTTCTGATGTTTCCATGGGGCTTCCTGCCTGCACTGCTATGTGTTTTAAGGGCGCCAACGCTTCCGGCAAGACAAATGCGCTCAAGGTTTATTCTTTCATTTATGATTTTGTAACTTTTAGTTTTTCAGACAGAGCTGATAAATCCATCATGTTTGCCTCTTTTTTTCATAATGAAGAACCCGCCGAGTTTTACGCTGAGTTTATAGAGAATGAAGTTTACTATCGTTATGAATTGACTGTGTCAAAAAAATCGGTTATTGAAGAACGCCTTTTTAGAAAGAAAAATGAGGAAGGCTCCCGCGAAACAGAAATTTTTGTTCGAGAAGGAAATTCAATCACAAAAAACACTCTTTACAAAGGACACAAAGACATTCTTTTTAGAGACAACGCTTCCTTTATCAGCACATTAAAACAATACAATCTTCCAGAAATAGCGGACATTTATGACTTCTTTTTTAAGACCTCTATTAATGTAACTTACTATGGACTTAATGAACGCGGTGAAAATGACCCGCAAGTGCTTACGAATTATTATTATACGCATCCCGAAGATTTAAAATTCACAATAGAAAAGATTAAGTTTTTTGACACTGGAATCAAAGACATTGAAATCAGGACAAAAGTTAACGAAATTGGACAGTTGAACGCTTATCCGATTTTCCATCATTTGCTTTCCACAAAAAAAACTCATGAAATGGCATTTGCAGAGGAGTCTCGGGGAACGCAAGCGCTATACTGCAAACTTGAGAATTATTATGCGGTTTTATCTACGGGCGGTGTTCTTGTACTTGATGAGTTTGACATCAATTTGCATCCTGACATTCTTCCGCATCTCTTGGATTTGTTCATAAAGGCTGAAAACAATCCAAAGCGCGCTCAAATTCTCTTTACAACGCATAATGTTGATATAATGGATATTCTTGGCCGTTATCGTACATATCTTTTTGAAAAAGAAGACGGAGAAAGTTTTTGTTATAGATTGGATGAGCCTAAATCTGCAAGTCTTCGCAATGACAGGCCTATTTCTGTTCCGTACAAGAAACACTTGATTGGAGGATTTCCTAAAATTGGCTCCAAAGAAGATTAATCCAAGAAAGGAAAAATTTCTCTCCAATCTTCCTCAGCACGATTTAATTTCTGATATTTCCGACGCAAAAGGAAAATTGTCATTCAGCTTTAAATATTTTGACGCAAGCCAATCTGTTGGACAGGATTTTAAGGATTGGAACGACAAGCAAAAGCAGGAATTGTTAGAAAAGCTTAGAGATTATTCACGCGAGAGCAAGCTTTATTGGCTAAAACAGCGTATTGGCGGCGGTGGATTGAACGTGCTTGAGATTTATAGCGATTTTCCAAGGAATTCTGATTTTTTCTATCCTCGCCATGTTCCTGATGGGGTAAAATGGGCTAGATTCAGGATGGAAAGCGCGATGAGGCTTGTTGGCTTCTTTGTTTCGGAAGATTCCGCAAAAATGCTGCAGCTTTCTACAGATGTTTTCTATGTGGTGTTTTTAGATAAGAATCATCGTTTTTACAAGACTGAAAAAAAATAGGAACTTGAACTTGTTCCATTTTGGAACAAGTTCAAAATACGGACAGAGCGCATTTATTTTTTTCAGTTGCCGGGTTTTTCTCGAAAGTTCCAACCCTTCGACTTTCCCTTGAAAATTCCCGCCTCTTATGTTACAATATAATTCTTCATTATGAACCAAAACGATTACCGCTTGCGGGCTTATTCCGCGCAGGCAAAGAACGAACAAAATAAAAGCAGCCAAGATGACGGCGAAGTCTCCGTGAGGCTTTCGGCGAATGTTGAGGCGCTAAAAAAAGGCGGCTTGCTCAAAGTTCCGCGCAAAGACGGAACGGCGGTTTCTGGCCAGCCGAGCGCTGTCGGGCAGGGCGATTCGGTTTACCGCCGCGTGGCAAAATTTTTGCTTTTGATTGGAAGCGACCAAGCCGCCGAGGTCTTTAAGTTCCTTCCGCAAGCTGACGTTGAAAAAATCATTCCTGAAATAACCACAATCCGCTCGGTGGAACAGGACGAGGCCGCCGCGATTTTTGAAGAGTTCCGCTCGCTTGTTGAGATTAAAAAAGAAAACGGCGGAGAGGCCACGGCCTTTAACATTTTGGAAAAAGCGTTTGGCGCGGGCAAGGCCGGAAACTTGATGAAAAAAGTCGAGGCGCAGCTGGACGCGGCCCATCCGTTCACCTATCTAAAAGAAAAGACGACCGAAGAAATTTTGGCCCTTCTCAAAGGCGAAAGCGCGCAAGTGTCCGCGATTGTTCTGAGCTACCTTGACCCCAAGGTGGCGGCCAACGTAATCAACATAATGGAGCCTGTTTTAAAAAAAGATGTTGTTGTGCGTCTGGCCAAAATGCAAAAGGTTTCGCCCGACGTAATCCAGGCGATTGACAAGACGATTCAAGAAAAGGCGTCCAAGCAAATAAAGGACGATTCCTTGCATATAGACGGCCGCGGCGCCCTGGCCCAAATTTTAAAGAGAATGGATTCCGGCGCCGAGCAGGAAATTTTGGACAACTTGCAGCGGACCGATCCCGACCTTAGCCGCGACTTGCAGCAAAAGCTTTTCACTCTGGACGACGTGGTTCACGCCGACGACAAATATTTGCAAAAGAAATTGGCTTCGATGAGCGACAAGGACATCGCGTATCTAATCGCCGCCAAAGAAAAAGATTTTGAGCAAAAAATTTTGTCCAACGTTTCTGTCGCCCGCGCTTCGGTCATTATGGAAGAGCAGGAGGCCGCAAAGCCCATGCTCAAAAAAGACGTCGAGGCCATCACAAACAGTTTTGTCGCCCAATTGCGCGCCGCTTGGGAAAAAGGCGACCTGCGCGTTTTTAGAAAGGACGACGACGAGGTTTGGGTCCAATGATTTCCAAGTCATACAAGGGCTTTGATTTGATAAGCGCCCAGGACATTCCCGACTGCTCAAGTAAGGGAATTTATTTGCGACATCGTCAAACCGGTCTTGAAGTCTTTCACCTTTTGAACGACGACAAAGAAAATCTTTTCGCTTTCGCGTTCCGCACGCCCAACAACAAGTCAAACGGCGCGGCGCATATCGTGGAGCATTCCGTTTTTTGCGGCTCAAAAAAATATCCGCTAAAAGACCCCTTTGCCGTTTTGGAAAACCAGAGCGTTCAATCTTTTATGAACGCTCTGACGTTTCCCGACAAGACGGTTTATCCGGCCAGCTCCATTTTGGAGGCCGACTACTTTAACCTTATGAGCGTTTACGCCGACGCGGTTTTCTTTCCGACCTTGAGCCGGCAAACCTTTTTGCAGGAAGGCCGCCGCCTTGAATTGGACTCAAAGGGCAGGCCAAAAATCGTCGGCGTCGTTTTCAACGAAATGAAGGGCGCCTATTCGTCATTTGCCGGAGCGGTGGGCGACGCAATTGACCGCGCCCTTGTTCCCGACACGATTTACGCAAAGGATTCAGGCGGCGACCCGCTTGAAGTGGCCACGCTGACTTACGAGGAATTTAAAGATTTTCATAAAAAATATTATTCGCCGCAAAACTGCCTGATCTTTTTGTACGGAAACATTCCGACAGAAAAACAGCTGGACTTTTTGCAAAAAAATGTTTTGGATTGTTTTGCGGGCGCCGCCGCTTTTGGCGCAAAGAACCAGTCTGGGGCCGCTTTTGGCGCAAAGAACCGGTCCGCTTTTAATTCCGCCGAGCAAAAGAAGTTTTTGGAGGAGACGCTCCGTTCCCAAACGCAAAAGCCTTTTTCCAAAATGCGGACGCTCTACGAGATTGGCCCTGTCAGCGCGGGCGACAAGGATTCCTCCGCTCTTCTTTCTTGGCTTTGGGGAAATTCCGACAACATGGAAGACTACGTCGAGGGCGTTTATTTGGGGAACCTTTTGAGCGCCCAGGACGGCTCTCCGCTATCCAAGGCCTTGCTAAAAAGCGGCTTGGGAAAAGACCTTAGCGTGGCCAACGGAATCGACGCGTCCGAGCGGCAAATCACTTTTTCTGTCGGTCTTCGCGGCGTTAAAAAACAAAACGTTCCAAAAGTAAAAGATTTTATTATAGAAGAAATCAAGCGCGTCTACGATGAAGGAATTTCCCAAGACGACATTGAGTCAACGATAAACTCAATCGACTTTGACAACCGCGAGGTCAAGCGCTATCACGGGCCTTTTTCGCTTGTGCTTATGCGCCGCGTTTTGCGCTCGTGGAACTATGGCGGCCTTCCTGACAACTGCCTTTTTATCCGCGACGCTTTTGAACGGTTGAAGGAAGCGCTTCGCTCTGACCCCGGCTACACAAAGCGCTTGATAAAAAAATATTTGATTGACAACAAGCATTGCGCGTGGACTGTAATCACTCCCGACAAAAAATATTTAAAAGACCGCGAGGCGCAAGAAAAAAAGATCGCCGCCGCTCTTGCAAAGCAAACGACAAAAAAACAAATCGCCGATGAAGCCGCCGCGCTGCACCAATATCAAACTTCGCCCGAAAAAGATTTGGCCTGCCTTCCGCACATACGCCCGCGCGACCTAAAAGTGATAGACGACAAAATCAAGGCCGCTCGCGCCGACATAAAAACTCGCTCAGGCTCCGTTCCGCTTTTAAAAAGCGTTGAGAACACAAACGGAATCGCCTACATCGCGGCGGCCTTTCCTCTGGACGTTTTTGAACCCCAGATGTATCCCTATCTTTCCTTCTTTGCCTACATATTGAACGAAGTGGGCTGGGGAGATTTGCGCTGGGACAAAACGTCATTGTTGATAGCCAAAACTTGCGGCGGCTTTAGCACAACAGCCTTAACCGCAAGCTGCCCAAAAACCGCGGGCGCCCGCGCGATGGCAAAAAACAACGGCGCTTTTGCAGGCCGACAATGGCTCTTGTGCAAGGTAAAGGCGCTTGACGACAAGATTGACGCGTCGGTTGACCTTATGCGCGACTGCCTAAAGGGCGCCCGCTACGACGACAAAAAGCGCGTCCGCACTTTGGCCGAAGAAGTTTTGAACGACTTGGAAAGTTCCGTCGTTCCCAACGGACACTCATTTGCAAGCGGCCGCGCGGAATGCCGTTCCAACAAGTCCGCCGCCGTAGAAGAAATTTGGAGCGGAGCCTCGCAAATATTCACGATGCGAAAAATCCTTTCCGACATTGACGGAACCATAGAAAAAATGAAATTGATCGCGTCAAAAGTTTTTGGCGCGGGCGCAGTCCTGCACATTACGGCCGACAAGGCGACGATGCCAAAAGCGCTGGCCGCCGCCAAGCGTTTTGCCTGCGATATGGAACTAAAGGCTCCGGCAAAAAAGCTCGCCGCGCCCGACAAAGCCTTTTACGACTTGACCAACATCGGCAAAAAAAGTTCGGCCTGTGATGAAACTGTTTCTGTCTCTGGAATGGTTGGATTTGCCGCGCTCAGCTTTAGGTGTTCAAAATACTCAACGCGCCAGGCCCTGGCCGAAAAAGTTTTGGCGCACCTTTTGTCCAGCGGCGCCTTGTGGGAAAAAATCAGGACTGTCGGCGGCGCCTACGGAGCCTTTGCCAGCGCGGACGCCATCGGCCAAAACTTTACGCTTGCCACTTACCGCGACCCAAGCCCGCAAAAGAGCCTTGCAGCCTTTGACGAATGTTTGGAAGCCGCCGCCAAAACCCTCTTTGACCAAGAAAGCGTGGAGAAGGCGATTGCCGGAACTTATTCCAACCTGGTCCAGCCAAAGGCGCCCAAGCAGCGGGGCGACGCGGCCTTTTTGCGGGAGCTTTATTTGGTGGACTCAAAGGAGGCGCTGGCCGTCAAGAAAATGCTTTTAGGCATAACGGCCGCCGACTTGCAAGCCGCCGCCCGCCGCCTTCTAAAATTCCGCCGCGCCTCTTCCAAGGGCGTGTTGATTTTGCCCAAAAACTCCGCCCCAAAAGACTCGATTGAGATTTAGATGAACTGTAAAAAAAAGCCCCGAGACAGTTTTTGTCGCGGGGCAAGGAAAAAGTGTCTGTCAGGACGCTGTTATTTTACGCTAGCTTCGCCTGAAACATAAGAAATCTTTGTCTTGTGGCGCTCGTTGTATGAGTTGTTGTAGATGTCAATGTCAAGGTCTGTGTCCATAGTATAAGACTTTGAGAATCTATAAAGCCTTGCTTTGGGCTCGCTTTCCCAAGAAAGAGTGAAAGCGCTGGTCGTGGCTTCCGCTCTATAGTTTTTGACATTGTTTCTGCTGAATGAGTAAATAACAGCGTTTGTTGTGGCGTCGCGAAGAACGCAGAATACATTGCTTCCTGAGTTGACCTGAAAGCACCAGTTGCAATTGTACTTTTTGTCGAACCAAGTTCCTTGCAAGGTTTCCTTAGCGTCGACAACTTCGCCTACAGCGGCGGCAGCTCCAGTCAAAGAGTCCACTCCGCTTGTTACATCCTCAGCAAACGCTCCGACTGCAAGAACAGCCGCGATTGCGATTGCAACAAAAATTTTTTTCATTTGGAACCTCCTTTATTTGTCCAAAAAAAAATTTAATACTTAATGTTTGTAATTTCTTCGTCGGACTCGCTGTAGGATTCATCATCCTGGCTCTTGGCCGGCTCAGACTTCTTGCCCTTCTTTGGCTTTTTGTTTGTCTCGGGAACAGTGTCGTCGGCCTCCAAATATTCAGCCGCGTCATTTTGCGCGTCAAGCTCTATCGGCGAGTTGTCATACTTGCCCATAAGGGCATCCACATTGTCGTTCTTAATAAATTCCTTGAGAGCTAAGGCTTGTTTTCTTGTAAAATAAAAATTTAGGACAATAGTCTCGAAGTTTCCGTAGTCGGCTGAACTTTTTCCTTTCAAAACAAGGTTTTGAGCCTTGTCCATATGGATTACAAAATAGGGGCTGTTATTCTCAAAGACATATCCGAACGTTGCGATTGGCCTTGCCTTGTAGTTCATCATGTCCATCGCTACGCCAAATTCCACATAAACTTCCGTCTTGCCATAGAGTTGTCGGGTTTTAGTATATTTTAGCTTTCGGTTTAATGCCTTGGCTTCAAAGTCTGCGCAATACCTGTCAATTGCCGCTATGCAAGTTTCTCGCGCCTCTTTTGCCATTTGAACGGCATAGGCCGATGTGTCATAGTGACCTCTAAAGCCAGCGATGTCTGTTCCACCCCTGTAAATATAGTTGCCTTTTTTTACTTTCATTTTATTTGTGAAAGTTTTTACAAAAAAGGAGCAATCGTCCAAAACATCGTAGCGAGTTGAACTCAAAATGCTCTGCACGCCATTTTTTGCTGTTCTTTCGGAAGAGAGCAATTTCTTTTCATTATATGGGTCTTCTTTTTTTGTCTTGCTGAATGCTGCGGCCAAGAACAAGAAAAGCGCCGCAAAAATCAAAAATGTTTTTTTCATAGAAGGCCTCCTTGCAATTAGAACGTGAGCTCAGCTTTAATGGGAACTGCCCAGACAAATTTGTTGTTGCCGGCGGCCTCGACAATCTGGAGAGCGCTGGGAGTGGCCTTGTCGCCCAATCCTACAACGCCCTGAAACCCTACGCCAAGGCTTGCGTTTGAATTTATGGCCGCGTCAAGGCCCATCATAAAGCTTAACGTGGCGTCTTTGTCGTTGTTGGGCATAAGCATACGGACATCGGCCACCAAGCCGAGCGCGTCGTTCAAAGCGTAGTTGACTCCGACGCCAAACACCGTGGCGGGATTGTTGGCCACATCCTTGTTGAACAAAAGCGTCGCAAAAGTTGCCGAAAGTTTTAATGCCTCTGTTATTCCGTAAGACGCTCCCAAAGCAGTCTTAAGCATATAGAGTTCATTGATCTTGCTGGCGTCAGTCAAAGCGTTTCCCTTCCAATAGTCGGAGGAGGCCAGTCTGAAAGCCGCGCCTACAGTTACAAACAATTTTTCAATTCCTATAAGGTCAAAGGCGGCTTCGATTCTTCCATATTTTTTGGAATCACCTTCCACAGTGTCTTTTGTGTATTCGCCAAAAAAGCCGGCCTTAACCGTTCCGATTTCGCCAAATGTAAAGGCTGTCTCGACGCAGGTCTCTCCAAAGCCGTAGTCGCCGCGTTGCAAGACGGCCTCAAGCGGCGTCAATATTACAATTTTAAGCGTGTCGGTCGGCGTTATTTCCAAGCCCAAGCCCTGTTTGTTTGGGGCGCTGCTGAATGTAATGCCCTCGTCTTCTATTACGATTGTGCTGGGACGCAGCCAATCCCACGAGCCGTAGCACAAATCTCCGCGAAGCTCGCCAAAGTTTTCGTGCCAGCCTATTTGAATTTTTATCATGTCAATTGGCTTTAGCCAAATGCCTACATCGTCGTGCAAGTTGACTCCATTGGAGTCGGCGTTAAGTCTCATCGTAAGACCAGCTTTGCCGTCTTCAGAAATCCAAGTGGCGTCAAAGCGCGACCAAAAATGCTCGCCCCAAGAAACGGCCGTGGCGCATGTCTTTATGTCTTTGCCGTCGGAGCCAACAAATGTAGGCAATGTTCGGACCCAGCCGCCAAAAGTAATCTCTGCAAAAGCCGAAACGACCGCCACGGCGGCAAAAAACAAAACGCCAAAAAGTTTTTTCATAAAAGTCCTCGCGGTAAAATGTTATTATTAAATCAAGATAAACAATCTAGAACAAAAAAGCCCCGCTCTCGCGGGGCTAGCAAAAGCCGTCCCAAGTGGAACGGCCTTAAGCCGTCAGGCTAGACTTAGAACCAAAGCTCGGCTTTGATAGGAACTGCCCAAGCGAACTTGTTGGCTTCTGTAGCGCTGATAACAGGATATCCAACAGCGTTGGCCTTGTCGCCGAATCCAACTCCGCCCTGGAAACCAATTCCCAAAGAAGCGTTAGATCCAACAGATCCTGTGATTCCAGCCAAGAAGCTCAAAGAAGGATCAGCCTTGTTGTTGGGCATAAGCATGCGAACGTCGGCAACCAAGCCGAATGTGTCGTTCAAAGCGTAGTCAACGCCAACGCCAAACTGCATCATAGGATCGTCAGCAACGTCCTTGTTGAACATGAACATGGCAAAGCTGGCAGAAAGCTTGAAAGCTTCTGTGATTCCGTAAGAAGCGCCGAGAGCGGCCTTGAGCATGTAGTTCTCTTTTGTAGAAGCATAAGCGTTTGCAATTCTTTCTGAAATTGAAGCAGCTGCACCATCAGCCTTTCTGTCCTTTTGGCCGTCGTTGGCGTGTACTCCCTTCCAATAGTCAGAAGAAGCGATGCGATAGGCAACTCCAACTGTCAAGAAGAGCTTGTCAACGGCTGTCAAGTCAAAGGCTCCTTCGATTGTACCGTACTTAGAGGCGTCTCCAGCGGCGTTGTAGTCGCCAAAGAAACCGGCTTTGATTGTACCGATTCCGTCGATTGTGTAAGCGGCGGCGATGCTTGATTTTCCCAAGCCCTCGTCTCCGCGCTGCAATGTGTTGGCAAGCTGTGAGTTGATTACAATCTTCAAAGCTTCTGTCGGAGCAATCAAAACGCCGATACCCTGAGCTCCATGGGCGCTACCGGGGTTGAATGTCAATCCTTCGTCGTCAGCAATCCATGTGTTGGGGCGGAGCCAATTCCAAGAACCATAGCAGAAGTCTCCGCGGAGACCGGCAAAGTTCCAAAGTGAACCAATCTGGACTGTAACCATGTCAATCGGCTTGAGCCAGATTCCGACGTCGTCGTGAGTTCCAACTCCGCCGGCATCGGCATTGAGTCTCATGTTGAGACCGGCCTTTCCGTCGTCAGAAGCCCAAGATGAGTCAAAACGAGCCCAGAAAGGTCCGCCCCAAGAAGCAGACAAGGCGCCTGTCTTAATGTCCTCGCCATTTGAACCAACGAATGTCGGCAATGTGCGGACCCAGCCACCAAAAGAAACCTCAGCGAAAGCTGAAGTAGCTACCATAGCAGCAAGAGCCAAAGCTCCAATCAATTTTTTCATAATGAAAAAACCTCCCTTTTTTTTAGAGAGTTGATTTTTAAAAACTGCCAATTTTCGCTGTTTTTGGAGCAAATATAACAAGTTGTTTAAAACTTTCGCGCAAGATTTTTGAAAATTCGTAAAAAAAATAACAAAACTTGTGTATAGTGTAAGGCAGCGGCATTTTTGAGCTTATGTAATGTCTATTTTCCAAAAAAAAAGATTGAATTTTTCAAAAAAAGACCAATTTTTCGATAAAAATGTGTATCTTATATATGAAAAAATGGGACGCCACGGCGTGGCAGGCCGCCTCCTAATCTTAGTATTGGGAGGCACGCAGAACATGACGAGCTACGAAATTGCGATGCTAGTAATCGCGGTTCTTTCTTTGATTGTAAATGCGATAGCCCTCTTCACCAAAAGTAAAGAGTAAGCGAAAGAAAAAGCCTGCCCTAGTTGACTGACTCCGGCAGGCTTTTAAGTAAGCAAAAAAGGAGGCGGCCGCCGTTGTGACGTCCCTCTTTCTTTAAACTTACCATTGCTTCTAGTTTTTGTCAAGGAATTCTTTCAAAAATTCCTAATTTCGCCTTGTCTGCTGCGGTTGCGCATAACGCTTTTTTTCACTATAATTATTTCCACTTTTGGAGAAAATTATGTCATTGGAAAAAATGCGCAACATCGGAATCATGGCCCACATCGACGCGGGAAAGACCACGACAACCGAACGAATTCTTTACTACACAAAAAAAATTCACAAGATTGGCGAGATAGACGACGGCCAGGCAACGATGGACTGGATGGCGCAGGAACAGGAGCGCGGAATTACGATTTGTTCCGCCGCCACTACAACATATTGGAAGAACTATCAAATCAACATAATCGACACGCCCGGCCACGTTGACTTTACGGCCGAAGTCGAGCGCTCCTTGCGCGTGCTTGACGGCGCCGTTTGCGTTTTGTGCGCGGTTGACGGAGTGCAGCCCCAGACCGAAACCGTTTGGAAGCAGGCCGACGAGTTCAGCGTTCCGCGCATTTGCTACATGAACAAGATGGACAGAATCGGAGCCGACTTTTTTGGCTCGATGGAAGACGTCCACAACAAGTTTGGAGCCAACTGCGTGGCGCTGCAAATCCCAATCGGGCAGGGCGCCGAATTTGAAGGCGTGATTGACTTGCTCCGCATGAGGGAAATCCGCTGGGACGCCGAAAGCGAGGGCGAAAAATTTACCGAAACTGAAATCGACCCAAGCCGCTTGGACCAAGCCAAAGAATGGCGCGAAAAATTGGTCGACGCGGTTGCTTCTAGCGACGACGCTTTGGCCGAACTTTATTTGGAAGGAAAAGAAATTTCTGTCGACCAGCTCAAGGCCGCGCTCCGCAAGGGAACGATAAGCCGCGCCTTTGTTCCATTTGTAATGGGAAGCTCGCGCCACAACCAGGGCGTCCAGCCGCTCATCGACGCTGTGGTTGACTACCTTCCGGCGCCCGACGAGGTCGCTCCGGCCAAGGGCGTTCACGTAAAGCGCGACAAGGAAGAGGCCGTCGAAGTTCCCTGCAAGGAAAACGGTCAGGCGCTTGGCCTTGTGTTCAAAATCCAGTACGACCGCGAGATGGGCCCCCTTTGCTACGTCCGCATGTATTCAGGAAAAATCGCGGCTGGAACGCAAGTCTTTAACGTAGGAAAGAAAAAGCGCGAGCGCGTCAACCGCATTTTGCGCATGCACGCCGACAAGTCCGAGCCGATGGACAGCGTAAGCGCCGGCGACATCGCGGTCTTTATCGGACTAAAATTGGCGCAGACCGGCGACTCCCTCGGAAGCGAAGGCTATCCGGTTTTGCTGGAATCCGTCCACTTCCCCGAGCCTGTAATCAGCGTGGCCATCGAGCCCGACTCAATCAGCGAGCGCGACAAGCTCAACGAAACTTTGGAAATACTTTCGCGCGAAGACCCCACCTTTACCCACAAAGAGGACGCGGAGACCGGCCAGCTTATCATAAGCGGAATGGGCGAGCTGCACCTTGACGTTTTGGTCACCCGCATGAAGGACGACTTTGGAGTGAAGGCGCGCGTTGGCTCTCCGCAGGTAACTTACCGCGAGGCCGTCACCGCCCAATCTTCGGCCACGGAGAACTACAGCCGCGTCCTTGGCGGAAAGGAAAACACGGCCGGCATAACAGTCACTGTTAGCCCCCGCGAGCAAGGCCAGGGCAACAGCTACGAATGCCTTGTCCGCGACTCTTCCATCCCCGAAGAAATTTACGAGGCCGTCAAAAACGGCTTCCAAAGCGCCCTGTCCGCCGGAATCAATTACGGCTACCCCTGCGCCGACACCGCCGTGCAAGTCACCGCGCTGGACTACAACGAGCTTACCTCCACGCCATTTGCCTTTGAGGCTTGCGCTGTGGCCGCCTTTGACAAGGCTTGCAAGGGCGCCGCGCCCGAACTTTTGGAGCCTGTCATGGACGTCGAGATTTCTTGTCCCAAGGAATTTGTGGGCGAGGCGATGAGCCAAGTGACCCAGCGCGGCGGAATGATTTTGGGCCAAGATTCCAAGGCCAGCGGAGAGTTGATTCACTGCGAGGCGCCTATGGCCAAAATGTTCGGCTTTAGCACCAATTTGCGCAGCGTAACCCAGGGCCGCGCCAGCTTCCAAATGGAATTCAGCCACTTCCAAGTCAAAGTCGGCGGACTGGGCAGCTCGTACTAATGAAAGAAAAACGAAAATAGTTGGTTCGAGCTGTTTCGCCGCGTCCTTTTGGACGCTGCCTTGGTTGCCCTGCTCCTTGACGCGGGGCTTTTTTTTGCGCTATAATCTAAGGATTATGACACGTTGTTTTGCAATGCTAAAGCCTGGCGTTTTGAACCGCAGGCTTGTCGGCGAGGTTATCCGCCGTCTTGAACAAAAAGGCCTCAAGTTGGTCGGCCTTAAAATGATGAACATTTCGCCCGAATTGGCGTCCAAGCACTACGCCGAGCACAAGGGAAAGGCTTTTTACGACTCTTTGGTCGGATACATCACAAGCGGCCCTGTGGTGGCCATGTGCTGGCAGGGCGACGACTGCGTGACCTTGGTGCGAAAATTGGTGGGCTCGACAAGCCCCGCCGAGGCCCATCCGGGAACGATTCGCGGCGATTTTTGCTGCCACACCCAGTACAACGTAATTCACGCGTCGGACAGCGACACAAGCGCCGAGCGCGAAATCAATTTGTTCTTTAAGCCGGAAGAGTTGATCGACTGGGAAGACAACGCTTCCATTTGGTTCTAATTAATCAGAAGGCTTGCGATGGCTGCTAAGAAGACTGTTGGAGTTATTGGCGCGGGCGCGTGGGGAACTGGCTTTGCCCAGGCCTTGGCGCGCGGCGGACATGACGTGACCCTTTGGGCGCTCGAAGACGACGTTGTTTCTTCAATAAACAACGAGCATGAGAACAAAAAATTTTTGCCGGGCTTTAAGCTTGAGCAAAACTTGACGGCTTCTTCCAACATAGAGCAAGTCGCCTCCAAGTGCGAATTTTTGATTTTCGCGTCGCCCTCCCTTTACTTGGCTCCAACGCTCAAAAAAATCACAAGCCTTCCCAACATCGCCGACGGCAGCGTCAACATAGGCGTTTTAACCAAGGGCTTTGTTCCTTCCGACGACGGCCCCAAGCTTATCGTGGAGACAATGGAAAGCGTTTTGCCCGAAGTTTACAAGGGCAGCGTTTGCTACATCTCCGGCCCCAGCCACGCTGAGGAAGTGGCCCTTGGAAAAATAACTGGCCTTGTCGCCGCCAGCGAAAATCCAAAAATTTCAATCAGGTTCCGCGAACTTATGAGAGTTCCTGGGCTTATGGCATATTCCAGCTTTGACGTCGTTGGCGTTCAAATTTGCGCGGCGGCAAAAAACATAATCGCCGTCGTTTACGGCGCCCTTGACGCGATAAGCGAAACAAGCGACATCTTTGGCGACAATGCCGAAAGCCTTTTGATGGCCGCCGGCCTCAACGAAATTCAAACGCTGGGCTTTGCAATGGGAGCGACGCACGCGGAGACCTTCACCTCCATTGCGGGAGTCGGCGACCTTGACGTAACTTGCAAAAGCAAGTACGGCCGCAACCGCCGCTTTGGCCAAGAAATGATAAAGACCGATTTGCTTTCAAAATTCAAAGACCTTGACGACCTTATCGCCAATGTCGGCAAAATCGGCTACCTTCCCGAAGGCGCCATCGCCTGCAAATACGTTCACCAAATCGCTCAAAGCAAAAACATAAAGCTCTTGATTTGCGACGGCCTTTACCGCATCCTTAACCGCGAGATTGAGCCCGAAGACTTTATGCTTGAACTGTTGATGGGAAAGAAATAATTTTTCGCCGCGCGGCAATTTTTGTAAACCGAGGTCTCCATGTTAGAAAAACTTACAAACGCCTTTACCGACGTTTTTAGAACGATTAGCGGAAAGTCTTCGATCACCGAAAAGAACATCGAGGACGCCGTAGAGCAAATCAAAATGGCCTTGCTGGAGGCCGACGTAAACCTTCGCGTCGTGCGCCGCTTTGTCAACGGAGCCATCGAAGAAGCCAAGGGCGAAAAAGTCCTGCGCGCCGTGGATCCCGGCCAACAGTTTGTAAAAATAATCTACGACAGAATCGTCGCCATGCTCGGCGACACTAAGCAAGACCTTAAGCTTAAGGGCCCCGACACCCAGAGCGTAATCCTAATGCTCGGCTTGCAGGGCGCGGGAAAGACAACCGCAAGCCACAAACTTGCCGCCCGCCTAAAAAAAGACGGCCGCCGCCCCCTCCTTGCCGCCTGCGACTTGATCCGTCCGGCCGCCGTCGAGCAGCTTTGCGTGCTTGGCCAAAAGATTGACGTTCCCGTTTACAAAGAGGACGGCGCCAAGGACGCCGTAAAGGTTGCCAAAGACGCCATTGAATACGCAAAGAAGAACGGACTTGACACGATAATTTTGGACACCGCCGGCCGCCTTCAAATCGACCAGGCGATGATGGACGAACTTGTCCAAATCAAAAAGGCGGCGGATCCTGTAGAGACGATTTTGGTCGCCGACGCGATGACCGGCCAAAACGCCGTTGACATCGCCAAGAGCTTTGACGAGCAGCTTGGTCTTAGCGGAGTCGTCCTTACCAAGTTTGATTCAGACGCGCGAGGCGGAGCCGCCCTTTCGCTAAAGTCAATAACGCAAAAGCCCATTCTCTTTATAGGAACCGGCGAAAAGACCGAAGACTTTGAAGTCTTCCACCCTGAGCGAATCGCAAGCCGCATTCTTGGAATGGGCGACGTGGTCAGCCTTGTCGAAAAGGCGCAAGAAAAGGTGGACATGGAGCAAGCAGCCGCCATGCAAAAAAAGATGGCGCGCAACGAGTTCACCCTTGACGACATGCTTGCCCAGTTCCAGCAAGTAAAAAAGATGGGCAACATGCAGTCGCTTTTGGAAATGATTCCTGGAGCGGCGGCGGCGATGCAAGGACGCGACCTTGACACAAGCGGAATGAAAAAGCAAGAAGCCATCATTCAGTCGATGACAAAAAAAGAGCGAGCCAACCACTTGATAATCGGCCCCAGCCGCCGCAAGCGCATCGCCAAAGGCTCGGGCACAAGCGTGGCCGAAGTCAACAAGCTAATAAAGCAGTTTGAAAAAACAAAATTGACGATGAAAAAAGTAAGCCGCAACAAGGGCTTGCAAGCCCAAATCATGGGCCAAATGATGGGCGGCGGCGGCATGTCCGGCATGGGCGGAATGCCAGGCGCCGGCGGACTTGGAGGCATGGACCTCAACGCCCTTGCCAAAAAGTTTGGCGGCATGGGTGGACTTAAGTTCTAGTAACAAAAAAGGCGGCCCGCAAGCCGCCCTTTTTGTTTGCCGCCTCTATCGCTTGAGGCCTTTCTTTCAATTCACAATCAATTTCGAAACCGGGCGGCCGTCCTCTGTCCAGGCGCGGTCGTGGTTTGTGACGTCGGGGAAGCGCTCGGCTCCGATGTAATAAACGTAATAGTAAGTTCCTGTCGGAAGCGGAAGGTCCAGCTCGTAAAGGCCGGCCGCCGTTTCCTTAAGCTCGTAAATCCAGCTGTCCCATTTGGTGAAAGTTCCTGCAAGGCGAACTTTTTGTCCGCTCTTTCCGCGGTAGACAAAATGCGTCGCGCTTGAGTTTTGCGTGGCCACGGTTCTTGTCGCGGCGGCCTCATGCTTTTTTACGTAAACTTCCGAAAGATGGATGCCGGTCTGCGTGTCGTAGTATTTTTGCGGGTTAAGGCTGTCTGTTGTCCACAGGCCGTCGATTATCATGCGGTAGTAAATTTTGTTTGTTTGCGGAACGTCTTCCAAAATGTAAAAATACCAAGTCTTAATAAGCTCGCCGTTTTCGTCGTAGGCGCTCTTTCGCATAAAGGGATGGATGATTTGGTAGTTCTC
The DNA here is from genome assembly GCA_017551705.1 of Treponema sp. Classification (GTDB taxonomy): domain Bacteria; phylum Spirochaetota; class Spirochaetia; order Treponematales; family Treponemataceae; genus Treponema_D. The sequence continues at coordinate 28,728 of JAFZLA010000095.1, forward strand.
AAAGTCAAACGCGATTCCTACATAGCGCGGCCCAAGCTCGGCGCTAAAGACGATGCAGCCGTCCTTTTCAAAGGGAGCGGAAGGTCCCTGCAATTTTTGGGCGATCTCGCGGTATTCAAAAGAGTAGGGCGATTCGACAGTCTTTTCGGCGGCCGCGGTCCCTGCCAAAAAAGCCAGCGCGGCCAAAATCAAAAGCGACTTTTTCATATTTATATTGTCGGAATTTGCGCCGCGCCCCTTTAGGGTCTTGCGTTCGTTTAATCTCGCCGCTAAAGAACTCTCGAAAACTCTTTTACAATCTGGGGAATCAGCGTTGCGATTTTGCCTTGGACGCTCATGCCGCTGGCGTTTTTGTGGCCGCCGCCGCCAAACTTGGCCGCCACCGCGCTGACGTCAACGTCGTCAAGGCTGCGGAATCCGCCTGTGCAAGAAGTTTCGGTCTCTTGGCGCAAAAAGACGGCGGCCTGGATTCCTTGCGCGCTCAAAAGGGCGGTGTAAAGGCTGTCGCTGTCGCGGCCTTCCTGGCCCCAATTTTTTGTGTCTTCCATCGTCTCGTAGGTAAGGGCAAGCTTTCCGTTGCAGTAAAGCTCTGTCCGCGAAAGCAAAAGGCCCAGCAATTTGCGGGTGGACCAAGGCTTTCCGCCCGTTATGTGGTTGTACATTTTGTTGGGGTTGGCCCCGTATCGCACAAGGCGAGCGGCAAGCTCAAAAACGTCCGCGCTGTCCTCGCGCAAAAATCTAAAAAATCCCGTGTCCGTGCTAAGGCCCAAGAACATTATTTTGGCGGTCTCGGGGTCGGGCTGGCCAACGATGTTTTCGTAGAGCATCGTCAAAAGGCATACGGCCGCGGGGCTTGTTGGGTCAATCACGCTTTGCGCGCCCTCTGGAGTCTCCGCAGTTTTGTGGTGGTCCACGATAAAGGTGTCAAAGCCTTTAAGGCCGTCGCCGTAGTCTCCGATTCGGTTGAGCTCCGAACAGTCCACAATCAAAAGGCCGGTTTTTTTGCGGTCCTCTTGGCTCAAAAAGGGAATTTGGTCTGTAAAGTCTTTTTCAAACTGGCGGATCTCAGGCCGCTTAAAAGGCCCCGCGTTGAGCAAAATGTATTCCTTGTTCAGCGCCTTAAGGATGGCCGCCGCGGCCAGGCTGCTTGAAACGCAATCGCCGTCCGGATCCTTGTGGCCGGCCACGATAAAAGCGTCGTGGCTCTGCGCAAAGGCCCTAAAGGCGGCGATTTGTTCGGAGTCTAAAATTTTCATCTGGGGGAACTATAGTTCCAACTCAACGGACTCAACGCCGTCTGTGGACTCAACTTTGTTTTCGTTGGCGATTCCCCAAATGCGGTCGTTGTGGTTTGTGGGAACTGTGAGCATAACCTTTAAAAAGCTTCCGCTCTTTTTAACGATTGTCACATAGGGAGTGATTTTGGGCGGGCAGTTGCGCACCAAAAGCTTTTTGACCGTGTCAGGCTTGTTCTTTGCCCATTCCTTGGGAATTGTAACCGTTCCCATCTTGTGGCCGGCCTTGCCGTAAATGACAGTGTAGGCTTTTGCCGAATCCATCACTTTATAAACAGGAGCGCTGTAATAGGAAATTTCTGATTTTTTGTGGCCGCCCACATTCTCCGCGGCAAAGGCTCCTGCCAAAACAACAGACGCCAAAATGGCCGCCAAACAAATCTTTTTTGCGTTCATAAAAAACCTCCGTGTAGGTTTATCTATAATAGCGCGCAAAGCCTTTTTTGTAAAGGAGAATTTTTGCCCTTTGCCACCTATTTTTCCCCCAATTTTGCCATAAATTTACAGTTTTTTTTCTAAAAAAGTCCCAAAATATTATAAAAAATCTCTTATCGTGTGTACCTTATATGCAGAGAATCGCAAAGAGACGGTTAACAATTTTTTATCAAGGAGTTCTGTATGAAAAAGAACAAAAGCAGAAAGAATAGCGCGTCGGAAGAAAAACGTATTTTGGAGAAGAAATGGAAGCGCGCGACGCTCTCCAACAACTTCATCTTTTACAAGGTTATGAGAGCGCACCCGGACGCCTGCCGGCGCCTGATAGAAATGCTTTTGGGCGTCAAAATCAAAAGAATGAAAATGAGCCAAGAGGAGACCATAGCCATTGACCCCGACGCAAAAAGCATCCGCCTTGACGTCTTTGTCAAGGGCACCGGCAAAATGTATGACGTGGAGATGCAAATGGCCAACACGCACGAGCTGGCGGAGCGCTCCCGCTATTACCAAGGTGTCATGGACGTTGACACGCTCAAGCCTAAGCAAAAGTACAAGGACCTGCCGGACAGCCATGTGATTTTCATTTGCCTGGAGGACATCTTTAAGAACGGACTGCCGGTAAACACCTTTGAGAACATCTGTATAGAGGACGGCAAGACAAAATTGCGCGACAGGGCGTGGAAGCACTTCTTTTTTGCGCCGCTTTGCGCTACAATGATTGATGATGAGGAAGTCAAGGCGTTCTTTGAATTCTTGATTTCGAACCAAGCGTCCAGCGGCTACACCGACGAGCTGAAAGCCTACGTAGCTGACGCGAAACGAAGCGCGGAGAACAAGATGCAATTTATGACTTGGGAACGACAAAGAGCTTACGACTACGACGACGGAAAGGAAGCTGGCATCGCGATTGGCGCCCAGCAAAAAGCCATTGAAGACGCCAAGAAGTTTCTTGCCGACGGCAAATACACGGCAGAGGAAATCTCTGGCTTGCTGGGAATCCCTGTAGAGGCATTCGCCGAGCCCGACTCCGCCCCCGCACCTGCCCAACCTTGACGCGTCCGCGTCTATGTTACCGCTTTTCTAAAAAACGAAAAAAAATGCTTTTTTTTCTTGACAAAGAAAAATATGTGTGTTAATATTTAGGGTAAAAAGGCAGACCTAGTTCTGTTTTTTAAAAAATAAGGAGGTTTTTTCATTATGAAAAAATTGATTGGAGCTTTGGCTCTTGCTGCTATGGTAGCTGCTTCAGCTTTCGCTGAGGTTTCTTTTGGAGCTTGGGTTTGCAACCTTCCCTCACTCATCGCTTCTGATGGCGACGGAATTAAGGGTGGCGCTGCTAACAACCCATGGGGTGGTTGGAGACCGGCTCGCGCCGACATCCGCTTCTCATCTGACGATGGAAAAGCTGGAATGATCTTGGGTGTCTACACCGACTTCATCAACGACAAGGGAGAAATCTCTAAGGGTTGGTCACACTCTGACAACACTCTTATGTGGATTAAACCCATCGACCAGATCACTCTTTCTTTGGGATCTCACGACAACTTCTTCGGAACACGCGGCGACCTCTGCTACGGTTCTTGGAACTGGCTCCGCCCGGAAGCCACAACAAACAACGTTCGCTGGGGTGAAGGATTCACATTCGACGCCAACGCTGGTTGGAGAGATCACGGACTTGGATTGCAGATCGTTCCTCTCGAAGCTTTGAAGATTTTCGCCTTCGTTCCGCTTGACGGAAACATCAAGACATTGGACAAAGTATTCGGCAAAGGCTGGTACGGCGCCATGTACACAATCGACGGAATTGGTAAAATCAAGGCTCAGTTGAAGGCCAACTCTGACGAGACAAACGGAAAGAAAGAAATCGGTACATTCGAGGCCGCTTTCGACTTGACAGCTGTTGACAAGCTCTATGCCACTGTTGGCGTTGACTTCAACATCAAAGACTCTGACCTCTATGGAAAGGGAGACAAGATGTTCGGCGTTCAGGTTGGCGCTTCTTATGGAATCACAGAAGCCTTCAAGCTTTCTGCTGACTTCTCTATCGGAATCCTCAAGGACGGAGACATGGCTTTGGCCTTCGGCGTTGGTCTTGACTACGCTGTTAACGACGCTCTCGGATTGGTTGCCGACGTTCGCATGTTCATGCCCAACAACGACTGCAACTCTATGATGAGCTTCTTGGTTGGAGCCACATATGCTTGCGGATCTAACGCTTCATTGGGACTTGGCTTCCAGGCTGCCATGCAGATGGGCGACAAGGTCAATGTTAACGCTTGCCAGATTAAGTACGTAAAGGCCGCTGTTGTTGACGGAGAAGCCAAGAAGTTCGTCTTCGCTGTACCGCTCCGCTTCAACGTTTGGTTCTAATCTGACTTTTTGCAGGGCTTGCCCCTGCAATCGGTTGGCTTAAAGCCACAGGCTAAAAGCCGTCTGCCTTGCGGCGGACGGCTTTTTTTTCTTGTCAAGAGTTTTCTTGACGGACATTTAGTAACTTTAGCTAAAAATAATTGTTTAATTTAAAAATACAGTTTTACAGGAGTGTTTTATGAAAAAACTCATTCTTATCGCGGCGCTTATGGCGGCCGTTTTGAGCTTGGCCGCAGCCAAAAAAGCAAAGCAAATTGACCCCTACGACGACCAAAAAATGCATCCAACTGACCGCACCGGCTTGGACAAGTGGCTTGGCACAAACCGCTACGACGTTCTTGACGAAGTGGGCATGTATATCCGCCCTGTAGTTGGAAAAATAAAGGCAAAAAAAGGCAACTTTATCTACCGCCGCGGCACGGATGTGGCTGGCTTCCGCATCTACTACGACACAAGCGCCTACACGGTTGAGATGGCAAAAGAGACCAGACAAACTTGTTGTGACGCTATCGACAAATACATGGACGACTTTGCCAACAAGCGCTTGGACAGAAAGAGCAAATTGGAAAAGACAAGGCGCGCCTACGGTTCCGCCCCTGGCTATCAGGAATACGGCATAGCGATCAAGATGATGAACTACAAGGCAAAGCCGACATTTTACTTTGGATACGCCTTTGTTAACGGCAGCCCCTACTTTGTGATTCACGCCGCCAAGGCCAAGAACCTTGCTTTGGAGGGAGGGCACGCCGATTCCCAGAACACAGAGACGCTTCCTCAAAACTACTTCTTTACCCGCGCCCAAGCGCAAAAGCTTAAGGAATATATTTGCGAGGAGAACATAAGCCTCTTCCACGACGCTGAAGAAGAAAAGAATGGCGAGCTTAAGAGCGACGCTGTTAATGACGAATATAACGAGGCTGACGGCGTTGTTCCCGAAAAAAAGAAAAAGGCCAAAAAGGTAAAAAATGCTGCCCCCGAAGGCGACGCTTATGACGACGCTCCCGCCGAAGAGGACATTACGCCAATTAATACGGTCAACGAGCGCTAACGCGCTTAGATTAAATTTGAATTTTTTTTGGAAATATAAAGGAGGTTCCAAATGAAAAAATTATTTACAGTTTTTGCAGTAGCCGCTGTTATGGCTGCCGGCGCTTTTGCCCAGGACGTAACCGGAGGCGTTGACGCCGTTACAGGCGCCGCCGCTACTGTAGGCGAAGTTGCCAATGTAAGCGAGACTTTGCAGGGCGTTTGGTTTGATCAAAAGTATAACTGCAACTGGCAGTTCCAGGTCAACAGCGGCAGCGAAGCTTTCTGTGTCCTTAAGGACGCCAGCAGCGGAGCCGTTATTTACACGTTCACTCGCGCCAAGGTAAAGAACTTTAAGGGTGAGATGGAAGCCAACAAGTTCGTTTTGTCATGGGAATGCCCGGCCAAGAACCGCATCTACAAGTTCGTAAAAGAATTTGCCGGAAACAGCGACTTGCTCTTGGACATCTATAACGACTACTACAAAGAGCGCCACTCAACAAGAATTACTTTTGTTAACGCTGACGCCCGCGTTGAGTAAGATCCACTTTTTGAAAAAAAAGTGACTTTGTCACAGGATCCGCCCCGCGATTTTCGCGGGGCATTTTTTATAGAAAAAAAATTTAAAGCGTGATAGAATAATTCCTATGAAAAAGAAGGCGACATTTTTTGCTCTGCTAACATTGCTCTTGTTGAACGGAATTTGCGCCCAAGAATTTGTTAAAGTCACCGTTGACCAAAAGACAAGGCAAGCGCAAATAATCGACAAAGAAATTGACGGCAAAAAAATGCGCGGAATTCTTGTTTACGCGCATAACGCTTGGCGCAATATTTTTTTTGACCAAAACGAGTTGCCGCAAATCAAGCAGGCGGCCGAAAAATATTTTTTGGATTTTGACGCGCTCAAATTAAAAAAAGGCAAAAAAGACACCATAAAAAAATACGGCTCAACCCCTCTTTTTATTGAATGGGGAAGCGACAAAAATTCAATCGACAGATTTTCGGACACGAGGGCTGATTTGGGCTATGTTTTTGTAAAGCAAGCCCCGTATTTTGCAATCACAATCCATTCCGCCCAAAACAAAAATCCAGATTGCGCTCAGCTGGCCTACAAAGATTCACCAAAACTGTTTCTGTTGTTCACCCGCTCCCAACTTAACGATTTGCTGGCAAAGATTTTTTAACTTTTTCTTTTTTTAGCAATGTGTATCTAGGCTGACCAAAAGAATAATCAATGGATCTTTTAGGAAAAAAAGTTCTGCACATTTGATTTTTTAAATTATTTTCTTCCCTGCTTCCAAGAAATAAATATACAGGGTTCTCGTTATATACTCCTTCGAGCAAAAAATCGGCCTTTATCTGGGAATAGACACGAACATTTTCGTTATACTTGAATATAAGTTGATCGCTGTCCAAAAGCTCTTCAAGATGGCAAAGCGGTTCAAGCCTGTCCGACATTTTTTCATAAAACAGGCTTTTTTCAATCATTGTTTGACTGATTTTTCCTTCAATGATTTTATCAAAAAGACATTCCCTTGTACCTCGGAGAACTTGTCTTATATCCGTCAATTTGTGCAGACCCGCTATATGATGGAAATCCATTTTTTGAAATGTTAAGGAAAATTCTCTAACAACACCTTTTCGGGCTATTGTAAAGTTATAGACCACATCAAGAAGTTTTAAATAACTTTGAGCGCATTTTAAAATCAATTGTAAGCGTCTCCAACAAAAAAACCCGCCTTAATAAAAAGGCGGGCTTAAATTGAGCATTTTCTTTCGGCTTGCGCCTAGCTGGGTCGGGGTACCGCTGCACAACCCCTCCGGAAGGCTCAATAAGAAACTGCATCCCAGCGCAACTTCTTACTTCATCGCCTTAACAGACACACACGTTGCCTGTCGATACTTATAATATACAACAAATCCTTACGGTTGTCAAGGTATAAAACAAGTCATCCCAAAAAACTTACTCAACGCTGGCGTCAGCGTTAACTAAAGTAATTCTTGTTGAGTGGCGCTCTTGGTAGTAGTCGTTGAAGATGTCCAAGAGCAAGTCGCTGTTTCCGGCAAATTCTTTTACAAACTTGTAAATGCGGTTCTTGGCCGGGCATTCCCAAGACAAAACGAACTTGTTGGCTTCCATCTCGCCCTTAAAGTTCTTTACCTTGGCGCGTGTGAACGTGTAAACCACCGCTCCGCTGCTGGCGTCCTTAAGAACGCAGAAGGCGTCAGAGCTGCTGTTAACCTGAAACTGCCAGTTGCAGTTGTACTTCTTGTCAAACCAAACGCCCTGCAAGGTCTCACTAACATTGGCAACTTCGCCTACAGTAGCGGCGGCGCCTGTAACGGCGTCAACGCCTCCAGTTACGTCCTGGGCAAAAACGCCGGCAGCCATAACGGCAGCTACTGCAAAAACTGTAAATAATTTTTTCATTTGGAACCTCCTTTATATTTCCAAAAAAAATTCTAATTTAATCTAAGCGCGTTAGCGCTCGTTGACCGTATTAATTGGCGTAATGTCCTCTTCTGCGGGAGCGTCGTCATAAGCGTCGCCTTCGGGGTCAGCCTTTTTTGCCTTTTTGGCCTTTTTCTTTTTTTCAGGGATCGTGCTGTCCGCTTCTGTGTATTCATCGTTCTCAGCGTCAGCTCTAAGACCGCCAAGTTTCTTCTCCTCTTCGTCATGAAACAGGCTTATGTTCTCTTCGCAGATAAATTCCTTAAGCCTTTGAGCCTGAGCTCGGGTAAAAAAATAATTTTGCGGAATGGTTTCCATGTTCGGAGTTTCCGCGACATGTTTTCCCTCTAGTGTCAAGTTTTTTGCCTTGGCTGAATGAATTACAAAATAAGGGCTTCCGTCCACAAAGGCGTAGCCAAAGTAAAATGTCGGCTTGGCCTTATAGTTCATCATGCTAATAGCAACTCCAAATTCTTGGTAACCTGGAGCAGAGCCGTAGACACGGCGTGATTTCTCAAGCTTGGCCTTGCGGTCAAGGCGCTTGTTTGCAAAGTCGTCCATATACCTGTCTATAGCATCGCAGCAGATTTGCCTAGTCTCTTTTGCCATCTCAACAGTATATGCCGTTGTGTCATAGTAAACGCGGTAGCCAGCCACATCCGTGCCGCGGCGGTAGATGAAATTACCGCGCTTTGCCTTAATCTTGCCAACAAGGGGCTTAATATATATTCCCGCCTCGTCAAGAACTTCATAGCGGTTGGTTCCCAAAAATTTTTCAAGGCCGCTGCGGTCAGTGGGATGCATTTTTTTGTCGTCATAGGGGTCAATTTGCTTTGCTTTTTTGGCTGTAGCCAAGCTCAAAACGGCAGCCATAAGCGCCGCAAAAAGAATGAGTTTTTTCATATAAAACACTCCTGTAAAACTGTATTTTTAAATTAAACAATTGTTTTTAACTAAAGTTACTAAATGTCCGTCAAGAAAACTCTTGACAAGAAAAAAAAGCCGTCCGCCGCAAGGCAGACAGCTTTTAGCCTGTGGCTTTAAGCCAACCGATTGCAGGGACAAGCCCTGCAAAAAGTCAGATTAGAACCAAACGTTGAAGCGGAGCGGAACGGCGAAGATGAACTTCTTGGTTTCTCCGTCAACAGTGGCGGCCTGAACGAGCTTAAGATCTCCAGTGCTTGCCTTGTCGCCCATAGCCACAACAGCCTGGAATCCAAGTCCCAAAGAAGCGTTAGATCCGCAAGCATAGTTGGCGCCAACCAAGAATGAGAGGCTGGGGTCGATGTTGTTGTTGGGCATAATCATGCGAACGTCGGCTGTGAGTCCGAGAGCGTCGTTAATAGCGTAGTCAAGTCCAACGCCGAAGGCCAATCCCATGTCTCCGTCCTTGGGGATAGAGATACAGAAGTCGGCGGCAACTTTGAAGGCTTCTGTGATTCCATAAGAAGCGCCGGCGGCAACTCCGAACATCTTGGCTCCCTTTCCATAAAGGTCAGAGTCTTTGATGTTGAATTCAACGCCAACAGTGGCGAAGAGCTTGTCAACGGCTGTCAAGTCGAAAGCGGCCTCAAATGTACCAAGAGTCTTCTTTCCAGCGTCCTCGTCAGAGTCGGCGAGGAACTGAGCCTTGATTTTACCAATTCCGTCGATTGTGTACATAGCACCATATACGCCTTTTCCGAAAACCTTGTCCAACGTCTTAACAGCGTTTTCGCCGCCAGAAGCTGTCGCAGTAAGAGGAACGAAAGCGAATACTTTCAAAGCCTCAATGGGTGTAATCTGGATACCAAGTCCGCTACTGGCATTCTTTTTGTTTCCAGATGTGAATGTGATTCCTTCACCCCAGCGGACAAGGTCGCCACCTGTCGGATTCGGGCGGAGCCAGTTCCATGAACCAAAGCAAAGGTCTCCGCGTGTTCCGAAGAAGTTGTCATGCTGTCCGAGAGAAAGCTTAATCTGTTCAACGGGCTTGATCCACATAAGAGTGTTGTCTGAGCTTCCGGCAACTCCACCTGTGAAGTTTGTGTAGACACCCATTACGATTCCAGCTTTTCCGTCATCAGACGTGAAGTTGATGTCGGCACGAGCCGGGCGAGCTCCCCATCCCCATGGATTAGCAACAGCACCACCCTTGATTCCGTCGCCGTCAGAGGCGATGAGTGTGGGAAGGTTGCAAACCCAAGCTCCAAAAGAAACCTCAGCGAAAGCTGAAGCAGCTACCATAGCAGCAAGAGCCAAAGCTCCAATCAATTTTTTCATAATGAAAAAACCTCCGTTTTTTTTAGAATCCAAATTTTCAAAAATGGCGAAATTTGGGGCTTTTTTGAACAAAGTTACCGATTTTACAAAAAGTTCCGCGTGAAATTTTTCAAAATTCGTAAAAAAAATAGCAAAACAAGAGTATAGTGGAGGCGCGCAAGGGGCGGGCGGTTGCTTGCGGAAAGATTGATTTTACGCTATAATCTTAAGATTATGGCAACAGGAAAAAAGGGCGCTGTGGGAGCCGAGGTGATTTCGGTAAAGGGCGCGCGAGAACATAATTTAAAGAACGTTAACGTCGATTTGCCGCGCAACAAGTTGGTTGTGATAAGCGGCTTGTCGGGCAGCGGAAAATCGTCGCTGGCCTTTGACACGCTTTTTGCGGAAGGGCAGCGGCGCTACATGGAAAGCCTTTCCAGCTACGCGCGGCAGTTTATGGGAACGATGGACAAGCCCGACGTTGACTTGATAGAAGGCCTTAGCCCCGCCATTTCAATCGAACAAAAAACAACTCACAACAACCCGCGTTCCACCGTGGGAACTGTGACCGAAATCTACGACTACTACCGCTTGCTCTACGCCCGCATAGGAAAGGCGCACTGCCCAAACTGCGGGCGCGAAATCAAGGAGCAGAGCGTTGACCAAATCATCGACGCTGTCTTGTCTTGGCCCAACGGAGAAAAGCTGACGATTTTGGCGCCGGTGATTCGCGGAAAAAAAGGCGAACACGCAAAAGTTTTTGAGGACGCAAAAAAAGCGGGATTCGCCCGCGCCCGCGTCGACGGCATTATGACCGACCTTGACGAGAGCGTCAAGCTGGACAAGCAAAAAAAACACACGATAGAGATGGTCGTTGACCGCATTGTGTTGAAGGAAGGAATCCGCAAGCGCTTGGCCGATTCGCTTGAGACCGCGCTTAACAGCGCAAACGGAATCGTGATTGTATTGCGCCGCGTTCCCAAAGAGGGCGGAGGAGAAAAGGACTACACCGAGCAGGAAGTTTTTTTTAGCCAAAAGAACGCTTGTCCCGACTGCGGAATCTCTATCCCCGAATTGCAGCCGCGCTTGTTTTCTTTTAACAATCCCTTTGGCGCCTGCCCCGAGTGCACCGGCATCGGCCAAAAAATGGAATGGGATTTGCAAAAAATTATTCCCGACAAGTCAAAGTCATTCAACCAAGGCGGCTTGCCTTTTTACAATCCCGACAGCGAATGGGCCAGCGCGATGTTTGGCGCGGTTGCCCAGGCCGCGGACTTTACGCTGGACACGCCGCTTGACAACCTTACCGCAAAGCAAATCGACTTTTTGATGAACGGCGACGAAAAAAAAGTTTTGCGCTGGGTTTACCAAAAGCAAAGCGGCGAGGGCTACTCCGAATACAAGCGGCCTTGGCTTGGCGTGATCGCAGACATGAGCCGCCGCCGTTCGGAGGCCTGGAGCGAAGCGCAGCGCGAGCGCATTGAAGAAAAGTTTATGTCGGTCAGCGAGTGCTCGTCTTGCAAGGGCGCGCGCCTTAGGCCGGAAGCGCTTGGCGTTACAATCGGCGGAAAGAACATCATCGAGCTTAGCGCGCTGAGCGTTACGGAAACGATAGATTTTTTTGACAAAATTAAATTCACGCAGACGGAATTGCAAATCGCCGCGCAAGTCATAAAAGAAATTAGGGCGCGCTTGGACTTCTTAAAAAATGTGGGCTTGGAATATCTTACGTTGGACAGAAGCGCGGGCACCTTAAGCGGAGGCGAGGCGCAGCGAATTCGTTTGGCCACTCAAATCGGAAGCGCGCTTACCGGCGTAATGTACATTCTTGACGAGCCCAGCATTGGCTTGCACCAGCGCGACAACCAGCGCTTGATTGACACCCTCACGCGCCTGCGCGACTTGGGCAACACCGTAATCGTTGTGGAGCACGACGAGCAGACTTTGCGCACCGCCGACTACTTGGTCGACATGGGGCCGGGCGCCGGCGTCAACGGCGGAAAGGTCGTGGCGGCCGGAACTCCCGCCGAGGTCGCCAAGTGCAAAAAAAGTTTGACCGGCCAATACCTTGCCGGAACTTTGCGCATGGACATTCCCAAAAAGCGGCGGGCGGGGAGCGGCAAATTTATAGAAGTCAAGGGCGCCCGCGAGCACAACCTAAAGAACATCGACGTTAAAATTCCGCTTGGAACTTTCACTTGCATAACAGGCGTTTCGGGCAGCGGAAAGTCAACCCTGCTTAGCGACATTCTTTACCCCGCCGCCAGCAACAAGACGATGAGGACAAACTATCCAGTCGGCGCTTACGACGCGATAGAGGGCCTGGCCGCCATCGACAAAGTGATTAACATCGACCAAAGCCCGATTGGACGCACGCCGCGCTCAAACCCCGCCACATACATCGGAGTCTTTAACGGCATCCGCGACCTCTTTGCGTCGCTGCCAGAGAGCAAGGCGCGCGGCTATTTGCCTGGCCGTTTTAGCTTTAACGTAAAGGGCGGCCGCTGCGAAAACTGCCAGGGCGCCGGAACGATTCAAATCGAGATGAACTTTTTGCCCGACGTTTACATTCAGTGCGACGTTTGCCACGGAAAACGGTTCAACAAGGAAACTCTCGACGTTCTGTACAAAGGAAAGAGCATAAACGACGTTCTCAACATGACGGTGGACGAAGCCTGCGACTTTTTTGTTTCGATTCCGCACATATCGCGCAAATTGGAAACGCTAAAGTCCGTCGGCTTGGGCTACATAGAATTGGGGCAGTCGGCTTTGACTTTGAGCGGAGGCGAGGCCCAGCGCGTAAAGCTTGCCAACGAGCTTAGCAAGGTGAGCACAGGCAAGACCTTGTACATTTTGGACGAGCCGACGACGGGCCTGCACTTTGCCGACGTAAAGCAATTGATGGGAGTGATAAAGCGCTTGGTCGACGCTGGCAACAGCGTCGTTATGATCGAGCACAACCTTGACGTGATTTGCCAGGCCGACTGGATAATCGACTTGGGGCCCGAAGGCGGAAGCGGCGGCGGAACGGTCGTCACCACCGGAACGCCCGAGGACGTGGCCAAATGCAAGGCGTCTTGGACAGGAAAGTATATAAAAGAAACGCTTGAAAAAAATTGACGATAATAAAAATTGATGGCTAAAAAGTTTTTGTTTGCCTGGCATGGCCGGGCGGCTTGGAAAAAAGTTTTTGTTCTCTTAATCGCTCTTTGCCTTTTGAGCGCGGACGCTTTTTGCGCCAAGAAAAAGAAAGAAGAGGAAAAAAAAGAAGAAGAGCCGCAAAAAACTGTCATCACGATTATGAACGCCCTCAAAAGCGGCAACAAAAAAGATCCCAACAACGGCGACGAGCTTTTGACATTTGAAGGCAACGTTCAAATATCGGTGGAAAAAAACGGGACAAAAACCGTTATCAGCGCCGACAGGGTTTCGTACAACCGCGAGCGCGAAATGCTTTTTGCCGAGGGCGCCGTAAAGCTTGAGCAAACCGAAGCGTCGGGCTCAAATCAAACGATTTCGGCCGACAGCCTTTTGTTCAACACGCAAACGTTGGAAGGCGTCTTTGACAATTCGCGCGTCGTAAAGGCCGAAAGCAACGCGATCAATTTGCCAAGCGGCTCAAAGATAACCGTAGCCTCGGATTTGTTCGCGCGCGACGACAGCGGCACAATTTCGTTCAAGAACGGCTCCCTTACATTTTGCGACGACGAAGAAAATCCCCACTGGCGCATCAAGGCCAGCCGCATTTGGCTTTTGCCCGGCAACGAGTTCGCCTTTTTGAACGCGCTTGTTTATGTTGGCCCCGTTCCTGTAATGTATTTGCCGGCCTTTTATTACCCCAAAGACGAGTTGATTTTTAACCCTGTTTTTGGTTATAGAAACCGCGCCGGCTATTATTTTCAGACAACGACATATTTGTTGGGCCGCAAGCCGCTCGACACAGGCAGCGGCGACTCAAAAGAAGACAAGGACGACGACATTCTTGGCGACTACTTTAGCTTGATTAAGCCAACAAAGCTTATGGAGCAAGAGCGCGAGGGCTTGATACTGCACAACCTTGACAAGGAATACAAGGGCGACACTTCAAATTACTTAAAAATCCTTTTGGATTATTACGTCAACATCGGCGTTTCGACCGGTTTGGCTGGAGCGTACAAGGGCGGCAACAATATTCCGTCAATCGAAGCGAGCGCGATTTTTGGTTTTTCAAACACGGTGTTCCAAGATACGGCCAGCGCTTTTTGGCATCCGTATGGAAAAAGCGGAACGACTTACAAGGACGATTCCGACTTTATGGGCTTTCACACTCCGTTTAGGTACAAGGCCAACTTAAAGTTGAGCGGAAGCTTTCCGTTCTCTTATTCTTTGTCAATGCCGATATATTCCGATCCCTTCTTTAATTATGATTTTGGTGACAGAAACGAAACGATGGACTGGTTCAGCTACTTGCTGAACAATCCAAACCAAGACAACTCCACAAAGACTGAGGAACAAAAGCAAGAAGCCGCGGAGATTTCTTCGTTCAGCTGGGAAAGCAACGCTTCCTACAGCATTCCTTTGCCGGAATTTATTAAGCCCTACATTTCGTCTTTTTCGATAAGCTCCTTCAACTCATCGATTTCCTTTAGCGAAGCAACCGCGACCTTTAGCGACTTGTCAAAGGAAAAGGTCAGCGATGGTTGGGCAAAATACACGCCAAACAGAAAATTTTATTATCCGTCGACAGTCACGCCCCTTAAGACAGGCATAAAAATTTCGGGAACCATTTTTTCCACTTCCACCAAGAGGGAGCGGACCAAGAAGAGCGACAAAATCTTGGCCTCCGATTTGACCAGCCCCGACTTTGAAAAGGATCCGCAAGCGGAGGGCGAACAAGCCGAAGAAGCGGAGCAAAGCGAGGACGCGGCCAAAGAAACTGCCCAAAACCAAAGCGAGGGCGAAGAAAACGACGAAGAACTTTTGTTCGCGCAAAGCGCGCTGCCGGACTTGTCGTTTTCGCTTCCAAGCTCCAACGATTTGACGTCTTTTTCTTATTCCTTGGATTATTCGTTGAGCCCTGACTTTTCTTCGCAGATTACTTTCGCTTCGGAACCGCTTGCAACTTCAAAAGATTTTGACTTTAACAAGCCAAAGACTTCGTACATTCAAGTAAAGACGCCTGTAAGCCTCAATTCAAATTTGAGTTTTTTTGACAGCTTTTTTTCTATCACAAACAACCTTTCCTTTGAGCCTTATTACCAAAAGCACCCTTACATCGCGGACTACGAAACGGATTCATCAGGAAAGTCTAACGGCGGATACACCGAAAGCTCCAAAAAAAGCTTGATCCTTACCGACTACAAGGCCACGTACATGAAGCTTTACGGAAACAATTCCGTGTCGCTAAAGCCTTTGGTCTACTACAAGCATTTTAAGGACACTTCTATTTCTTGGAACACAAGCGTAAACTGGCTGCGGACTGAATTTATCGGAGACGCCGACAATCCTGAATGGGACTATCTTACCGTAGACTGGACGGACAAGGAATCAATCACTTCGCACACGATGAGCGCAACTTTTGCGGCCAACGAGATGAGCGAGCGCTTTAAGCAAAGCTTGACGTTTACCGCGACGCTTCCTCCGCAAGTTGACAAATACTATTGGACATTGAACTTGACCTTTCCTTATGTAAGCGCGACGGCCGAGACTGGCATTTCAAAAACAAGTTCCACTGACGACACTTGGAAAAAAGAGCCCTTTAGGCAATCGGCGTCGGTCTCCCTTTTTAACTCAAAGTTAAAGTTGACGGAGTCTTACAATTACGATATGGAAGATAACCATCACGAGGACATGAAGATTGCCTTGTCGTACGAAGGCTTGCAGGCGTCCTACACAATGAGGTACACCACGCCTTATGACTTTGACGCCGACAAGTACAATCCAGACGGAACGATTTCTTCTTACGGAAAAGGTTGGATCGCGGACAAGGACAAAGACTTTGTTCCTTACTCTTTGTCTTTGGCGTACTCTTCCTCCGGAAAAAAATACAAAAAGTGGAAGAACAGAATCGAAATTTCTCCTGGCCTTTCGACCAGCATATCGTACGACTTTGTGCGTCCGACCCAGTCATACTTTATCTTCACTCCGTCAATCACCTTTAGGCTGAACAAATTGTTCTACATAAAGTTTGCCGCAGAGTCAAGAAACGACGTAATTTACCGCTACTTCCAAGAGGCCGCGGGACATTCGGGCCGCATTCCCGGCGAGACCAATCCTTTTATCGACTTGATAAACGGCTTTAGGTTTGACGACGAGACCTTGCGCAAGTCCAGCGGCTTTAAGCTAAAGTCGTTCATCATCCAAATGACGCACGAATTGCATGACTGGGACTTCAACTTGAAGTTCAAAGTTTCGCCGCGCTCGATTACGGACAGTTCCGGAAAAAGATACTACGACTTTTCTCCTTACTTCTCTTTGTCGGTCGTGTGGCGCCCGATGGACAGCATCAAGACAAAGATCGCCGACAAGTACGGCGACTTTGTTCTCAACTCAAGCGACATGGATGAGTAGGTTAGGAGAGTTGTTCTACAATCCGGCGCTCGTTGTAAAACAGCAATATGGCGGCGCCGAGGGCGCAGCAGATGGAGGCGACGACGGCGACGATGCGGTAGCCGCCTCCTGTTTGTCGGCTGATTGTGGCTAGGCTTGCAAAGCAAAGCATGGCCGCGCTTTGGCCAAGCTTAAAGGCAAAGGTTCGCGCGGCAAAGAACATTCCGGATCGGTTTTGGCCGCTGGCCGCTGTCTCAGCCTGCGCTATGTCGGCCACCATCGCTTGCGGCAAAATGCCAAAAGCCGCGATGGGGAAGGCGGCCGTCAATACCATTATCAGCGCCTGAACTTTTTGGGGTATCGCCAGGGACTCGCCGCAAAAGCCTGTGAACAAGTAGTCGGCGACAAAAAAGATAAAGGCCGCGACGACAACATTTTTCTTTCCAAATTTTTTTGCCAAAACGTTCACCGGCAAATAGAACAATAAGGAGGCGGCGGTCAAGCCGACAAACATCGGGGTTGCGTACGTTTCGGGAAGCTTTAAAAGCGCGGTGACAAAAAACGGAAGGCCTGTTTGGAACATTGTAAGGGCAAACCAATAGATGACGTCTTGGGCGGCGAAAATTCTAAAGTCCTTGTTGCCAAAAGTTTTGGCAAGCGACGAGAACATCGAGCTTTGGCCGTCTTGCGCTTGCGGCGCTTGGACATACTCTTTTTCGTTCAGCGTGTAGGCGGGAACCAGCATCAGGGCCACCGCCAGCGCGCTAAAAATGCCGAATGTCAGGCGCATGGCCAATATTCGTTCCATTCCGGCCGAAATAAAGGCTGTCCAAACTACAGGCGCCAAGTAGGAGATTGCCGTTCCCACGATGAAGGTGAGCGAGATGCAAGTCGAAAGGGCAAGCTTTTCTTTTTGAGTCTTGGCAAGTTCGGCGATTAACGAAGTGTAGGGCGTGTAGTAGCAAGTGAGCAAAAAGTAGTACAAAAGCACAAAGACAAAAAGCCAGGCGGTGTTTATGGCGCTAATTTTTTGTATAGGGGCGCAAAAAATCAGGAGCGTGGAGATTCCAAAGGGCAGGGCGGAGCGTCGCAAAAAGGGAACGCGGCGGCCCAGCGGAGAGCGGCAGTTGTCCGAAAGGTTCCCCACCAGAGGGTCTGTCACCGCGTCAAAAAGGCGGCCAAGCGCTCCCACAAGGCCTATTATTGTCAAAAGGCCAAAAACTACGCGGCCCTGGGGAATAAAAAGGGGCATTCCTTCGGCAAGGCCGGCCTGGTCGGGCTGGTAAAAGTAAACCAGCCAAGAGCTTACAAGGCCGCTCAAAATGGGCCATCCCAACTGTCCTACGGCGTAACGCCAAATAACTGAGCGCGTCAAACTTTTCATAACGAGTAGTATAACTGAGAATGTTAAAGTTCGCAAGCGAAGCGTTGCGACTTATGCGGCGAACGAAAAGTTATGGTTCTGCGTTCGATTTTCTTGCCGCTATAAATTTGACTTTGCGGCGAAAATTCCTTATATTTAAAGGTATGGCTAAGAAGAAGAATACCCAAAAAGAGACCAAGACAGCGGACACAGAGCCGGCGCAGATTTTGCCGATTGAACAGATTTTGCCCGCGTCGCTAAATTTGCTTTCGATACAGGGGCGGCCGATTTTTCCCGGCATTTTCACCCCCTTGCAAATATCCAACGAGGACGACCAAAAGACTGTCGAGGCCGCGCTCAAGGCCGACGGCTTTATTGGAATCGTTCTGACCAAGGACGACAAAAAAAAGAATTCGATAAAGAATCTTTGCTCGGTTGGAACGGCCGCCCGCATCATTAAAAAAATAAATTTGCCCGACGGCGGCGTGAACATTTTTATCTCGACAATAAAGCGCTTTAAAATCCGTTCAACTTTGCACGAGCAGGCGCCGATGGCCGCGCTTGTCGACTACCTTGACGAGGAGGAGGACAACACATTCCAAGTCAAGGCTTTGACCCGCGCCCTGATCAGCGAGATGAAGGAAATCAGCGAGAACAACCCGATGTTCAGCGAAGAGATGCGGCTCAACATGGTCAACATCGACCACCCGGGAAAAATCGCCGACTTCATCGCCTCTATTTTGAACATCGAAAAAAATGACCAGCAAAAAATTTTGGAGACAATCAACGTCCGCCAGCGCATGGAGCAAGTTCTTGTGTTCATCAAAAAGGAGCAGGAACTCTTGCGCATCCAAAAAAAGATTCAGCGCGAAATAAACGAGCGCGTGGAAAAAAACCAGCGCGACTACTTTTTGCGCGAAGAGCTCAAGTCAATCCAAGAAGAGCTTGGAACTGACGCGCAGGGAACGGCAACCGACTACAAAAAGTTCAAGGAAAAAATTGACGCGCTCAAGTTTGAAGGCGAGATAAAAGAAAGCGTGGAAAGCGAGCTTTCTAAATTCCAAGTGATGGATCCCAACTCGCCCGAGTACATCGGAACGCGAAACTTTTTGGAATTGGTATGCGCGCTTCCGTGGAAGAACGCCGAAAACGCGGCGGGCTCCCAGCCGGCGGCCGAAGACTACGACCTTGCAAAAGCCAAGAAAATTTTGGACGGCGACCACTACGGCTTGGACGACGTTAAAAAGCGCATCGTTGAATTTTTGGCGGTGCGAAAGCTTAAGAAAGACAACAAGGGCTCGATACTGCTTTTGGTTGGGCCGCCGGGCGTAGGAAAAACCAGCGTTGGCCACTCAATCGCGCGCGCGATGAACAAGCCCTTTTACCGCTTTAGCGTTGGCGGAATGCGCGACGAGGCCGAAATCAAGGGCCACCGCCGCACTTACATCGGAGCGATGCCAGGAAAAATTATTCAGGGCCTAAAAATTACAAAGAGCCGTTCGCCGGTTTTCTTGATTGACGAAGTTGACAAGATGGGCTCAAGCGCGCAGGGAGACCCGGCCTCGGCGCTTTTGGAGGCGCTGGACCCCGAGCAAAACGTTTCGTTCCGCGACAACTACTTGGATTTGCCCTTTGACATAAGCGACGTTTTCTTTATCCTTACGGCAAACACCTTGGACTCGATTCCGGCTCCGCTTATGGACCGCGCCGAAATCATCCAGCTGCCCGGCTACATCGACCAAGAAAAGTTGGAAATCGCGCGGCATTATTTGATTCCAAAAAACTTGGAAAAGAACGGACTCAAAAAAGGCCAGGTAAAATACACCTCCGCCGCGCTTCTTAGAATCGCCGAAGAATACGCGCGCGAGTCGGGAGTGCGCGACTACCAAAAGGCGCTGGACAAAATCAACCGCAAGCTTGTCACCGAAATGTTGTCGCAGGCCAAGCCCGACACAAGCAAAAAAATTGCGGTGGACGCGCCCGACTTGGACAAGTATTTGGGAAAGCCAGTCTTTGACGAAAGTTCCATAAAGCGCGCGTCAAAGCCCGGCACCGCCATCGGCTTGGCTTGGACCAGCATGGGCGGCGACACGCTTTTGTTGGAATCGGTGTCCTTTCCCGGAAAGAGCGGCGGCTTGCAACTTACCGGCCAAATGGGCGACGTTATGAAAGAAAGCGCGCAAATCGCCTTTAACTGGGCGAGGCGCTATTTAATTGCCAAAGGCCTTAAGGACGCCAAATGGTTTGACGAAAACACCGTGCACTTGCACATCCCCGAAGGCGCCACGCCCAAGGACGGACCAAGCGCGGGAATCACAATGGCCACCACCTTTGTGTCGCTTTTGACAGGAAAGACTATAAAGCCTAATCTTGCGATGACAGGAGAGCTTAGCCTTACAGGCCAAGTTCTCCCAATCGGCGGCCTGCGTGAAAAAACGGTGGCGGCCAAGCGCAACAAGATTAAGACGATTTTGATTCCAAAGCAAAATTTGCGCGACTTGGAAGAAACCCCCGAGCGGGTCAAGGCCGGCATCAAGTTCGTGCCAGTCTCGGACGTGTCCGAGGTCATCGCCGCCGCGTTCTAGTTTGCAAAGCCGTTTTCCTGCAGCCAGGGCAAGAGCAGGTTGTCGTTCCACTTGGTGTTGTGGACAAAGGCGTTGTTGCCCATTCCAAAGCCGTGGTCGCCTTTTTGGCCAAGGATAAAGATGTGGTCAACGCCGGCGCGCGTCATGGCTATGTCCATTCTGTCGGAATTGCGCCAGTCCACCGTGCGGTCGTCCTTGTTGGCGATTAGGAATACCGGGCACTTTATTTTGTCCGCGTGCATTTCTAGCGAAAATTCATCTTTGCGCGCCTGGCTTTGGTCGTTGCCCAAAAGGCTTTTGCGCGAGCGGACGTGAGCTATGTCGTCTTGCATCGAAACTACCGGGTAAACGGGAATGATAAAGTTAGGCGCAAGGCTTACTCCCGTGTCGACTCCAATTTTTTTAAGCTCGTCTTGGCCGGAAAATTCGGCCGCCATCAAAACCAAATGTCCGCCCGCGCTAAAGCCGATGGCGCCGATTTTTTGCGGGTTGATGCCATAAGTGTTGGCCCTTTTGCGGACAAGCATGATGGAGCGCTGGATGTCCTGCAGCATGGCGGGGTGGTGCCAGCCGTTCCCGCTGACGCGGTACTTTAGCACAAAGGCGCTGATTCCCTTTGAGCAAAACCACAAGGCCACGTCCTTTCCTTCGTGGTACATTCCAAGATGGTGGTAGCTTCCGCCCGGGCAAATGATTACCGCCGCGTCGCTGGTTTTTGAAAGCGGCTTGTAGTAGTCAAGGCGCGAAGAAAGGTCTTGCATTTTTGGAACGCCGTCCCAAATTTTTTGTCTGGTCGGCGCGATTTTTAACATTGGATATTCCGATGACGGTTGTACAGAATAAGCGGCGGCCGCCATAATTCCAAGCGCCGCGATTAAAGCGATTTTTTTCATTCTTCAAATCCTAGGACTACGGCGACAAGGGCCGCGACTTTAGTGACAGGGTTGACCGAAATTCTTCTTAAGTAAATGTGAACGTTCTCGCCGCTTTCCAAGTGATAGTCGATGATTAAGGGCGCGGCGCTTTGCTTGCATTTTTGGACGGCTTCGACAAAGAGCGCGGCTCTGCGATTTTCGGCCTTTTGGATGTTCACGCCGTGTTCCAAAATTCTTCGGCCAAAATGTTTTTTTGCAAAGAGCCTGTAAGACTTGTTTCCGCGCACGGCCCTGGCTTCTTTTTTGTCGCACTCAATGATGACCATTGGCGGCGTGTTAAAGACGTTCCTGTAATTGTCTTCGTTGGAATTTGTAATGACCGAAAGATTGTAAAGGTTGATTCTTCCGATTGAGGCGTAGTATTCCGACTCGTCGGGGTTTTCAAATCCAATTTGAATGCCCTTGTCGTAGCGGTCAAGAATTTCTTCCAGCGGAATGGGCTTGCAATAATAGTAGCCCTGCAATTTGGTGCAGCCGATTTCTTTTAGAAACTCGACTTGCTCCTCGGTCTCTACGCCTTCGCAAACAGTTTCAATGCCAAGCTCGGCCGCGATTTTAATCAAGCCGCTAAGCATGATTTTGCTGCGCTCGCTTGTGTCAAAGTTTTGCATGAACTTCATGTCAAATTTTATCAAGTTGAATTTTACGTCGTGCAACACTTCCAGCGAAGAATAGCCCGAGCCAAAGTCGTCAATCCAAACGTTAAAGCCCAATTCCTGAAAGCGCTTGATTTGGCTCTTCATGTATTCAAAGTCGCTGCCAAGAATGCTCTCCGTAATTTCTATCGTGATTTTTGACGGAGGAATTTTAGAAGCGACGACGCGCTTGTTGACCTCTTGGACAATGTCGCAAGCGTCAAAGTCCGAGCGCGAAAGGTTGACCGAATTGGGCGCGATGTAAAGGCCGGCCTTGACTTGCGCCTCCAATTTTTTAAGAACTTCTTCTAGCACAAAAAGATCAAGCTTGTAGGCAAGGTTCGCGTTTTCCAAAATCGGAATGAAGTCCGCGGGGCTCAAAAAGCCGCGCTCGGGGTCTATCCAGCGGGACAGCGCCTCTTCGTCGCAAACCCTGCCGTTGGCGGCGCGAATTATGGGCTGGTAGTAAACCTTTATCCAATTTTCGGCGATGGCGCGGTCGATGTTGTTGACGATGTATTGCCGCTTTTCGGCGTCTTCCAGCATCGACTTGTCAAACCAAGTAAAGTGCGAAAGGTATTTTGTGCGGCTTGAGTCGCAAGCCATCTTGGCGCGGTCGCAGGCAAAGCTTGCGCCGCAAACCTCTATGTCTTTGGAATAAATTCCCACGCGCACGGGAATGGACTTTCCGCCGTTTATGCCCTCGCAGTCCGAAAAGAATTTCCAAAGGCGGTCTTCCAAATCCTTGTCGTTGGTGTAGGCGCAAAAGCGGTCCATTCCAAAGCGGCTGCAGCAGTCGGAACCAAAAGTTTGCGCCAAAAGCCTGGCAAAGGCGTGAATCAACTTGTCGCCCTCGGCAAAGCTGTACTTGGCGTTGTAGTGCTTCATTCCGCTCATGTCAAAAAAGAGCATGACGGGCGTTTCGCCTTTTTCGACAGATTTGGGATAAAAATTGGTGTCGCACAGGCAAAAAAAGTGGTTGATTGTGGGCAGACCCGTCAAATAGTCGTATTGCAAAAGCCGTTCCTGCGTGTTGGCTCTTAAAAGGTTGGAGTAGGCGGCCGCTAAAAAGTCTCCCTTTTGCTCGCCTTCCTCTTGGTAGTCGCCTTCGTCGGAGAACCAAACAAGCTCTATTTTTGCATCGTCTTTTTGCACGTGCACTCCGCGGGCATGAAGGATTTTGTACTTGCCGGCGATTTTTGTGCGGTAGACGATGTTGTAGGGCCGTTCTCCCGAGGCAAATAGGTTGGCGGCGTTTTCGAGCATCGCAAGGTCGTCGGGGTGGCAGCCGTAGTACAAGTCTTTTCTTATTATGTTTATGGCATATTCTCGGTCGGAGATCTCAAAAAGATCCAAAAAACCGTCAGAAATGGCCAGTGTAACGATTTGCTTGTCTATGTACTGGTAAACCGCCAATGGAACGCAAGACCGCTCCATAAGAGAAAGTTCTATTGGGTCGTATTGGTACTTTTCCATCGCTCTCCAGACTTTTTTTACCATTATATTTTAGCGCTTTTTTGGCTAAAGTCAAATTTTTTTTAAAGCCCGCCCCGCGCTGGCGGAAATACCTTGATTTTTGAATAAAAGCGCGCTAGAATAGGGCATTATTGAGAGGTGTTTTTATGGATAAAAAAATGTCTAAGTGCATCGAATTGATGCGGCTTTTGGTCAGCGACATACAGGGCGCGCCTTTTGTGGGCGACGATTTTTCGACCGAATTGTATTCAATTTGGTACGAGCACGCCCAGCGCGACGCCGTAAACGCCTTTGAATATTTGGACGAAAACTTCACCAACCGCGAAGAAATCATCAAGGCCATCGACAGCCTGCTCAAGTAGCAACAGCCAGGGCCTAATTCCCTCCAAAAAAAACTCATCTTTTAGGACTTTTCTGCCGATACTTAAAGAGTAGAAATGGCGCATTGTCAAAAAATTGGCAGGCGCCTAAGGCGGTAGAATGTCCGTTTCAAAAAAGGCATTAAAAAACAACGGTTTTAAATTAAAGGGTTCTCTTAAAAAATGCGGCTTTGACCGCTGGCGCTATTTCTTTAACGGAATCAACGCGGCCAGCGGGGAGGAACGCCTGTTCTTTATCGAATTGATGGCCGAAAACCCCGGAATCAGCTACGAACACACAATTTTGCCCGAAAACCAAGACGACAAAAAATTAGACGCCGGCAGCTTGCAGGACGCCCTTGCCGGAAACATAGACGTTAAGGCGCCCGCCCGCCAAAAAATCATTCCAAGCTACGCGTGCGTAAGGGCGGGAGTTTTTGGAAACAAGCCCAAGCAGCTTAACCGCTTTTTTGCCAACAGCGAGATGAATTGGGAAAAACGGACTTTTGGCGTAAAGGCAAGCGGCTGCGCTTTTAGCGACAACGAGCTTTACGGAGTGATTACAGTCACGGAAGTGGAGGCCCGATCGTTTACCGAATGGGGAACGTCAAACGGCCGCATGGAATGGAATTTAAAGTACGAGCGCGACTTTGACGCTCCCGAAAATTTTACAAAGGACGCCCGCCATTGGCTTTGCGGCGGACTTACAGCGCACTTTTCGGGAATGGTCACTCTTGACGGCCAGGAATACGCCGTGTCGCCCGACCATTCTTTTGGATATGTAGAAAAATCTTGGGGAACGTCGCTGCCCGTTCCCTTTATGCAAGTGTCGTCCAGCCGCTTGACCAGCATCTTTACCGGCAAGGTCATGAAGGATTCGGGATTCGCGCTTGGAGGCGACTACGACGGCCGCCTTGTCGCCATGGCAAAATTTGAGGACGACTTTTACGGCTTTGGCCCCCAGCAAAAAATCACAAAGTACACGGCGCAATGGTCTTGCGTCCGTTCGCCTTTGAACGACGGAAAAGAAGAGCTGCATTGGTCGGCCAGCATCAATTGCAAAAAATACATTTTGGACGTGGACGTTTTTTGCCCGGCGGCCGAAATGCTGGTCAAAGATTATTGGCTTCCTGACGGAACCTTGCTAAAAGTTTTGTGCGGAGGTTCCGGCTCGGGAGAAATCAGGCTTTACAAGCAAATCAAGAAGTCTTTGGAATTGATTCAACACGCCAAAATTTTGGGCGCGTCTTGCGAGTATGGCGAGAAGGACGAGGAAGGCTAAATGGCGAGAGTCGGGGAGCGGATTTTAAAATTTGTTTTCTTCTCTTTTGCATTGCTTTTGTGCGGAACAAATTTGCGCGCCCAGACCATAACCATCTCCGAGCAACAAGACTCGGCCCCCGAATCGGACCAGTCCAATTACGACGACGCCATGCCTTACAACGCCACAGACGAACAAGCTTCGGCGTCGGTGTTGGGAGCCGCTCCCAGCCTTAAGACTCCAAGCCCCGTGCTAGGCCTTTGCTGGAGCGCCAACAACGCCTACTTTGCGCTTACCGAACAAAACGCGATTTTTATCCGCGACGGCTTTGACAGCCGCTTGGTTCACACTATCGGATACGACGGAGCCACCAGCCTGCAGTTTGCCTGGGACGTTGTCACCGAGACCGACATGTTCATGGCCCTTAGCGGCGGCGGAAAGTTCAGCGTTTGGAATTTTAAGGACTTGCCGAATCAAGTTGCAATATCGGGCGAGGTGGAGCCTTCGTACTCCGTTCAGCTTAGCAACGAGCGCCGCGTCACAGCCAGCGTGTTCAGCCCTTCGGGAAACCACATGGCGGTGGCCTTTGACGACGGAACGGTCAACATGTCCATCGTCTTGCACTACACGCAAAAAATCTCGGACACAACTTTGGTCGGCCATTTGGGAAACGTCTACAGCCTTGACTTTAGCAAGGACGACGGATACTTGGTCAGCGGCGGCCTTGACGACAAAATTTTTGTTTGGAACGCCACCGACGGAAAAAAAGTCGGCTCTATGCCATTTTACAGCGGAAGCGGAGCGGGCGTTTTGTTCACCGCGGACTCCAAGGCTGTGATCTCTGTGGAGCGGCCCGGCTTGCTTTCTATAAGAAATTTTGACGGCAGCCGCGTTATGACGATTGAGCCGCACGAAAAGAACATCAAGGCGCTAAAGCTGACCAGCGACGGAAAGCGCCTGGCCGCCTTGACCGCCAAGGACAACATAGAATTTTACGACATAAGCACAGGAAAGTACGTTGGCTACGTTCCGCCCTTTAACCAAACGTCGCTTACAAGCTACGCCTTTAACCGCGACGACAGCGTCTTGCTCACAGGCCACGCCGACGGTTCGGTCTACAAGCTGCGCCTTGAAAAAGTTTTCTTAAAGCCAGGCCAAAAGCCCCCGCGCATGCGCATGATCGGCCCCGACGAAGTTGTGGTCAAAGGAACGGCCTACACCGACAAGATTCCTGGCAGCAAGGATAATAAGGATTTTTACAAAGAGGGCCACCAAATATTCATCGACCCCTTTGTGGGCTCCACGCCCGAACCCTTTACCTTTTGCATAGGCCTTGATTCGGGCTACAAAAACTTTAACTTGGTCAAGCCCATGTATTTTGGCGGCGGCCTGAGCTTGAATTTTTCGCCGGACTGGGGCTCCTACCCCTACACATACCGCTACAGGGCTGACGGCGACAAGCTGCCCAACCCATTTTTTGTTGGAGCGGTTTTGTACGGAACAGTTGGCCTTGCGGTAAAGCCGTGGAAAAACGACCTGGTGATTTTTGTAGACGTAAACCCGGGCGTTTCGGCCCAGTTTATATGGAACGGAAAGTTGGCCTCAAAGGCTATTACCAGCGACCTTTTTTGGGCTTTTAACGTCAGTTCCAAACTAGGAATTGAATACAAGCGCTTTAACACCGCGATTTTGGTGGAATACGATGCCCTAAGAAAGTTTACCGCGGGTCTGGAACTGGGATGGTCAATCAATTTTGGAGGAGGAAAAAAGAAAAATGACAAAAAATAGCCTCTCCATAAAAAGATTGACAATTGGCCTTTTGCGCCTTACAATTATTTGCGCCTTGATGGTGTTTGCGTCGACATGCTCTAACACCACGACCACCATTATGTCCAGCTATGACGAGAAGTTTCCTGTCAAAAACGACAGCGACGACGACGAGTACAAGCCCGGAATTGGCGAGGTTGGTTTTGACCCTGAAAAAATGCTGGACGACGAGTACTTTAAGAGCGCCGACGGAGTGTTGCAATTGCGCGGCCCCAAAAACGCCGCCTTTTATAAATGGACGTTGTGGTTGCAGACAATCGTTTATGTCAACGGCGTCAAGGTGTATGAAAAGACCGAGATGACGTTGCCTGCGATTTGCTTTCAAACTGACTCGTCGGACACGACGGAGTATTACATAGTTTACATACCGATGTCGGGCTTAAAGGCCGGCTCTTATGTAATATCATTAACTGCTACAAGCAAAGGAGGAGAGAAGTATTCGGACAGCGCGGCTCTAATAATTTACGACACAGTCCGTATGTCGTCAAATTAGAAGACCGTTACAATAAAAGTGGCTGGGAGGCTCAAAAAGTTTTTTTGAGAAAAAAAACATTTTCCTTTAGGAGGAAAACATGAAAAATTTATTGAAATTTTTGGGTTTGAGCGTCCTTGTGTCCTTTATTGCCCTTGGATGTTCAAACACTTCTGACGACGCGGTGTCTCTTACGCCTGTAAAAAACACCGCCATGAAGACAATCACTCTTGTCGCAACAGGCGACGAAGAGGCGATTAGCTTCCCTGTAGCTGGAGCTTCTGGTGTGCAGGCCACTATCGTGGCTGACGCTGTGACCGCGAGCACGTTAAAGTATTACTTGTTCACAACGAACAAAGTTGGCGGAGCTTTAAAAGCTTATGGACCGTTGACTCTCACCGCTCCGGATGCAGCCAAACCTAATGTTGGAACCGTTCCGCTATCTATGGAAGACGGCTTTTATCTTTTTCAGCTTTACGCTACAAATGCACTGGTGTCTGATCTTACTTCCACAACAGAGGCCGCGGGCAAAGCCCTTTTCTTGGGACAGACCGAGGCTGACTTGAGAACTTCTACGGACACAGTTTCGTTCTACATGACAACAGACAATCTTACCGGAGCGGCTGACATAGCCCTCAAGTTGAAGACAACTGATTGGAATGTTCCCACCGATTGCACCATCGCCGCTTGCATTACGTCAAAAACTGACGGCGCCATAATAGACGCTCCCGCAACGACCATTTTGCCGTCGGCAATTACCACTAGCGAACCTACTGGCCCACAGTTTTCAAAGACAGGTTTTACGGCCGGCACATACAATTTTGAAGTTAGATTCACTAGAGGCGGAAAAACTTACACTTGGAGCGACACGATTATCGTAAACCCCAACAACAAGCTTGAAAAAACAATTGCGATACCAAATGTCATAGACATGCCGCCTGCGGCTCCGACGGCTTTTAACGCAACTTTCAAAGACTCTGATTCTCAGAGCGATGGATACTACAACGTCGAGTTCAGCTGGAAAGCGGTTGCTTCTGTAAACGAGGATTACTTCCAAATCGAACTTCTTGAAATTCCTGTAGCCACAGATTGGTCTAAAATCAACGCTGATACAAGCACTGAATGGACCGACGAGTATAGGGATGCCACCCACTTGAACAATGTCGCAGCCAGCTGGAAAACAAT
Source organism: Treponema sp. (assembly GCA_017551705.1). GTDB lineage: Bacteria > Spirochaetota > Spirochaetia > Treponematales > Treponemataceae > Treponema_D. The sequence goes on from JAFZLA010000095.1 coordinate 57,173, forward strand.
TCTTGGAGCGGACTTTTATGGCCAGACAAATTGGAGAGCCGGCTCTTTGCGCAAAAACAACACAAGCGTTACGGTAGCCCTTCCGTTCGGCAAGCGCTATCTTGCCCGCATCGCCGCCGTCAATGACGCAGGCCCTTCAGATTATTGCTATGTTGACTTTGGCAACACAGACGCGCCCGCCGCGTTGTCAACAGGCTACAGTTATTTTGCGGCTACTTCTAAGGTAATCAACCGCTACCGCTTGACTTACAAGCTTTTGAATGGAACAGTGACGCTTGCGGATGACAGCACAAGCCAAAAGGACATAGTTGAGTACCGCACTCAAAACATTGTTGCTAACGCGAACAAAGGATCATGGAGTGCGGCAACTCCGCCCGCTCCAGTCCCTGGATCTTATGTTCCTGCAAAGATTGACGGAACGACTCATGCCGATGTCCTTACAGCCGACATTTGGAATCCTGAGTGCGATACGGACACAACAAATGCTGACGCAACAAAAAAGAGTCCTTACAAGTCGTTGATGAAGGGCGAAAAAAAGTGGACTTCGTGGAGAAAATACTCAAGCACAAGCTCAAAGTATTATGACACTGACGAAGACAACCTTTCTGACCCGTACACTCCGCCGGATTACACTGGCTGCGAAAACCTTGTCTTGTACGCAAGCTATTCTCCGACAAAAGCCGCCGTCACAATTTATGAGGATGACGTTTGGACTATCGGACTTGCAAACCTTGCGGCCGCTGGTGATGGTGTTACCGCAACAGGCTTGAAGACAAATGGAGAGATTACACTTAACCTTAAGGCGACTGGAACTCCTGGCACAATCAGTTGGACAGGAACCTATACTTCAAGCGCCACGCCTACAGACAAGACTCAAACTACTGTGGGCGTGCAGTGGACTAAGGTCACTTACGAAATCTACAAGGCAGGACAGACTTATACAGTGGCCGGTCCTAACAATTGCGCTATGACCGGAACCAATCCAAACACCGGCTTTACGGTTGACACGGATCTTTCGGCCTACAGGCCTGGCAAGTATTTGATTAAGTTCAACGCCTATGTGGCGCACAAGAACGAGCCTTATACAGCCACAGTCGCCATCAACATTACGGAAGAGTAATAGGGTTGGCTTTTAGAGTTTGTCAATGAGAAAGGCTTGCAATTGCCTTTTGTTGGCTCTGCTCATTCAAGTTGTCGCCTCGTGCGGCAACTTGAATGTGTCGGAGCTTTCAAAGGATTGTTCAGACAATTCAATTAAGACTCTTACAATTACAAGCGGCGATCAGTCCGTGGCCAAGACAATTTTGCCAGAGGCCTTGGACTGCGCCTCATTGACATATTATTTTGCAATTGAAAATTTAATCAGCAAGAAACAAAGCTTGCAAGTGTTTACCGCCGAAAACGACGATTACCGCTTTAATTTCCCCATTGAGCTGGAAAGCGGATATTACAAAATAGGCGTTTACGCCATAAAAGCGGAAGACGTGGCGGGATTTCCTCAAGAAAAATATGGAAAGCTCTCTGAGGAAGGCGGCTACAACGACGGCGACTTGGAGATTAAGTGCGTCTTGGCCGGAAACGTTGTTGTTGACTTGCGGCAAGACGAAACTGTCAGCATAAAACTTTCGGCGAATGGACTACAGCAGACAGGAAATGTCAACCTGAACTTTTACACTCCCGGCTGGACTTTGGACACGACAAAATTCAACGCTTACTGCGACATCATAAACAAGGCCGGAACAAGAATCGGCGAATCTACTTTGATAAACGGCATAACAAGCGCGCCTCCTGCCGCCGATACATGGCGCTACACAGCCGCCAACATTAACGCGGGCACTTATACGTTCCGCGTTCGTTACATAAGCAAGGACAATCCTTCAATTGTATATATGTGGTCTGACACAATTATGGTATTGTCAAACCAAACGATAAAGCAAGTTATTCCGCTTCCTGACATAATCGACCATGCTCCAGCAGCGCCCACGGACTTTAGAGCCTCGTATTATGACTTTGGTTCGGGCAGCGTCTGGTGCTATGTGAACTTTACTTGGACAGACAATTCCGTCAATGAAGCGGGCTTTAAGATAGACATAAGGGCAGTCCATGACTCGGTCGCCGACGTAGACATATCAGAGGATATGGAAACCGCTTGGAGCGTTGCCTTTAATCCTGGCGAATTTACTGGCTCCTACACAATCGACAACTTTGACAACGATGGCGCTGGCGGGGAGGGAATTCGCAAGGACGGCTCCCTCAGCAAGAACAAAACCAGCGCCACATTCAAACTTAGCCGCGGCGTCCGCTACCTTGCCCGCATCAGCGCAGTGGGCTATGACTACGCCGGCAACTCGGACTACTGCTATTTGGACTTCTCCGCCGGCACCGGCAAGGCGGGCTACTACGACTTTGACACAAGCGCGTGGTATATTAAGGTTGGCAATTAGGGGCAGGTGTCTGCCAGACAATTATGGCAAAAGAACAAGCTGCCTTTTTACAGACGGGCGGCGTTTTTTTTGGTTTTGCGTGGCGCTAGGCTTGGGCGGGCTGGGCGGCGAGTTGGGCTTTTATGGCTAGGACTTGGTCTAGGGGCAGGCCGGTTATTTCCACAATGTCTTCAATTGGATATTTTTTCGCAAACATGTTCGTCGCGGCTTCCACGGCTTTTTGATGCGCGCCTTGTTCAAGGCCTTCTTCAAGGCCTTTTCTTTTTGCGGCGGAGATGCCGGCGTTGTAGTCGCGGATGGCCTTGTCGCGGCTGAACTCCCTAAAGAATGCCGCGTCGTCTTCGCTCATCGTTTTGATTATTGTCGTCGCTTCCATAATTCCCCTTTCGTTGTTCCCAATTTGGCCTATGTAGCCCGTCTTGCTTTCGTCGTCCGCGTAGGAAAAGTACATGCCCCATTTTTGGAGCGGCGTCAGCTTTTCCACGGGCGTTCCGACAAGGCGCTTTATTGTCAGCAGGTCTATGTAAATCACGTTGAGCCTGTCGGCAAGAGGGCAGCCGTTTTTGTCCTTCATAGTATACCACGACATTTCGCTTTTGTCACCGTTTTTGTAGTGGAAATTCAGGACGGAAATTTGGTAGACCTTTTCAACGTTCCATTCGGTTCCTTTTTTCGCGTTGTTGTTCAAAAGGCGGGCGGCCTCTATCTCGCTGCGGGCGGAGTAGTCGTAGTCGTATTCCCGCCCTTGCATTTCTATCGAAGCCTTTTCGCCGCTGTCAAATGTCACATTGACGTCAAAAGATATCTGCGCGTCGGTCAAGCTTTCCGCGGCGGGCTCGTTTGGCCCCAGCGTGACTTCCGCCACTTGGCGGCCTATCGCCGCCGACAGAAAGGACTTGAGTGCGATTTTCGCACCTTCCGTGTCCTGCGTGAATATCGCCTTGAAGTTGATGTCCAAGCGCGGATTGAGAATGGCCGTCGGCGACGGCTTCCAAGTTTTCTTTTGTTCGTCCATAATGGAACTCCTTGATAAAAAATTAAGGGAACCGTTCATTTGCGATTCCCTTACATATAAGATACACACGATGAGAGATTTTTTATAAAATTTTCTAGCGCTTTTTTGAAAAATTGCGCTTTTGGGAGAATTTGGGCTATACGGGTGTTTTTATTTTGGGCTTTGAGCGCGAGGGGCTGTAGGGACGGCGCAGCCGTTGCCGCGACGCAATGTTTAAGAGCGGCAATGGAGCGCGGTTGGCGCGGAATCCCGCAAGACCCGGCCCGCAAGGGACGCGCCCAAAAAATTCAAGGCAGCATTTTTTTGTTTTGCGGGGCGCAAGGCTTGGGCAACTCGTGAATTTTGGTTGCAAGACCATAATTTTTTTTTCGAGTTGTTTCGCCGCGACTTGCGGTCGTTGCCGAGGATTTATGCTTGCGCGGGGGCGGGCTGGACGGCGAGGGCTTCCAGCACTTTGTCAAGCGGGGCTTTCATTTTTTGTGCAGCAGTTTCTGGCGTTGCATTGAATTCCTTAACAAGAACTATCGCGGCTTCCACGGCTTTTTGTTGCGCGCCTTCCTCGTAGCCTTCGCGACGGCGGTGGCGGTCGTAGGCCTCTTGGTCAAATTCTGACATACTGAACATAATTATCTTCCCCTTTTCCCTCTTGAAAAAGCCGTCCAGGTAATTGTTGTCAATCGCAAAGTCAACGGCTTGGGTCACGGCGCCCAGCAGGCTCATCCCCGCGGCCAGGTTGTCCCTGATTTTGGCGACATAACTTGAGTAATGATACAACGATTCGCACTTTTTGTGAAGAGCCTCGTTGCTGCCTTTGTTGATGTTCAGCATTGTGGCGGTCCACTCAAATTCGCCAGCCCCGTCCTTGTCCGGCTTTATGAAAGCGTCCGACAGGCGGAACTTTGTCACGTCGGGCATGCTCTTTTCGCCGTTGTATAAGACCAAAAACTTTGGCGTTGGAATTTTCACCAACGATCTTCCAAAAATGTCAACATCCGTTTCGTTAAGGTAGGCCATATACAACTGGCTAAAGTAGAACAAGCCTCGCAGGGGCATGTTGGGGTTGAACGTGCTCTGCTGCTCGTAAAGATTGATTTGGCTGTCAATTAAAAAAGAAACGTCGTTCTTCATTGTGATAAAGAGAAAGTTTTCGATTGTGTTCAGCTCCAGCGCGTCGGGGTCTTTGTAGTCCGTTCCGTTCAGCGCGTTGTAAAGCTCCAGCCGCCAGCGCTTGCTTTCCTCCGAGTCTCGACCATAGATACGTCGGGCAAGCCCTCCGTTTTGCTTAAGGAACTTTATTCAACTGCGCTCTTGCGAGCGCTGGCAATTACCTTGAACAATCTGTCCTTGTAATCCCTTGGGGGGTTAGGTTCTAATTCCATAGAATCCTCCTTGATAAAAAATTAAGGGAACCGCTTTCTTGCGATTCTCTGTATATAAGGTACACACGATGAGAGATTTTTTATAAAATTTTTCTAGCGTTTTTTTGCAAAATTGCGCTTTTGGGAGAATTTGGGCTATACGGGTGTTTTTATTTTGTTTTGGGGCTTTGAGCGCGAGGGGGCGCTAAAAAATCATATACAGCTGCGTCAGCTCTTTGTTGTTCTTGGAAAGAATTGTGTTTTCAAGGGGTTGGAATCCATTTTTAATGTAAAAATCTATAAGCCATTCTTCTTGGTCGCATTCAAGAAATACAGTTTTTCCGCTTGTGGAACGCAAGATGTCGCGGACTTTTTCCAGGGCCACATTCATCAATTCGTCACCACTGATGGAGCTTGATTCGTCGCTGAAATTTCTGCTGAATTGCGCTATGAGGATTGCTGGAAGTTTGTAAGATTTCGATTCTTTGTCAAAATAGCCGAACCGGCTTATCGCGTTTTGCTCCGTTTTTGACAGTGAGGCTTTCTTTAACGTAAGCATTTTTGTTGCGAGCGTGAAATAGCCCAAGAGGTCAAATTTTTTGTCAATATAGGAACTTACCAAATAAGTCGCGGCTGTGCTGAGTTTTGTGGCTTGAACAGACTTTTTCTTAAAAAAAAGCTCCACGTCTTCGTTCTTGGATTTAAAAGAGCTGGCAACGGATTCAAAGGAACGTTCCCCGCCGTCTGTCGTCAGAAAATCGAACAGGCGGATAATCTGACGGTTAGTTCCTTTTGTCGTTTCTGCTATTGATTCCATTTACGATTTCTTTGAGCTGATCTGGAGAAACAGTGGTGACATTTGCCGGGTTTGGAACGAACGGCCTTGAGAGCGAATCCGTGAACATTTTTACCAATTTGCTAGCTTCGCTTTTGGAACTAATCACAAAAGACTTCTTCAAGCTGGATGTTGCCATAATGCTCCTCCTTGTATGATTTATGGCGATAGTATATTAGATGGGGTTAAAAAAATCAACAGATTTTTTTCCGTCCGTATATAAGATACACTTTTTTATCGAAAGTTTATAATTTTTTTGAAAAAAAATGAATAAATTTGCCTTTTTCCTAATTCCTTGTTATTTTAAAAGGTATGGATCAAGACAAAATGACAATTAAGGCTATGGACGCGCTGCAAGAGGCTTCGAGCGTCGCGCGGCAAAACGACCATAGCGAAATTACAAACGAACATATTCTCATCGCCCTTTTGGAGCAAAAGGACGGCATCATCGCTCCCTTGGTGGAACGGATTGGCATGGACGCGGGAGCGTTGGCAGGCCAGGCCAGGCGCTTGCTGGACTCAATGCCGCGCGTTAGCGGAAACGCCAGCCTCACGTTCTCGCAAGCGGCGCAAAGGACAATCGCCAAGGCGGAATCGGAGATGTCCGCGCTGGGCGACGACTACCTTTCGACCGAGCACCTCTTGCTGGCCATGACCGAAAATTCCGACAAGGCGGCAGACCTTCTCAAAAAAAGCGGCGTGACGCGGCAGTCGATAATGGCGGCGCTAAAAGACTTGCGCGGCTCAAGCAAGGTTGACTCAAACGACCCCGAAAGCTCGATGCGCTCGCTTGAAAAATATTGCACCGACCTTACAAGCCTGGCGCGGCAGGACAAGATTGACCCCGTCATCGGCCGCGACGAAGAAATCAGGCGCGTCATGCAAGTTTTGTGCCGCCGCACAAAGAACAACCCTGTCTTGATTGGCGAGCCGGGCGTTGGCAAAACCGCCGTCGTCGAAGGCCTTGCCCGCCGCGTCGCAAGCGGTGACGTTCCCGAAAGCCTAAAGGGCAAGCGCCTTTTGTCGCTTGACATGGGAGCTTTGGTGGCCGGAGCCAAGTACAAGGGCGAATTTGAGGAAAGGTTGAAAGCCGTCATCAACGAAGTCAAAAAGTCGGACGGAAAAATAATTTTGTTCATCGACGAGCTTCACACGATTGTGGGAGCGGGCGGGGGAAGCGACGGTTCCACCAACGCGGCCAACTTGTTAAAGCCTGCGCTTGCCCGCGGTGAATTGCGCGCGATTGGCGCGACAACGCTTGACGAATACCGCAAGTATATAGAAAAAGACCCGGCGCTCGAACGCCGCTTCCAGCAAGTCTTTTGCGCCGAGCCCAGCGTGGAGGACACAATCGCGATTTTGCGAGGCCTGCGCGAAAAGTACGAAATCCACCATGGCGTCCGCATCGAAGACGAGGCGCTCGTGTCGGCGGCCATTCTTTCAAACCGCTACATCACAAACCGCTTTTTGCCCGACAAGGCGATTGACTTGGTTGACGAAGCGGCCAGCCGCCTCAAGATGGAAATCGAAAGCCAGCCAACCGAGCTTGACCAAATCGAGCGAAAAATTTTGCAGCTTCAAATCGAGCGCCAGTCGCTTAGCAAGGAAGACGACGCGGCCAGTTTGGAGCGCCTTGCCAAGCTTGAAAAAGAGCTGGTCGAAATTTCGGCCAAGCGCGACGCGATGAAGTTGCAATGGCAAAACGAAAAGACTCAAATCGGAAAGTCCCGCGAGCTAAAGGAAAAGCTTGAAGCCGCGCGTTTTGAAGAAGAAAAGTTCACCCGCGCCGGCAACTTGGAAAAGGCCGCCGAGCTAAAGTATTCTGTCATTCCCAATTTGGAAAAAGAGCTCAAGGCTGCCGAAGAAAAGGACAAAGAAAAGTCCGGCGGCCAAAACGAATCTCTCTTGCGCCAAGAGGTGACCGAAGAGGACATCGCTCGCGTAGTTTCTTCTTGGACAGGAATTCCTGTGGCCAAGATGATGAGTTCCGAAAAAGAAAAATACTTGCAGCTTGAGAGCGTTTTGCACAAGCGCGTCATCGGCCAGGACGAGGCGGTTCAAGTTGTCAGCGACGCGATTCGCCGAAACCGCAGCGGCCTTAGCGACCCCAACAAGCCGCTTGGCTCCTTCCTCTTTATCGGCCCAACAGGCGTGGGAAAGACGGAGCTTGCAAAGACGCTCGCGGACTTTTTGTTCAACGACGAAAAATCTTTGACCCGCATCGACATGAGCGAGTACATGGAAAAGTTTTCGGTCAGCCGCTTGATTGGAGCGCCTCCGGGATACGTTGGCTACGACGAAGGCGGCCAGTTGACCGAAGCCGTCCGCCGCCGCCCTTACAGCGTGGTTCTCTTTGACGAAATCGAAAAGGCGCACCCCGACGTGTTCAATGTTTTGCTTCAAGTGCTGGACGACGGCCGCTTGACCGACGGACAGGGCCGCCTTGTTGACTTTAAGAACACGATAATCATTATGACCAGCAATCTTGGAAGCGAGCTTATCTTGGAAGCCGACACTGACCAAAAAATGCAGGAAGCCAAAGAGAAAGTTGCCGCGCTTTTAAAGTCTTCGTTTAAGCCGGAATTTTTGAACCGCATCGACGAAACAGTCATGTTCGGCCGCTTGGACAAGTCTTGCATCGCGGGAATCGTCAAGAACCAGCTTGAGCGCGTCGCAAGCCGCTTGCAAGGCCGCCGCATCAAGATTGAATTTGACCAAAGCGCCTGCGACCTTTTGGCAGACAAGGGCTACGACCCTGCCTTTGGCGCGCGGCCCGTAAAGCGCGCGATCCAAACTTACGTCGAAAATCCGCTTGCCAAAGAAATCTTGGCCGGAAAGTTTGGCGACGGCGCCAGCATAAAGGCCAGCGCGCAGGACGGAGCGATTGTTTTTAACTAAGCTGGGATTGCTGGAAAGACCAAAAAGCGGCGCGTTTTGGGTTAACAACAAAATCGCTTGCAAGCCTAAGACTGCCGCGCCTTTTACTGCAATTCCACCGAGTAAGACGGAGCGTTGGCAAGGCAGGGAACGCCCGACAAAAACTTTAGCGCGGTCTCCAATTCTTCGTCCAGCTTCCACGGCGCGTTGACCACCAAGAGACCGCTTCCGTAAAGGCGCGGCGGTTGCGCTTTTGCGGCGGCGTTTTCCTCAAGCGACATCTCAGTGTGGCTGTCGGGCGCGTCCACGCAAAACTCCGCGCGCAAAATGTTTGTGTTGGCGTTTTGGCTTTTTGCAGATCCGCAAATCGAGTCTATCATTCTTTCTATCTCTTGCGCGCGGTGGGCCAGCAGGGGATACCAAATCATTATTATGCCCGCGCTCCATTTTTTGTGGACGGCGACGGCGGTTTTTGCCACGGCCTCGTAGTCGGAGGCTTCTTCGTAGCTTGGATCGATCAAGACTGCGCCGCGCTTTATTTTTGGCGGAGTTTGGGCCAGCAGGGTTTTAAAGCCGTCCGCTTTTAGTATTTGCGTGTGAGGCACGCTTTTTGGGCTTGAACCGATATTGGTGGCAAGACTAGAACTGGGGGCGGCCCCTTCTTGGGCTTGCGAAAAATCTCGCGCGCAGTTTTCCTTTAGCGCCTCAAACTCGGCGGGGTGCAGCTCGCAAATTGTGTGGCTTGCGTCCGCTCTCAAAAGCGCGCGCTCGATTAGCGGCGAGCCCGGGTACAAGTCAAGCTTTAGGTAGGGGCGGACAAGCGCCATGTAGTCGTCAAGCGCGGCGCTTTTTGGGCTTGTGCCCGATTTTGGTTCGCCGCCCGCGTTATGGTCTTGCGACAGTTCCCCATTTGCGCTTTCTTGGTCTTGCAAAGCGTTTTGGCCCTTGCCCAAAAATGCGGCCAGCGCCAAAACGCCGCGAGAGGCCTCGCCGGTTTTGCGCGCCTTTTCGCCGTTGGTGGAATACAAGCCGCTTCCTGCGTGAGTGTCAAAAAAAGAGTAGGGCGCGCTCTTTTGGTTCAGCTTTTTTATCACTTGAATCAAAGCCGCGTGCTTAAGAATGTCGGCGTGATTCCCCGCGTGAAAGGCGTGCAAGTAGCTTAGCATCGCGCGCCTTTAGTCCAGCTCGTTTATTTGGTCAAGCCAAAGCGCGCAAGAAGCGTCGCTTGGCATTCTCCAGTCGCCGCGCGGAGACAGGCTTACCGTTCCAACTTTGGCGCCGTCCGGCATGCAGCTGCGCTTGAATTGCTGGGCAAAAAATCTTTGGCAGAATGTCTTGAGCCACTTTTTGATTTGAGCCTTGCTGAATGCGGGCGCATTTTGGTCTTGCGATGCCTTTTGGCTGTTGCCTTGGTTTGCAAAGGCTTTGCAGGCCAAAAAGTAAATTTTCTTTGGGCCAAAGCCGTAGCGAATCATGTTGTACAAGAAAAAGTCGTGCAGCTCGTAAGGGCCAACAAGCTCTTCTGTCTTTTGCGAAATTTTTCCGTCTGTGGGAGGAAGCAGTTCGGGGCTTACGGGCGTGTTCAAAACGTCCAAAAGCGCTTCTTTAAATTTTGTGCTTTGCGCGCTGTCCGCTTCCCACTGGACCAAGTGGCGCACCAAAGTTTTTGGAATCGAAGCGTTCACTCCGTACATAGACATGTGGTCGCCGTTGTAAGTGCACCAGCCAAGCGCCAGCTCTGAAAGGTCTCCGGTTCCAATCACGATGCCGCCGCTCTTGTTTGAAAGGTCCATCAAAATCTGCGTGCGTTCGCGGGCCTGCGAATTTTCGTATGTGATGTCGCGCTGGCTTTCGTCGTGGCCAATGTCGGCAAAGTGCTGGCGCACGGCGGCGGCGATCGAAACTTCTTTTAATGTCGCGCCAGCTTCTTTTGCAAGCGCAAGAGCGTTTTGGTAAGTGCGGTCGGTTGTTCCAAAGCCCGGCATCGTCACGGCCAAAATTCCTTTGCGGTCGAGCTTGCAAAGGTCAAAGGCGCGGCAAGTCACAAGAAGCGCCAGCGTTGAATCCAAGCCGCCGCTCAATCCTATCACCGCGCTCTTGCAGTTTATGTGGCGCAAGCGCTTGGCAAGTCCTTGCGCTTGCAGGGTAATTACTTCGCGGCAGCGCTCTCCGCGTTTTTGCGTGTCTTTGGGAACAAAGGGCCGCGCGTCGACGTTCCTAAAAAACAGGGGCGTCTTGTCGTAGTCGCTTTGCTTAAGGCTTACGGGAATTTGCAAGTACAAAGATTTGTCGTTTTGCCGCGCTTGGTTTTGCGCGAACGTCGTTGTCTTGGCGCGCTCGGCTTCCAAAAGGCCAAGGTCGATGTCGGCAAAAATCATTTGTTTTTGGAACAGCTCGCTTTGCGCCAAAACTTTTCCGTTTTCGCAAATCAAGTTGTGGCCGGCAAAGACCATGTCCTGGCTGGACTCGTCTTGGCTTGCGTCCGCGTAAATGTAGCCGCACAAGAGGCGGGCGGAGGTGGAGGCTGCCAAAAGCCTGCGGTATTCGGCCTTTCCGATTATTTCGTTGGAGGCCGAAAGGTTGGCTATTATGTTGGCTCCGTTCAAGGCGTGGCGGGTGGAGGGCGGATTGGGCGCCCACAAGTCTTCGCAAATCTCAAAGGCGATTTTTGCGCCGCAGTCTTGGACGTTCAAAATTATGTCGGTTCCAAATGGAACGGCGGGGTTTTTGTCCGAAAAATAAAATGTTTCGGTTTGAGGCAAACCTTGCGCGCGCGTTTGGGCTGGCGCAAAATGGCGGCGCTCGTAGAACTCAGAATAGTTTGGAATGAAGGTTTTGGGAACAAGCGCCAAAATTTTTCCTTTGTGCAAGGCCGCCGCCGCGTTGTAAAGCGCGCCGTCCTTTTTTATTGGAAGGCCAACTACGACTATGCAGTTTAGTCCGCTTGTTTCTTTTGCGATGCGCTCTGTTTGGAGCAGGGCGGCGCTCAAAAGGCTTTCTTGAAAGAACAAGTCGCCGCAAGTGTAGCCAGTAACGCAAAGTTCGGGGAAGACCACAAGCTTTGCGTCCTTTGCGTCCGCCTGGCTTGCCGCTGTGATTATCAGTTCCGAATTGTAAGCGGGGTCGGCCACTTTAAGGTCAACGCTGGCCGCTGCCGCTCTAAAATATCCGTAGTTCATGCAAAACATTCTACCATATTGAAAAGAATCATTCAATCTGATAATATAGGCGCTATGACATTATTTGAAGACTTAAAATGGCGTGGTTTGATTAAGGACGTCGCTGGCGAAGAAAGCGACTTGCAAAAAGTTTTGGACGGAAAGCCCTTTTCTTTTTATTGGGGAACCGATCCCACGGCGGACAGCCTTCACCTTGGCCATTATTCTTCACTCTGCATGGCAAAGCGTTTGGCCAACGCCGGCCACAAGCCTGTTCTTTTGTGCGGCGGAGCCACTGGCCGCATAGGCGACCCGCGCCCCACTGCCGAGCGCGAAATCATCAGCGAAGAAAAAGTCAACGCCAACATAAACGGAATCCGCGCCCAAATCCAGCGCTTGGTTCCCACAGCCGAGCTTGTCGACAACTACGATTGGATGAAAGGCTACACCTTCCTAAACTTTTTGCGCGACATCGGAAAGTACATTAACATAAACTACATGCTTGACAAAGACATCATCCGCCGCCGCTTGGAGACAGGAATCACCTTTGCCGAATTCTCCTACATGCTTTTGCAAGGCTACGACTTTTTGCACTTGTTCCAAGAAAAGAACTGCATCATGCAAGTTGCCGGCAGCGACCAATGGGGCAACATCACAACCGGCGTTGACTTGATCCGAAAGATTTTGAACCAAGCGGCCTACGCCTTTACAATGCCGCTCATTCTTGACGCCAGCGGAAAAAAATTCGGAAAGAGCGAAGGCAACGCGCTTTGGCTTGACAAGACCAAGACCAGCGCCTACCAGATTTACCAGCACCTCTACAACACCGACGACTCAAAGGTTTTGGAATACCTCAAGGTGTTCACCTTCTTGCCCCGCGAGCAAATCGAAGAAATTTACAAGCAGCAAGAGGCCGCTCCCGAAACAAGAATCGCGCAAAAAACTTTGGCCTACGAAGTTGTCAAAGATTTGCACGGAGCCGAAGAAGCCGACAAGGCCGTTAGCGGCGCCAAGGCGGCCTTTAGCGGAGAGGGCAACAAGGACGACATGCCCACTGTTCAAATGGAAAAGTCATTGATCCAAAACGGAATCGGCGCCATCGATTTGTTCTTTGCGGCCAAGATTGGCGGCGCGTCTAAAGGAGACATTCGCCGCTTGATCCAGCAGGGCGGAGCGGCCGTCAACGCGGCCACCTTTAACGACGTAAAGCGCGTTTTGAACGAAGCCGACTTGGACAAAGACGGCGAGCTGGTCCTTCGCGCCGGCAAAAAGAAATTTGTGCGGGTTGTGTTTAAATAGACTTGGTCGTTCCTACTTTCCGAACCAGGACAAAATTGTCTTAAACAGCCAGGCAAAGAAGGCGCAGAGGGCGTTCCACAAGCGGCGCAAAATGCTAGGATTGCGCAGGCGCGCCAAGCGCTTGTAGCCTTCCATAAGCTCTTCGTCGGTGAACTCCTTGCGCTGGTTGTTTTCTTCCAACTCCATCTCTAGCTGGCTTAGCGGCGTAAGGTTGTCGATGATGTTTGCGTTGATGCTGGTCCAACCGATCGCCTTGGCGGCTTCCAAGCGGCGCTCGCCCGCGATAAGCTGGTATTTAGAATTTAACGTTATCGGATTTAAAAGGCCGTAGCGGCGCAGGCTATCCTTGAGGTCTTCTAGGTTTCCCAAGTCTTTGCGCACGCGGTTCTTGACTTTGATGTCCTTAATGCTTACTAACACAGGTCACTCCATCAAAGAATTTCCGTCTTCAAGATTAATGGGGCTGTCGACGCTTTGCTTTTCGCTGTTGTCAATGATTGAGTCCAAGTCCAAGCCGGTCTGCAAATCGCTGTCGTCAATAAAGTCGTCCATCGTAAATCCTGTTTGGTACATCGCGTCTTGCAACATGTCTTCGGCGCGTTTTTCCGTGTTCACGCGGCCAACTCCGTGAAGGTCGCAAACTTCTTTTGGAACGTTGTCAGACATGAACCAAAGCGCGATTTGGCTGCAGCCTTCGGCGCAAAGCTTTCCTGTCTCGGCGCAAACGTTGATTTTGACAACGCCTTCCTCCGGTTGCGGCCAATCCTTGTACGGCAAGTCTTTGTGAATCACTTTCATAAAGTCGCCCCACGGAGGTCCTGCCAAAGTGGCTCCGGTTCCGCTCATGCCCATTGAGTTTCCGGGCGTGTCAAAGCCGAACCAAAAGGCGGAGGTGTAGTAGGGCGTGTAGCCGATGGCCCAAGCGTCGCCCCAGTTTTGCGTGGTTCCAGTTTTTCCGGCCACTGGCATTTGGAATTCTTGGCCAGTCTTTTTGTCCACGTAAACAAATTTTGAGCCCATCGGGTCTCCGGAACTTCGCTCTATCATGCTGGAGCGGTTTTGCGATCCAAAGCGCAGCGTTCCCACGATTGGGCCTTGCTCCATAATTTTTGTCATGATAAAAGAGTTTTGCGGCGTGATGACTTGCGTCGGCCTTTTCATGTTGTTGTGAACGTCGCGCTCTATGTTAAGGATGATGTTTCCGTTTCGGTCTTCGACAGTGCGAATGGCCGTGGGAGTGATGGCTTTGCCGCCGTTGGCAAAAATCGCGTAGGCGCGGGCCATTTCGATTGGGCGCACTGAGACCGTTCCCAGTCCAAGGGGGAAGCCTGGAATAAAGGCGCGGCTTGGCAATTCCTTTTGCGGGATTCCAAGCAAGGCGACGGAGCGGTCGATGGCGGCGTCAAAGCCGACTTTTTCCAATATCTTAAGGGCGGGAATGTTCAAAGAAAGCGCCAAGGCTCTCCAAAGCAAAACGTTTCCTCTCCACGCTCCGCCGTAGTTGTTGGGAAGATAGCTGCTTCCGTCTTTGGCTTTGAACTCGTAAGGCGCGTCGAGAATGGCTGTGGCCGCGTTAAAGTCGGGCGTGTCTATCGCCGCGCTAAAGTACAAGGGCTTGAATGAGGAGCCAGGCTGCACGCGCGCTTGGCTTGCGCGGATGAATTGGTTTGACTGGTCAAACTTGCTTCCGCCTATAAGAGCGGTGATGTAGCCTGTGTCGTTCTCAAGGTTGACCATCGTTCCTTCGATTGTGTGAGCCTTGGCTTTTTCTTGCGCCAAGCGGTTGGCCTTGTTGATGATTCCGACCTTGAGGTTGTCGATGCCAAACATAAGGCTGGCGATGTCGACCAAGGGATTTATCTTTGTCTGGAAATCTTTTGTGGCCGAAGACTGGACAAGCTGCTTTGACATCTTGAGTGTCTTTAGGTTGAACATCAAGGTGATCAATTCGCTCATCGGAATGTAAGTGCTAAAGGCGCCTTTTTGCTTTGAGGCCATCTGCGCCTTGTAGTTGGCGTTTGCGTTGGCGATTTGCTTTTCCATCAAAAGCTGCGCGGTTTGCAAGTGCAAGATGTTTCCGGTTGTGTTCACCGTCAAGCCGCTTGAATAAATGTCGGCGTCTCCGTAAATCATTTCGCTCAGCTCGCGGCGAACGTATTCGCTAAACCAAGGCGCCTTGTCGTCTCGCATAAAGAAGGCGGATGTGTCGGTTCGCGAAAAGTCAAAGTTTAGCCAATAGTTGTCAAAAGACTCTTCGGCTTCTTTTTGGGTGATGTAGCCTTCGCTGACCATCGCGTTCAACACGTCCTTTTGCCTGTCCATCGCGCGGTTGGGGTGCTCAAAGGGATTGTAAAAGGCCGGGTTTGAAAGCTGGATTACCAAAATCGCCGACTCGGCCGGCGTTATGCTGCGGGCGTCGTGGCCAAAGTAATATTTGCTGGCCGCGTTGACTCCG
>JAFZLA010000096.1 GCA_017551705.1 Treponema sp.
CAAACTCATTAGGATTGCGCTCCAAAAAGCTTAAGAATTTTTTCGGTCTCTTCGGCAAGCGAAATGATTATGAGCTGGTCGTTTGCGTCTAGAATTGTGCTTCCAATCGGAATGACGTAATTTTGCGCGCCCGCTTTTTTTTCAAGCATTACAAGGAAAGCGCCAGGGTTAGCAATGTCCAGCAAAGTTTTTCCGACAAGCTTTGAGCTGGGCGACAAAACGCACTCGACAATTTCCAACTGGCCTTCTGAGACGGTGTGGATGCCTGTGACGCTTTTTCCGCGCAAGTGGCTCATGATAGAATCTACTACCGTGTCGCGCAAGGGAACCGGAACGTCAACGCCAAGCTTGCGCGCGATTTGCGCGAATGTCGAGCTTTCTACCAAGCTTACCGAACGGCCGACGCCAAGCGATTCCAAGTAAGCGGCCACAACCATGTTGAGCTCGCGGTTGTGGGTGGCGCAAATCACCAAGTCGTATTCGGTCAAGCCTTCCTCGCGCAAAAAGCTTTCGTCGGTGATGTCGCCTTTAAATACGCGGGCGGTTGGATATCGCTCGCTGGCTTCTTTTGTAAACGAATCGTCTTGGTCGACGATGGCAAAGTCTTTTCCAACCTTTACGCGCTTGCCAAAAAATTTTGACAAAAACGAATTGTCCTGCTTTTTAATCAAACGGTCTGCGATAAGAGTTCCGATGCGGCCCGCGCCGACAAGCGCTATTTTGTTGAGCGACTCGACGCTGGCTCCGCACAAGGCCAAAAGGTCTCCTATGTCTTCCTTGCGAGAAAGAACTCCAATGCTGTCGCCCGCGTTCAAAAGAGTGGCTCCGCTTGGAAGCGAAGTTTTTTCGCCGCTTTCAACATAGGCTATAAGGAAAGGCTTTGACGTGAGCTTTCGGACATTCTTTAATTGCTGGCCAGCAAGCGGCGATCCTTGCGCGATTGTGATGCGGCTTATTTCGTATTCTGAATTTTCAAAGGTGACGACATCGCTCACGGCGCCGCTTTCCACCGCGTGGACAACCGCTTCGGCGGCCTCGATGTCTGGGTTGACCATAAAGTCAATTCCATAAAGTGGGCGGTGCTTTCCGCTAAAAGTCTCCGCGTGCTTTTTGATGGCGGCGGCGGTGTCCATATAGTAAGAAAAATTGCGCACGCGCGCGATTTTCAAAATGTCGGGGTAAACAGAATCGACAAGCGAGCAAGTTATCATGTTCACTTCGTCGTTGGAAGTGACGCAAACAAGGGCGTCGGCTTTTCCGATTCCGACTTCTTCCAAATTTACAAGATTGTTTCCGTCCATCTCTTTGACATCGCAGTCAAGCGAGTTGGAAGCGTGGCGAACGACTTCTTCCGAGTTGTCGATGAGAACGACTTCGTTCCTTTCGTTGATGAGCTTCTTTGCCAGCTGGCGGCCTGTAAATCCGGCGCCTACGATTACGATTTTCATAACATTTATTGTAGCGCAAAATAGAAACTTATGCTAGAATATATCTATTATGGAAAAGCGAGAGAATTTTAAGACTAGAATCGGCTTTATCATGGCCTCGGCTGGTTGCGCCATCGGACTTGGAAACGTTTGGCGCTTTCCCTTTATCACAGGAAAATATGGCGGAGCGGCCTTTGTCCTTGTTTACCTTTTGTTCTTGGTGATTCTTGGCTTGCCAATCATGCTCGCCGAGTTTGCCGTTGGAAGAGCGAGCGGAAAAAGCGCCGTCAAATCGTTCAACGAACTTGAGCCAAAAGGAAGCAAATGGCACATAATCGGCAAATTCGCCGCGGCGGGAAACATCATTTTGATGATGTTCTATACAACTGTCGCAGGCTGGATGCTTTCGTACACGGCAAAAAGCGCCAGCGGCGTTTTTTCGGGCTTGGACGCGGCCGGCGTTGAGTCGGTTTTTCCCGCGATGCTGTCCAACCCCGGCGAACAAATCTTCTGGCTTTTCGTCGTAGTCGCCGTGGGCTTTTATGTTTGCCGCTTTGGTTTGGAAAACGGCGTCGAAAATGTTTTGACTTGGATGATGAGCGCGCTTTTGGTTTTGATGCTTTTGCTTGTCGTGCGCGCGGTCATGCTTCCGGGCGCTTCAAAGGGACTGGCATTCTATCTCAAACCCGACTTTGCAAAAATGTTCGAGTCTGGATTTGGCGAAGTTGTTTTTGCAGCCATGGGACAGGCCTTCTTTACGCTTTCCTTGGGAATCGGTTCCATCGCGATTTTCGGAAGCTACACAGGAAAAGAAAAGGCCATCACAGGAAGCTCAATCACAATCATCGCGCTCGACACTTTTGTGGCGCTCATGTCCGGCTTGATCATTTTCCCGACATGCTTCGCTTTTGGAGTTGAACCGGGACAAGGTCCTGGACTAATTTTTGTAACGCTTCCAAACATTTTCAACTCAATGCCTCTTGGCCGCTTGTGGGGAACGATATTCTTCATCTTCATGTCGTTCGCCGCTCTTTCAACTGTAATCGCCGTTTTTGAAAACATCATTTCGTTTACGATTGACATGTTCGGCTGGGACCGCAAAAAGGCCGTCATGATTAACGGCGTCGCTCTCTTTATTCTTTCCATTCCTTGCGCGCTTGGATTCAACATTTGGAGCGGAGTGGGCATTCCAAAGATTGGCGGCATTCAAGACATCGAAGACTTTATCGTTTCAAACAACTTGCTTCCGCTTGGCTCTTTGTTCTATGTTTTGTTCTGCGCTTCTAAAAAAGGCTGGGGCTTTGACAATTTCCAGGCCGAAGTGAACACTGGCGACGGAATGAAGCTTACAAGCAAACTGCGCTTTTACTTTACTTGGATTTTGCCAATAATTATCTTTGTAATTTGGCTTGTCGGCTACATCCAAAAATTCGCGTAAAATTAATGGGAGCAATGTCAACGCAATTATGAATCACACACCAGAGTTGACGTCGCTCCCGATTTATTCTCATCTAAATGAAATTTGCTCAGGCCTAAAATCTTCTCCGTCGCGCTTTTTGATTTTAACCGCCGAGACTGGAGCGGGAAAATCAACCGCCGTTCCGCTGGCGCTCTTGGAACAGTTCCCCAAAAAAATCCTTATGCTTGAGCCGCGCCGTCTTGCAGCGGTCAACGTTGCAGGCCGCGTCGCCGAATTGCTTGGCGAACAAGTAGGTCAAACCGCCGGCTACAAAGTATTTTTGGAAAACAAAACTTGCGCCTCGACGCGGCTTGAGGTGATGACCGAAGCGATTTTGGCGCGGCGGCTGCAAGCCGACCCAAGCCTTGAAGACGCCAGCGTCGTTGTCCTTGACGAGTTCCACGAGCGTTCAATCAACGCGGACTTGGCGCTCGCTTTTTTAAAGGAAGCGATGCAGCTGCGCGACGACTTGTTTGTTGTCATAATGTCGGCGACAATCGACGCGCGGCGGATTGCGCAGTTTTGCGCGACTGGGAATGGTGACAAGACCATAAACGCCGCGCCCGTTTTGGAAATCCCGGGCCGGACTTTCCCCGTACAATTCTTTTACAAGCCGGAACTGTCGCTGGCGGCCGCGGTCCGCTTCGCGCTGGCGGAGATTGCTGGTTCAAAGGCCAAAACTGCCGGCCGCTCGCTGCTGGTCTTTTTGCCGGGCATTTACGAAATAAACAAGGCCTATTCCGAACTGAGCGACCTTGCCTTGGACGCGGCGCAAAGCAACATTCAAATCGAGCGCCTGCATTCCTCCGTTTCGTTTGACGAGCAAAAAAAGATTTTGTCTCCCGCCGCGGCCGGCGTTACGCGCGTAATTCTTTCGTCCGCGATTGCGGAGACCTCTCTTACAATCCCCGACGTTGTTTGCGTAATCGATTGCGGTCTGTCGCGCGTGAGCGTGATGGACAACAATGTCGGAGCCGCGCATTTGGTCACAATGCCTGAGTCGGAATTTTCGGCGGCGCAGCGGGCGGGCCGCGCTGGACGAACGCAAGAAGGCATTTGCGTCCGCTTGTGGAGCCAAAACGAGCCGCGGCAAAAAGATTCCGTTCCCGAAATTTTAAGAAGCGACCTTAGCGAACTGCTTTTGGAATGCGCCGAATGGGGAGCCAAGGACCCCGCCGCGCTTGAATGGCTGGACCCGCCCGCCCCGTCCGGATGGGTCACAGCGCGCGAGTTATTGCGGCTATTAAACTGCTTGGACAACGACGGCCAGATTACAGAGCTGGGGCGGGCGGCGTTAAGGTTAGGAATTGGTCCCCGCTTGGGCTGCGCCGCAATTTTTGGGGGCGCCGCTTTTGTCCTGCCATTTTCGCAATACAAGGAATCAGCGCCTGCCTTGCAAAAAAAATTTGTTCTAAATTTAGAGCGGCGCCTGCAAGAAGTCCGCGCGCAATTTAAAGGCTTGCAAAACATCGGGGCTGCTGAAAGGGCGGGCTGCCCGGAAACGAGCGCAAGCGGGGCGGCGGACGTTTTTGGTTTGCCAACAATTTCCGAACCGCTGTTGGCGGGCTTTCCCGACCGGTTGGCGCGGCGGACTGATGATGCGGGTGTATACCAATTTCCATCGGGCAGACTGGCAAAGCTCAAGGACTACAAGGGCGGCGCAAGCCCCGAATGGATAGTGGCCGTCGAAGCGGACGCGGGAAGCTCGCAAGGCGCCATCTACTCATACAAGGCGCTGGATTCCGTTCAGCTGCAAGATTGGCTCATGTCGCGCGCCCAAACAAAAATCGTTTGCGACATTCAAAACGGCAAAGTGACAAAAACGCAATTAACCCAATACGGAAAAATAATTCTTGAACAAAAAGCGCTCAAGCCCGAGCCTCAGGACGCAAAAATCGCGCTTTGTTCCGCGGTGGCCAAAAACGGCTTTGACTCGCTTCCGCTTGACGAGCGGACAAAAACATTTTTGACAAAACTTAAATTTTATGAGCAAAGATTGCAAGACCAAAAGTCCGGCCCCAGTTTTGGGCTTGCCAACAGTTCCGTCGCGAATACTGAAAATAATTTCAGTGAAAAAAAATTCAGCAAAGACTGGCTTTCGCAAAACGCGGCCGAATGGCTGGCTCCATTTTTAACCGCGAACAAAATAACGGCTCAAGAAGTTTACGACGCGCTTTACTATTTTTACGACGGAGCGGCGGTGGAGCAAAAAGTTCCGTCGCGAATCGCGCTGCAAAATGGCCGCAATGTTAAAGTCGTTTACGTTGACGGCGAGACAGTCGTTCCCACAATAGAAATAATAATCCAGCAAATATTTGGCTGCTTTGAGACGCCAAAAATTATGGGGCAGAGCGTTTTGCTAAAATTGCTTTCGCCCGCGCGAAGGCCCTTGCAAATCACAAGCGACTTGGAAAATTTTTGGACAGGCGCCTGGCCCGAGATTTGCAAAGAGATGAAAGGCCGCTACCCCAAGCACAACTGGGACTACCGCGTGGCCGAAAAAGATTAGGCGAAAAGTTCCGTTGTCTTTAACCATTCGGCAACCTTAGTCGCCTCCGCGTCAAGCGGGCGGTCGTCCTTAACAATCTTGCTCATCTTTCTAACTGCATCGTGAACTTCTTTTGTAAAGGGGCTAAAGTCGTCGTAACCGGCAAGGTCGACCGCTTGGACGGCGGCCAGCAAGTGGGTGGCGAACTGCAAGTAAACCAAATCGATTTGCTCGGCAAATTTTCGCGCGCTGATCGTTCCCATGCTCACCTTGTCTTGGTTGATCGCCTCGGTGGGAGCGCTGGTGACGCTTATCGGATAGCAGTAGCTTTGGACTTCGCCGCGAATGGCGCTGATTGTTATTTGAGCGGCCTTAAAGCCAAGGCGCAATCCGGCGCGCGGGTCCGTGTCTTTAATGCGCGGAGTCAAGTTGTCCGGAAGCCCGCTGAACTTTCCGTCGATGATAATTTCGGCCTGCTTGTCCGAAAGGTCGGAAATGTTTGCAAGAGCCGTTCTCATGTAATCGCAAGCGGCGCAAATGTGGCCGCCGTAAAAGTTTCCGGTGTTGTAAACGCGGCCAGCGTCAATGTCAACAAGCGGATTGTCGTTGGCGGAATTTATTTCTTCGGTAATCCATTGCCGCGCCATTGCCAACGTGTCGCGGTAAACGCCGTTGATTTGCGGCGCGCAGCGGATTGAGTAGCGGTCTTGAATTTTATTTTTGTTCGACTGCTTGACAAATGTTCTTCCGTCAAGCTTTTCGATTTGAGTCTTTAAGAATTCCTCGTATTTGTAAACGCGCTTTGAATTTTTTACAATCTTGTAAATGTAAGCCGCGCTTTCGGACTGGCCCTTGTGGTTTTTAAGCTGGCTGACTTTGGCGACAAAGGGCGTATCTTTTCCTCTGGTAATTTCGCTTGTGACGGCGGAAAGAAAGTCGGAAATCTTTGCAAGCCGCTCCGCTTTTTTTATGGCAAGCGAGGCGACGGCGGTCATGACGCTGGTTCCGTTCATAATCGCAAGGCCTTCTTTTGCCTCAATCAAAAGCGGCTCAATCTTTTCCGCTTTAAAGGCCTTCATCGTCGGAACTATTTTTCCTTTGTAATAAACTTTTCGCTGGCCCATAATTACGGCGGCCACGTAACTTAACGGAGTTAAGTCACCGCTCGCGCCAACGGAGCCCAACTG
>JAFZLA010000097.1 GCA_017551705.1 Treponema sp.
ACAAAGAAAATCACAAAGCCAGTGACAAAGCAAAGGGCGCCGCACACAAGCCTAAAAGTCGGATTTGAAAAAAGCGACTCTCCCGCGATTCCTTCTTGAATTTTTTCAAGACCGGGAATGGATTTTTTTTCCGTTCCCTCCGCTCCTTCACCAAAGGAAGCGTCGTCAAAATTTTCGTCTTGATTGTAAATCAAAATCAAGCCGCACAAAATGCTCAACAAAACCGACAAGCAATAAAACTGGGCCATAAGAACCTGCCTTTTTTTTATTCGCGCCGCGCGACGTTTGAAGTCAAATCAACTTTTTGCCCCAAAATATCCACGCTGGCCTCTACTTTAATTATATCATAATCCGGACTGTTTGTCCTTAAAAAAAACGCGTTTTTTTCAATTTCGGCGGACTTTTGAATTTTATCCAAAGATTGGCCGTCAACGTCAACAAAATTAAAAACCGCCGTCGCTTTTTCTTGGTCTTTTATGTATTGGTCAATCGGAAAGTTTTTGTCCTTAAGGCTTTTCTTTAGCGGATGAATTTTTATTTGAGCGTAAACGCTCTCGTCATAGCAAAAGGCGCTAAGCTCAAGCTCAAAGCCGGCGGCGGCGGCCAAATTGGGCCTGGCGCTAAAAGTGTTGACGATTAAAACCACAGCAAAGCAAAGGGCCACGGTAAAAAGCATAAAGCGGTTGAATTTAGTGGCAACCAAAACCTTAAAAAGCCCTTTTGTTGGATTCATCTTTCCGGCATAAAAGTCTTGGACAATTTTTGGAGCGCGCTTTATCCGTTCCTCGCGGCTGTAGCGAAAAACCATGTCGTCGGAACCGTTTTCTCCGTCGGCGGACTTGGTTTCAGGAATGTTGTCGTAAAATGCCATTTCCCCTCCTCCCCAAGATTACTGGTCCACAAGGGTGTCTGTCCGCCACCAAACAACTTTGGCCTTGTCGCGTTCGGCCAAGAGAGCGCTGACG
Source organism: Treponema sp. (assembly GCA_017551705.1). GTDB lineage: Bacteria > Spirochaetota > Spirochaetia > Treponematales > Treponemataceae > Treponema_D. The sequence goes on from JAFZLA010000097.1 coordinate 966, forward strand.
ATTCCTGTGTCGCTCAAAGAGTAAGAGCTGTAAACGACGCTGGCGGCGTCAAAGTTCAGCTGCCTTCTTATCACGCGCCCCGACTCCAAGTTGAGCATTTGAACCATGCAGCCAGAATCAAGCGCGATTGTAAAAAAGAGCCAGCCGTTCTTTGTGGCGCCAATCATGTCGTAAGGCAACTTGTAAATTTGCTTTGAAAAGCCGTCCGATATTGTCTCTTCGTACGGAGGAATCTCGATTCCCGTTCCAAACGTTCCTTTCTTCAAGTCATAAGGAAAGACAACGCTGACCGGATCGGAAATTCCGTTCTGCACTTTGCTTGAAACGTCGATAGAAGTTTCGTAGTAATCCGCCTTTACGAACAAGCGGTCGGACGAAGGATCGGGAATTACGTTCTCAATCTCGGCGTATTTTGTGACACCCATCTTTGACTCGCCATACTCGGGAGCGTCGGAATACTTTATCAAAGTGTCCGACAGAGGAAAGCCTTGCGGATTGTATCTAAAGACTTCAAAGCCCTCGTTGACGACGCAAACCACAACAAGGCAATCGTCCTGGGTCACATAAATGTTTCGTATATAGGGGAACGGAGTTCCGCCAACTCCCTGCTGGCCGATGTAGTCGACAAACGAAGAAGAGTTGAAGCGCAAGACTACCTGCAAAAGAATCTTGTTGTCGCCTGTCTCCTGTCTTTCTTTGGGAAGGGTTTCGGCGACGTAAATGTACTTGCTTGAGTCCAAGGCCAACAAGGACGGCGCGTTGAAGGGATACTCGACAGTTTTTCTTGTGCTGACATTTTTAGAAGAAGACTGGCGCGAATCCGAATCGTCAAAAAGCGGCGTTGGATTTGTCTCGGGATTGTGGTAAAGGGTCAACAAGTCGCCGTAAGAGTTGAGCTCCAAAATCTTTTTTGACTCGCCGTTTGAAACGTAGAAAAAACCGTCCCGCATTGCGATGGCCGTGTTTACCGCGCCCGTGGCGTTCAAGCCGCCGGCCATGTTCAATTGGTCTTCAAACGAGCCGTACTTGAGCGAAAACAGTTCCTGTCTTTTTACGCTGGCCACGCTCGCGTTTTTTTTGCAAGAAAAAATTAAAAGAGAAGAAAAAATTGCGAGCGCGCAGAAAATTCTATTCATTACGGCCATGGCACTGCTTGTATTTTTTTCCGCTTCCGCAAGGACAGGGGTCGTTTCTTCCAACTTTGGGAATCGTTCTCCTGACCGTGACCGAAGCGCTCTGCCTGCTCTTTTGCATGGCTCCGCCCGCCGCCTGCCTGCGGGCCGCGTCTCCGTCAAAGGCGCTGGCGCGGGCCTCCGGAGCGGCGCCAAAGTTCTGGCCTGTTTCGTCGTGGCGCGCGTTGAGGGCGCTCATGCGGGCCGCCTCTTGCTGCCTCTGGCGCTCGGCCAAGGCTTCGGGGCTAAGCTGGATTCGGACTTTGAACAAGCGGGAGATTATTGTCTGCCTAATCGAGTCAAGCGCGTCGTAGAAAATGTTGAAGCCGTCAATCTTGTATTCGGTCAAAGGATTCTTTCCGCTGTAGTTGCGCAGGCTCACCGCCTCGCGCAAGGCTTCCAAAGACTCCAATTGGTCAAGCCACTTTTTGTCGATGACCTGAATGTATTGGTAGCGGATGAACATGTTGAGGTTTTCTTTTCCGACAAGCGCCTCTTTTTGCGTGATGTCGTTCTGAAGCTCGGCCTCAATCGCGTCGATGTTAAGGCGCTCGGGCGGAAGCTGCAAGCCAAAGACGTTCTTGACTTCCTCGCCGATTTCCTTTTCGTTGCCCTTCTTTCCGTATTGGGCGAACAAGTCGGTCAAGAAATCCTTGGCGTTGTTGAACACGCGGCCGCTCAAATCGTTGTCGGCCAAAATCGCGTCGCGCTGTTCGTAAATGACGGAGCGCTGCTCGTTGAGAACGTCGTCGTAGTCAAGAAGATGCTTACGGATTTCAAAGTTGCGCTCCTCAACCTTGTGCTGGGCGCGCTCGATTCCCCTGTTGAGCATCGGATGGTCGATGGGCTCGCCTGGCTGCATTCCGATGCGGGTCATAATGTTCTTCATGCGCTCTCCGCCAAAGAGTCGCATAAGGTCGTCGTCCATTGATATGTAGAACTTTGAGCGGCCGGGGTCGCCTTGGCGGCCTGAGCGTCCGCGCAACTGGTTGTCGATGCGGCGGCTTTCGTGGCGCTCGCTGCCGATTACGTAAAGGCCTCCAAGATTGCGGACTTCTTCGTAGTCTTTTTTCCACTGCTCTTTTTCTATAGCGAGCGCGGCCTCGTACTGTTCCTTTGTGGCTTCGGTTCCGGCGCGCTTGCGGGCGCGCATCTCGGGGTTGCCGCCAAGCTTGATGTCGGTTCCGCGGCCGGCCATGTTGGTTGCGATTGTCACCGCGCCCTTGGCACCCGCTTCGGCGATGATGGCCGCTTCGCGAGCGTGGTTCTTGGCGTTGAGGACTTCGTGGCGAATTCCTTTTTTGGTCAACAAGGCGCTAAGGCGCTCGGACTTTTCTACCGAAATCGTTCCGACCAAAACCGGCTGGCCTTTTTCGCGGGCCGCCTGTATTTCTTTGCAAATCGCTTCCCACTTGTCGCTTTCGTTGAGGTAAACCTCGTCGTTTTCGTCTTTGCGCGCAACGGGGCGGTTTGTGGGAATGGCCACAACGTCAAGCTTGTAGATTTTGTTGAACTCTATCGCTTCGGTGGCCGCGGTTCCGGTCATGCCCGAAAGCTTTGTGTACATTCTAAAGAAATTCTGGAACGTGATTGTCGCCATCGTGCGGTTGCGCTGGGCGATTCTAAGATGCTCCTTGGCCTCAATCGCCTGGTGCAAGCCGTCTCCGTAACGGCGGCCTTCCAAAACGCGGCCGGTGAACTCGTCGACGATTAAAACTTGTCCGTCTTTTACCAAATAGTCGACTTCGATATGGTAAAGCGTGTGGGCGCGCAAGGCTTGGGTAAAGTAATGGACAAACTCAAAATTTTCTGAATCGAAAACTGTCGTTCCCGCGGGAATCAAGTTGTGCTGGTGCAAAATCGCGTCGATGTGGTTCATTCCCTTGTCGGTGAACGAAACGCGCTTTGACTTTTCGTCAAGCGTGTAGTCGCCCGGCAAGGCGGCGCGCTCTTCGGGAGTCATCTGAACTTCGTCGGGATAGTCGCCGGTCTTGGGATCCTTGGGCACTTCGGTAAGTTCCTTGATGTACTTGTCGACTTCGTGGTACTTGTATGTGTCGTCCTCGCCCGCTCCGCTTATGATAAGGGGAGTTCGCGCCTCGTCAATCAAAATTGAGTCTATTTCGTCGACAACGCAAAAGTTGAAACCGCGCTGAACCTTGTTTGAAAGGTCAACGACCATGTTGTCGCGCAAATAGTCAAAGCCGAATTCGTTGTTGGTTCCGTAAGTGATGTCACAGGCGTAAGCGGCGCGGCGGGCGTCGTTGTCCATGTTTGAAAGAATGGTTCCGACAGTCTGGCCAAGCAAGCCGTAAACAGGGCGCATCCAAGCGGCGTCGCGCTCGGCAAGGTAGTCGTTGACGGTTACGATGTGAACGCCCTTTCCGCTAAGCGAGTTGAGGTAAACGGCGGCGACGCACATCAAGGTCTTTCCTTCGCCGGTTTTCATTTCGGTGATTCTTCCTGAGTGAAGAACCAAGGCGCCCATCAGCTGAACGTCGTAAGGCCGCTCGCCCAAAACGCGCTTGGCCGCCTCGCGGGCCAAGGCAAAAGCGTCGACCAAAATGTCGTCCAAAGTTTTTCCCGAAGCGAGCGCTTCCTTGAATATTTTTGTCTGTTTTGCAAAGTCTTCGTCTTTGAGGGAGGCGGCCCATTCTTCGCGGGCGTTGATGGCCGCGACAATCGGGCGCAATTTTTTTACTTCGCGGTCGTTGGCGGAGCCAAAAATCGCGGTCAATATTTTGTCTACTATCATAATATTACGATAATATCACAAAGAACGATTTACTTCAATAGTCCTATGCGGCCTTTGGGCCAAAAGCGGAATTCGGTTGTGCCCAAAATTTTGCCCTGGCCGACGCACTGCGGCTCCATATTCGTATAGTAATAGACTGAATAATTGTCAAAAGCAGTAAGCGGAACAAGCCGTTCATCGTAGCTGTGCCTCATATCCAAAGAATTGAAGCGGTTGTCGCCCATCATAAAGTAGCAGTCGTCAGGAATGTAACTGGGAGTGCCGTCGGCTTGGTTGGCGGGAAAGACCGGCATGTTGCGGCGGTCAAGATAGTTTATGTAGCTTTGCAAAAGCTGGGCGCGGTCCCACAGTTCCCTGATTTGGGGATCGTCCACCATGTTCGAATAAGGAAGCTCCTTTGCGATCAACTGCAAATTTCTCAAGACAAATTTTCCCACGCAAAGCTTGATCATCAAGTTGAGCCTAAAGTTTGAGTCCGAATACAAGTCTCCGCCGTAAAGGCCGTCCTTGATTTTTGGCTCGGATTCCTTGATCCAATCGGTCATAAAGGCGTTGAACCAAGCGGCGCCCTCCCGCCCTGCCGCCATGAGCTTTGTGGTCAGCGAATAGTTGTCGCGCATCATGTTGTATTCAAAAAGGTCGTTAGCCGAGAGCAAGTCTTTTTTTGCGGGAACTTGCGCAAGGCCTCCGGACATTTTGGCAAAGGCGCCGGCTATTTGGGCGCATTCTTTTTTGGCGGCGCTTATGTCCATCGAGTCGCGCTCTTTTTCAAAGGCCAGCATTTCCTCATAGCCCTCTTGGTTTATGGGGAACTCTTGTATCATCTTTTTTAGCTCGGGGCTTTTTTCGTTGAGGTTGTAGTTGGCCCACTTGGCGTCTTCGGCGACGGGAGCGAAGTTCGGAGAATCCTTTGTCCGCGAATAGAGAACGCCATTGACCATCATAAGCTGCTCTCCGGGAACGCCTACCAAGCGCTTTACGAGGGGGTCAGCCTTGACTTGTCCGTTTGCGTCGACGTTCAAGTTGACCGTGGTGAACGTAAGCATGTAAACCAATTCAGAGACGACCGACTTGACCTCGTCCTTTCTTCCGCTGGAATAGTGAGGGTTCCTGAAAACTACGATGTCGCCCCTCTTGTATTTTTTGAGCGTCGGGAGCCCCACCCTTGTAAGCGGGAACTTTGGTCCGCTAGTGATTTTGGAAACCATCAAGCGGTCCTTTATCAAAAGCTCGGAGACCATAGATTCGGACGGAATCTTGTAAAACTGAAAAAAGAAAATTTGGAAAAGCAAGACCATAAAGACGGCCTGAACAAGCGCGTCCGCCCAATCCAAAAGTTCAAAGCAAAGCCACGCGCCGCCCTTGCGCTTTTTGGGCTTGGAAAATTCAAGCCAGTCCGGAGCTATTTTTTTTAGGCTTTTGTCAGAAATCAAGCGCAAGGCCGCCAAAGAAAAAACAAAGGAAAAGAGCCAAAAGCAAACGGAAAAAACGTCATAAACAAAAGACGTTCCCGTTTGGCCGGCGCGGCGCAAAATAAAGGCGACCAAGTGCGCGAAGGGCTGGTATTGAAAAAGCTTTTTTACCAAACCAAAATTCGTTCGCGAAGGATTTTTTAAAAGACCTGCATAAACATGGTGAAAAAGAGCCCCGTTAAAAAGAATTGCCAGCGGAAAGGCAAAGGCCGCGACGTCAAGGCCAAAATAAAAGTTGGCCAACGAAAAAAGGGCCGCAAAAACCGCGTCAAGCAAAAAAATTATTTTTAAAACTTTCATATCGCTTCCATTCTAGCGCAAAAATGATTTTAGGTCTATAATGCATATTATGGCGGAATACTTAGACCAAAACGAAGGACTCTCATTTTTGGACGGCGACAAGGACTTATACAAAATGCTGCTTGACGCTTACGTGGACGAAAACAAATTCGACCCGACGGAGCTCAAAGCGCTGTTTCAAAAAAAATCTTTTGAGGCCGCGGCAAAAATCGTGCATAGAACAAAGGGCGCGTCCTACCAAATCGGCGCCAAAAAAATCGGAGACATTGCGCAAACGCTGGAAGACATTTTGCGCTCAAAAGTCCAGCCCGACGCAAGCCAAAGAAGCCCGCAAGAGATGGCCGCTCTGGCCGACGACTTTTGCGCGGCCTACCAAAAGTGCTTGCAAGAAGTCAACGAAGCCCGAAAGCGCTATTAAAATTGCTCTCAATAGCGGCGGCAAAGTCGGCGAAGGACGGGCGAGCCTCAAAGGGAACTCCCGCCGCGCGAATCTCAAATGCCGCCTGGTAAACGTCGGCGATCTCTGCCGGGCTTGTGGCAAGCTCGCCTTTTAAGGTTTGGTAAGGCGCGTCAGTTTCAAAAAGCAGGCGCTCGATTGGAAGCGAGCGGACGCAAGCGATGGCCTTTTTTGCGCCGTTCATAAGCGGCTTTCCAAAAGAAAAATACGCGTTGATTCCCTTGTCCAAAAGCGAGCGCGCGTCCGCGGGCGTTCCGGCAAACGAATGGAAAACCACGACGGGAACTTTTTTGAGAGCGACCGCGCTTGCAAAAATTTTATCCATAGCCTTTCGCGCGTGCACAATAGCGGAAACCTTGTAGCGCGCGGCCAATTCCACTTGCGCGGCAAAAGCCTTTTCTTGCGCGGCCGCCTTGTCAGAAAATTCTTTGGTAAAAAAATCGTAGCCGCACTCGCCCACCGCTTGGACGCGGCCCTCGCGCAAGAGGCCTTCCAAAAAGTCAAGGTTTTGCAAAAGCGGCTCCTGAGGGTGCAGTCCAAAAGATTGAAGAAGGCGCGGCGCGCAAGACTGGTCGCAAGCCAAAGAAAGCGCGGCGTTTTTGGACTTGCCATCGTTTTGGTTTGCGGCTCCGTTCAACTTATTAACAAATTCTTCCTGCCGAAAAAATTCTTCCTGCGAGTGGGCGGCGGTGACAGCCCGAAAGGCGCAAGAGGCCTGTTCCCCCAAAGCGTCAAAAGACGGAACCAAATGAAAGTGCGCGTCGCAAAAAAGCGCTAAACTATTTTTCCCCATATCCGACAATTATAGTGTTAGGCCTTGTAATTGGCAAGACTTATTTATGCTTTGATTTAAGATTGAATAGGAGGAAAAAATGGGAACCTATACATTGAAAAGCATTGGAAAAGCAAACGACTACATGACTATAGTTCGCGAGGTTGAAGACGGCTATGTGGTCCGCATCGTTCGCGACCAAGACGGCTACAACGAAATCAAGACCGACTACATCTCAAAGTCGCTCTTTGAAAGCTGCGTCCGCACCGGCTATCTTACAAAAGTCAAAGACATGGCCGTCGAAGCGATCAGCGCTTAATCTCCAACACCACAGGCCGCGATAATCTCCATCGCGGCCTTAACTTTTTCTTCCACGCTTCCCTCCAGCGGAAGCCAATTAATCTTTACGCCCTTCTTTTCCATTCCCCTAAACCAAGTTTCCTGGCGCTTCGCAAACTGGCAGATGGCCGTGCATAAGAGGTCGCGCATTTCTTTTTGGCTGGAATACTTTCCTTGCAAGAATTCTGAAACAAAGCGGTACTCAAGGCCAAGCTTTTCCAAGCGCTCCCAAGAGGCGCCTTCTTCATGTAAGCCTTGCACTTCTTCAACCATTCCTTCTTCGAGGCGCTGGTCAAGGCGGCGGGCGATGTTTGCGCGCAAGAGTTCGCGCGGCAGGGTTGTTCCCAAAATGAGCGGGCGGATGTCGGGCCGCGGCGGCAAGGATTTTTTAAAGGCCTCGCATTGGGGGCTTTGAACAAAAGTTTCTATCTCAATCGCCTTGACGACGCGCTCGCGCTCAAGCAAGTCGCGGGGAACGTGGAGCGAGCCGCCTTTTAGGTCCAGCAATATTTTTCCCAATTCTTCCAAAGATTTTTTTGCAAGCTCGGCACGCAGCCCCTTGTTCTCAGGAACTGGAACCAAGTCGTAGCCGCGGACAACGGCGTCAACGTACATTCCGCTCCCCCCGACAACAACCGGCAAAACGCCGCGCGCCTTCAATTCCGAAAATGTTTTGTAAAAGTCCTTTTGGTACAAAAAGACAGAGTATTCTTGGCTTAAATCGGAAACGTCAATCAAGTGGTTGGGAATTTGCTTTCCGTCAAGAACGTAGTCGGCCAAGTCCTTTCCGCTTCCGATGTCCAAGCCCTTGTAGACTTGGCGGCTGTCGGCGGAGATTATTTCTCCGCCAAGCGCTGCGGCAAGGCGGACGCCGATTGCGGTCTTTCCGACGGCGGTTGGGCCAAGGAGAACGACGCAGTTGTACATCATTGGACCTTGCAGATGGCGCGCTTTAGGTATTCGCTCTTGGGGTAGCCCAGCAAGACCGGATGGTCGGGAGCGGCGCCGCCCTTGGACAAAATTTGGACGCGACGGTGGCTGTCGCTTGCGGCGGCGGCGAGCATCGAATAAAAGTTGGTCTCGTCAAAAAAGTGCGAGCAAGAGCAAGTGACCAAAATTCCTCCGGGAACAAGAATGCGCATCGCGCGCAAGTTTATTTCCTTGTAGCCGCCGTAGGCTTTTTTTATCATCTTGGCGCTCTTTGTAAAGGCCGGCGGGTCCAGTATTATCACGTCAAATTTTTGTCCGTCGGCCTCGTACTTTTTGAGCAAGTCGAACACGTCGGCGCAAACGGCTGACACAACTTTTTCCGCGCCGTTCAACTTGATGTTTGTGTTTATCAAGTCCACCGCGTCCTGCGAAATGTCGGCGCAAACGACGCTCTTGGCTCCTGCAAAAAAGGCGTTGAGCCCAAATGCGCCTGTGTGGCTGAATGCGTCAAAGACGGTCTTTCCATGGCAGTACTTCCAGATTTCCTTTCTGTTGAATTTTTGGTCAAGGAAGTAGCCGGTCTTTTGGCCGTTAGCCATGTCAACTTGTATGCGGACGGAATTTTCGACAATCGTTATTGTGGCCGAGCCCTCGCCCGCCCCGCCCTTTGGCGCCTTTATCCAGCCGCTCTTCAATTCCAAGCCTTCCTTTAATCGAACGTCCGCGTCGCTTCGTTCGTAAATGGCATAGGGCTCGCAAGCTTTTTCGAGCGCGGCGATGATTTCCTTTCTAAAAACTTCGCACGACAGGGACAAAAATTGGACCAGCAAATAAACCTTTCCGCCCTCGGCAACATAGCGCTCGCAAATAAAGCCCGGCAAAAAGTCGGCCTCGCCAAAGACCAGCCTGTAGGAGTCGCCCGCGTCAAAGTGAATCTTGCGCAAATTGAGCGCGTCGTAAATTTTTTTAAAGATGTAATCGCTTCGGTCAGCGTCAATTTGCTCGGCCTTTTCCGCTCCCAAAAGGCGGACTGTGATTTTTGACGCGCGGTTAAAGATTCCGCTTGCCAAAAAAGCGCCGGCGTTTGTGTAAAGCTCCACAAGCTCTCCGTCCTTTATCGGAAAGGCCGCCCCTTTTTGGTCTTGAACGCCATCCGACTCCTTGAGGACAAACTGGCATTCCTTCCACTCGTTGCCCTCAAAATACTTTACGCGGCCAAGCTCGTTGTCAAAGGCCCACAAAAAGCCGCCCTTTATCTCTTTCTCTTCGTTCTTCTTTAAAAATACTCGCGGAAAATTCATGTCTCAATCCTATCGCTTTTATTATTTTTTGTCATTATCCATTTGCGAATGTTTTTTGTTCCATTCAAAAAAAGAGTCGCCGTCGGCGTTTATCTTTCGCATAAAGGCTATGTAGGGATTTTGCGGATCCTGCTCCTCTGCTTGGTCAAGAAAGTTGGCCGAACGCTGTTTGTCTTTTTTTTCGAACAAAAATTGCGAATAAAAAACGCAGGCAAAAAATTTTTCGGCCTTGGTCTTGGCGCATTTGACGGCGGCCTCAAAAGCCTCGCCCGCCTTTTTGTCGCTGCCTCCGTTGATGCCAGGCGCCCAGTAATACCATTGGCCCAAATTGTTCCAGCCGTAAGAAAAGTCAGGCGCAAGCTCCACTGCGCTCTTGTACTTGTCGCGCAAGGACATTCCGCTTTTAATCACTTCCGAAAGCGAATAAGACATGTAGCAAGAAGTGACGTCGGCGCTGGTGGCCAAAAGCCATTTGCCCGCCTTTTTGTCCGGATTGTTTTTAAACCAAGCCTCGTTTCTTTCCTTTAATTCCTTAAGAAGCTTTTTGAGCTGGTCCTTGGTTCCCTTTTGCTTTCGCAAAAAATTGTATTTTTCCATCACGATAAAATTTACCAAGACCAGCCTGTCCTCTTCTTGGCTGAACGTTGAATCAATCGCCAATTTTTTTTCAAAGCCTTCAACCTGCTCAAGCGCCTTGTCAGGACTAAGGCCTGCGATCTTCATTCTGAGGGTCATAAAGTCGTCCACGCTTTTTTGCGCGTCCAAAGAAATTTCGGCGCCCGCAAAAGAAAGCGGCAGCGACAAAAGCGCGGCAAAAACAACATAAAAAATCGCGTTGCGTTTCATAAGGCATAGTGTATACTTTTTCCAAAAAAAATGATAGAGTGCGCGTATGAAAAAAGCCAGGCAAGAACAAAAGCGGATCATCTACTACTCAGACGAACTTAACGACGAATTTTCAGAAATGCAAATCAAGGCCATTCCGATAGACCAAAACTACGACTACGGAACAAGCGGCCTTTGGTGGAACGTCCGCCGCCTCTTTTGGTACAGAATATTCGCCATGCCCATCGCCTGGCTTTGGCTCAAGCTAAAATACAGGCACAAAATCGTCAACCGCGCCGCGCTCAAAAAATGCCCAAAAGGCCCCATGTTCATCTTTGCCAACCACACAAATCCGATCGCCGACGCGCTGATTCCGACCTTTGTCGCCTTCCCAAAGGGCGTCTACGTGATTGTCCACGCAAACAACGTCTCCATACCGGGACTGGGGCTTAAGACAAGAATTTTGGGAGCCCTGCCCCTGCCCGACAATCTTGGCGCGGCAAAAAACTTTATGGAAATTCTAAAAAGGCGCGTCGGAGAAAGGCAGGCCATTTGCATTTACCCCGAGGCGCACATCTGGCCCTTTTACACAAAGATCCGCCCCTTTACCGACGTGTCCTTTAGGTATCCCTTGCAATTCAAGGCGCCGGTTTATTGCTTTACCAACACTTACCAAAAAAGGCGCTTTTCAAAAAATCCAAGGATTGTCACATACCTTGACGGCCCATTTTTTGCCGACCAAAACTTGCCAAGCAAAGAAGCGCGCCAAGACTTGCGAAACAAAGTCTACGAGGCGATGAAGGCGCGCAGCCTAAACAGCGACGTTGAATTGATTCAATACATAAAAAAGGAAAAAAGCGATGATTGACATTTTGTTTTGCGGAAACTCAAAGATTTTTGACGGAATCCTGACTTGCATGCTCTCGCTCCTAAAAAAGACAACGACCGACGAGCCCTTCAACTTTTACATTTTTACGATGGACCTTTCGCGCGTAAAGCCAGAGTACACTTGCATAAGCGACGCAATGGTTCAGTTTTTGGAGCGAACTGCAAAGACATACAACAAACAAAACCGCGTGACAAAAATCGACGTGACCCAAATCTACGAAAAGGAGTTCGGCGGCTGCCCCAACGAGCAGTGCTACTGCTCCCCCTACACGCTCATAAGGCTTTTGGCCGACTTGGTTCCCGACATGCCCAAAAAGCTCTTGTACCTGGACATCGACTTGCTCTTTAACCGCGACATAAGGCTCTTGTGGGACACGGACGTCACTGGCTACGAATACGCGGCCGCCCGCGACCACTACGGAAAGATAATTCTCTTTTTTAGGAGAAAGTTCATCAACGCCGGCGTCATCCTGTTCAACCTTGAGGAATGCAAAAAGACAGGACTTTTGCAAAAGGCCCGCGGCTTTATAAAGACCAAAAAGCTTTTGTTCGCGGACGAGTCTGCGATAATCCTTAGCACAACCAAGCAAAAGGTGCTTAGCCAGCGCTTCAACGACCAAAAGTTCCTCTACAAGGACACGGTGGTCCGCCATTTTTCAAAACGCCTCTTTTGGCTTCCGTACCCGCACGTTGACAACATAAAGCAATGGCGAATAACCAAAGTCCACAAGATTTTTGGATACGAAAATTTTGACGAGATTCTTTACGAATACGTGTATTTAAAGCGCAAGTTTGAGGAAGAAAATCCAAGCGCCTAGTCGATTTTGACCGCGCCCTGCCTGACGACCGTGACTCCGCCGTCGGCGAGGCTAACCAATGTGCTTGGAAGCGCGCCACTTTTGTCTCCGTCTTTTACAAAAAGGTCAATTTTGGAGGCAAATTCGGCCTCTATCGCGGACTGGGTGTCCAAGACGGGTTGTCCGCTAATGTTCACGCTGGTGGAATAAATCGGGCATCCGCAAAGGCCTATCACTTTTCTTAGCCATTCGTCTCCGGGGCAACGGAAGGCTGTGGCCTCGCGGCCGGTCAGCTCCTTGTACCAAGAATTGTTGTTTACGATGATTGTCAAAGGTCCAGGCCATTTTTCAAAGATTTTTGAAGGGATTTTTTGGTCTGTGTACTTGTAAATGTCCAAGGGATCGGAAATTAGCTCGATAAGGGGCTTTGAGGCCGCGCTTTGTTTGATTTGGTCGATTTTTAGGTCAAGGCCGGACTTTTTGCCTTGCAAGATGGAAACGGCGCTAAAGCCGTAAACTGTGTCCGTGGGCAAGACCGCGATTTTTCCTTGCAAAAGGACGGCCGCGGCCTTTTGGGCGCTGTCGGCCTCAGACTTGAGCGACGTCATAGACAGGAATGCCCTCTATCGTCTCAAAATGCTTTTTCTTTGAAAATGACTTGACTCCGTACGAAACGTCAAACAAGAAAGTCGCCACTGCAAGCAAAAGACCCACGGCAAGGCCGGCTCCCTTGCAAAACCACTCGCTGACATAAGCGACGGGGGCGCTTTTTAGGACGCTTCCAGTCTCGTACATAAGGCTTTTTGCGGCTCCAAGGCCCTTTATTTTGACAAGCTTTTCTCCCGGAAAAACGTAGTCCAGCTTTCGGGCGTAGGCGGCGATCACGTCGGCGTCGTCCCTGATGGCCGTCTTTTCCAAGTTGAGGTCGTCGTTGATGTTTTGAATCTCTTGGGTTCTAGCGCTTATAACTTTTTTTTGGGCTTCGAGCTGTTTTTGCGCCCAAACGCCGTTCTGCCCCCAAAAAAACGAAAGAAGGGCGTAAGCGAGCGTTCCGGCCAGCAAAGCCGGCAAATACTTTCCAGTTTTCATTATGCTTTATTTATCGGAAAAAAAAACTATTTTCTTATTGGAATTTTTAGAAAAATGCGCTATAATTTGTAAAATTTACCGATAATAATAGTGTAAGTTTTTTATAGGGGAACCAGACATGAGCGACTCAAAAGATCTCGACAAATACGGAGTGTGGGTAAAAAACTCGCCAAAAGACATAAAGGGAGAAGACTTCGAAATGCCTGAAAACGCAATCGACGACATCGACTTGCCGTCAGACGACGACATGTTCAACGACATTGAATTTCCGATGACAGCGGAAGACCTTAAGGACGATTCAAAAGCCGAAGAACAAACGGAAATCTCAGACTTGGACATTGACATAGACATTCCAACCGAGACGGTCGAAGAAAATACAGAAGACGAAAACCAAGACACCACGCTAAGCCCTGACGAACTGATGAACATAACAGGCGACATGGAAGGCGGCGCGGACGAGAACGACGACACAACGCTCAGCCCCGACGAATTGATGAACATAACCGAAAACCAAGACATTCCCACAGAAGAAGCCGCGGTCGAAGACGGAATGGACGACTTCAACCTCGACGACTTGGACATCACCAAGGACGAGCCCGTCGCGACCGAGCCTGAGATTCAGGAGCCCGCCACGGAAGAAGTCAGCATTGACGACATTCCCGACGGCGAGGTTGACTTGGACGACTTTATGAGCGACTCGTCAAGCGCTTCCGCCAGCGCCGACTCCACTCCCGACGGAGACGTAGACCTCAGCGCCTTTATGGACGGCGACGACGGCGAAGTTGACTTGGGCGCCTTTATGGACGAAGCCCCCAGCTCAAAAGAACCCAAACCCGAAGAGATTCAAGACGAAAAGTCTCTTGACATAGACGTAAGCTTTGACGACTCCGCCTCCGAAATCGCGACGGAAGACAACGTCGAAGCCGCCGAGACGCCCGCAGAGCAGCCCGCCGCTCCAGCCGCCGACGACGCGATGTTCGCCGACTTGGGTGATGACTCGGGAGCAAAGTCTGCCGACGCGTCAGCCGTTTCAAGCGGCGACACAGAAGAAATTGACTTGAGCGACTTTGGCTTTGACGACGACGATTCAAACATCGGAATGACAAACGGCCCCGACAGCGCGGCCCAGCCAAAGACGGAAGTTGTTGACTACGACATGAAGGTAAGCGCCGACGACGACTCAAAGACGCCGAGCGTCCAAGACGTAGTCTCTGGAAACGTCGAAAGCGACATTGACAGCGAAGACGACTTTGCCGCGACAGAAAGCTCCGCTTCGGCCGCTCCTGCCGCCAGCCCCGAGATTAGCCAGAAGGGCCAGGAAATTCTCTCTCAAATCATGACAGAGCTTTCAAGCCTCAAGGACGAAATCAAGAACCTCAAGACAGACTTCGCGGACCTTAAGGACCGCCCTTCCCCTGCGGCAGGAACTGCCCCTATTCCTGCCGCTGAAGACAATGCCAAAGAGGATGACACAGGCTTCTTCGGCGCCGACGACGGCGACGACACAATAGCTTTGAGCGGAAACGAGCTCACAAACATTTTGAGCACAGCCGAATTCTCAACCGAAGACGCGGGCGAAAGTTCGGAAGAAACTTTTGTCGTTGACAACTCCGACATGGAGGAGCCGACAATCGACACGACAGAAATCACGCCCGAAGATTTGGCCGGAACGACCGACGAGTTCGGAGAGGAAAACGTTCTGCCCGAAGAAATCAGCGTTCCCAAAATTGACGACGACATCACCGTTGAATCGTCAAACAGCGACTTGATGGACTCAGTCGTCAACACAGACGAAATGCAGCCCGACATGCAGGCGCAAGAAACTCTCAACTCAGAAGCGATTGACGAAATAATGCAAGACGACCTTTCAATCGCCGACTCGCTTGACGACGACAAAATCAACTACATGAAGCAGGATGTGGCGGAGGACGACACCGTCGTCAACGTTGACGACATCGTAAAGGAAAATGTTTCTTTGCAGGACGACTCTGACAACGTCGCCGTTGGAATTGGAGACGACATCAACGCCGCTTTTGAGGAAGCCGACGCAACAGAGTCCGACATCACAGACTCAGCCTTGGCCGAAAAAGACGCCTACGAAAATTCAGTTTCTGACATCATGAAGGAAAACGTTTCCTTGCAGGAAGATTCCGACAACGTCGCCGTTGGAGTTGGAGACGACATCAACGCCGCTTTTGAAGAAGCCGACGCAACAGAATCCGACATCACAGACTCAGCCTTGGCCGAAAAGGAAGCGTACGAAAACTCAAAGTCAATGGAAGACGAGTTCTCCCTTGACATCGGAAACGAGGACGAAGAGCCCGTTCCGGAAACTTTGGACGAAAGCCTCTTGCGCGAAGGCGCCGACCAGGAGCCTGCGATTGACGACACTGTAATAGACGAGTCAATCTTTGACGACGTCGCCGAAACTTCAGTCGACGTTCCGTCCGAAGAGACAATCGCCCAACCTGCGGCCGCCGCGACCACAACAGCCGGCGCGAGCGCGTCTTCAGAAAAGACAACGATTACAAAGGACCTCAAGTCAGAAATCGTTTCCGTTCTTTCTTACATGGATCAATTGCTCGAAAATCTTCCCGAAGAAAAGATCACAGAATTTGCAAAATCAGAGCATTTTGTAACATACAAAAAACTCTTTGACGAGCTTGGTCTTTCGTAAAAATGGGATTGCTTAGCATCGCCAACGGCAAAAGGACCGGCTTGTCCGGAACCGCAGCCGAAGGCGCTTCAGAATTAACTTTTCAACAATGGGCAAAGCAAAACGGCTTTGAGCGCTGCGGCGTCTTCCGTTCAAAAAACGGCTTGATGCTGCTTGAATGCGCCAACGGCATGGACGCCCAAAGCGTTTTCAGTTCCATCTCGACAAGGGACTTTTGGAACGGCTCAGTCCGTTCCGACACATGGATAACCCTCGACGTCGAAAGCCCAAACTTTTCCGCCTTCACTCAATTTTTAGGACCAGAAGCCAAAACAAAAGTCAAAGCCTTTAGAATCATAAAGATTTTAGACGGCGATGAAATGCTGGTCTTTTTCCAATACTCTTTTGAAACGAGCGGTTTTGCGGCCGCAAAAGATTCGTTCAAGAGCGAGCTGCTGGAAGTTATTAGATGCCACAGACAAAGCCTCTTGTCAGAGCCCAACGAAAAATTGGTCAACGAGCTTTCCCAAAAAGGAAAAGTTCGTCTCTTTTTGATTTCGACAAAACGCGCTTTTGAAGACGCGATACAAAAAATCGAAGTTTGCGAGACCACCCTTCTCAACATTTTGATCAACACAGTCTTTGAGGAATTGTTTTACAAAACAAAAAAACTTTTCTCAACGCCCGCCATGATTTATTCGGCCGACCCTGACGAAATAAAGGTCGCCGCCATAGTCAATTCAGAAATTGAAGACGAAATTCTTAAGGAACAACTTTCGCTTGAATTTGCGGACACAATCGGAGTCGACGCGGCAAAAAAAATCATTATCCTTACCGCGGGCTACTCCGACGACAACGAAGAAATTCTTGACTATCTCTTGAGAGGCTGATTTTGGCCCTTGAGTTCTTCTTGGCAAAAAACTCATCAAAAAGCGCTAAGGCAAACGGAGTGGCGCTCCATTCCGCCTACAATCCACAAGTCGAAGGGGAACGTTTCGCGCAAAGCCTGCAATTGGATTTTAACCCCAAATGCATTGTCATTCTAGAAGGAGCCTTAAGCTATTGCGCTCCCTTCATAAAAAAAAGATTCCCTTTGGCAAAAGTCGGAACGATAAGATTTGTCCAAGACTTTTCACAGTTCGACAAAGAATGGGACTTTGCGCTTGCGTTAGACGACAAAGGTCTCTTTGACTATTTTGGAGAGGAAGCCTTGTTCCAAACTGCGTTCTTTGACTGGAAACCGTCCGCCGCCGCATGGCCGGAGCAAAACAAAAAGGCTTGGACTCAAATAAAAGAGGCGACGCTAAAGGCAAAAACCGTCTTGGCCACAAGGGAATATTTTGGAAAGCGCTGGCTAAAAAACAAAGTGTCGTTCTTTAACCATATCAACAAGGCCGCGATTATAAAACAAATCCAAAAGCCTGTCTTAATTTGCGCGTCAGGTCCAAGCCTGGAAGGCGCCTTGGAGTCGATAAAAAAGGCAAGGGACAAAATTTTTGTCTGCGCGCTTTCGTCGGCGGCAAGCGTTTTGGCGTGGAACAAAATCGAGCCGGACTTGGTTTTAAGCAGCGACGGCGGCTGGTGGGCCAAAAAGCATCTGGCCCCATTGCGGACAGTCTTTAAAAGCGTTCCCTTGGCGTTGGAAGCGGAAAGCGCCTGCCCTGCTATTTTGTTGCGCCAAAAACAAATTCTTCCGCTTTGCTACGACGACGACTTTATAAGCCAAAGAGTTTTTGAGGCGCTTGGCGTCCAATGCGTCACGACCCGCCGGAACGGAACGGTAAGCGGAAGCGCGTTGGAACTTTTTTTATCGCTGTGCGAAAAAGAAATTTATTTTGCGGGCCTGGACTTGGCTCCGTCAAGCAAAAAAAGCCACGCGCTTCCAAACGTCTTGGAAACAGAAAGGGACGCCGCGGACTTTAGGCTTAGGACAAAAGCCACAAGGCAGGCGGCGTCTTCACTTGCTTCGGAAAGCCTAAAGATTTACCAAGACTGGTTTGAGGCCTACGACCTAAAGGGACGAAGCGTTTACAGAATAAAAGGCCAAGAAGATTTTTCAAACACGCTTGGACAGATAAAAGACATAGACGCCAAAGACTTTGAAAGCCGCCTGCAAAAAACAAACAATGACGACTGCGAACAAAAAGACTATTTTGAATTCAACGACGCCGCAAAGGGCATGGCGCAAAAGCAAAGGCAAAAAAAAATCAAAAATATTTTTTTGGAATGGACCAAAAGCGAAAGTTTTTGCCAAGAACTTTTTCCTGCGGACACAATAATGTTGAGGCGGGCCGCCCTTGAACAAGAAAAGCTTGAGCGAAAAAAAATCATAGAGCGCAAAAAAGCGGAGCTTGTCCAAAAACTTTTTGGAGGCCCAAAATGAGCGGACTCTACAAAGAAATCGTCCAATCCAAAAACGGCCTTGCGCTTCCAATCTACGCGTCCGGTCGGGCGGCCCACTCCAAATACGATCCGGAGCGCGAAGCCCAAGCCTTTGGTCAGGAAACAAACGGATCCTCATTTTTTGTTGTTATCGGAGCGGCAGGCGGCTACCACATAAAGTCCTTGCTGAAAAACAATCCAAATTGCGCGGTCCTTGCCATTGAAAAGACGCAGGAAGACTTGGACTATCTTTTGCAAAAGATTCCCTGTCTTGCCCAACTTTCAAAAGAGCCAAACATAACCTTTTGCGCGGCCGACGCGCAAGGCCTTATAGAAAGGACGCTCGAGCAAAAATATTTCCCCGCCCATTACGGCGCCATAAGCATTCTTTCCTTGCGCTCTTGGGTTCAAGAAGCGCCGGAGAACTTTGAAAAGATTCTTGCGCGAACAAAAAACGCGCTCAAAGAAATCAGCGCGGACTATTCTGTCCAAGCGCGTTTTGGCCGCCTGTGGACAAAAAATATTTTTTGCAATTTGCGCGCCTTAAAAAAAATCCAACAAAGCGGCCAAAACCCTGTCGAACTAACCCCAAGCGTCTTGCAAAAAACGGCGGCGGTCATAGCGGCGGGCCCCAGCCTTGACCAAAGCGCAAAGGAAATCCAACAAAACCGCGACAAGTATTTTGTAATCGCCACCGACACCGCGCTTAAAATTTTTGGCCGCAAAAAAATTAAGGTTGACGCGGTTGTCTCAATCGACGCGCAATACTTGAGCGCAGAGCATTTTAACGCCGCCGCTTGCAAGGACACAATTTTTGTCTTGGACTTGTCCGCAAATCCTTCAATCGCAAATTACGCGCTGGATAAAGGGGCCAAAATCATTTTTTCAAATTCCGGCCATCCCTTGATTAACTTTGCTTCCGGTTTTTGCAAAAATCCATTTTTAAGGCTAGAGTCCGGCGGCGGAACGGTTGCAATTTGCGCGGCCGACTTTGCCAAAAAATGCGGATTCAAGAACATAAAAATATTCGGCGCGGACTTTGGCTACTCTCAAGGAAAGCCCTACGCAAAAGGCAGCTACCTGGACGACCTGTACCAAGCCGCGCAAACAAGGGCGCAAAACGCCGAATCCGCCTTTGTCCGCCTTATGTTCAGGACGGAATTGGACAAAAACGGCCGCGGCTTTTTACAAAGCCCGACCCTTTTGCGCTACCAAGAGACAATGGAGGCCTTTTTGGGCAAGTGGGAATGGAAGGACTTTGTCTACGAATCTACCATTCCGTCGGACTGCCCAAAAAAGGCGCTAGAAACCAATTCCTTTGACTTTGACGCCTTCAAGGCGGCCCTCGCTTCGACAGCCCAAAAGCTTGAAAAAACGGACCAGCTTGTCCCCGACGAAAGCCTAGTCCTCCCAGAAATGGCCTATTGGCGGTCTCAAGCCGACAAAAACGCCTCGAAAAAAAATTCAATAAAAGAGATAAAAAAACTTGCGCTCAAAAGCATTCTATTGTATAATGAATTGATATGAAAAAGAGGGGAATTTCAATCGCGGCGTTCGCCATCGCGGGCGTCTTTATCGCAACCGCAATTGTTTTTTCAATTTGCGTTTATTCAGACTACAATTCCGGACTAAAAGCCGCCGGAGCTAAATTCGAAAAATTGTCTTCGCGAACAGCCGAAGCCAGCGAAATCTATCCAAGCGGCTCCAAGGAATTTATAAACCTTTTCAATTCGGCCGTCGGCGCGCCCGAGATTTACGAGTCAATCAACCTTAAAATCAACGGCAAAGACGTTTACGTTTATCCGATGGAAAGCGACCGTTCCGCTTCGGCCTTTGTAAAGACCTTCAGCACCCGCATCGTTGGAGGCGACGGCGCCGACATTCGACTAGACGCCAACATCCACACAGTGTCTTCTTCGCTTATTTATTACAGGGCAAAAATCGCCTTCATCGTAATTCTTGCGGGAACCCTGCTCTGCTGCATTCTCTTGCTTACGCTTTACTTGGGCGAAACAGTTCAAGAAGACGAAGTCGAATTCAAGAAAACAAAAGTCGAAGATGAATTTGGCGAATCTCTTATGGACGAAGAAGAATCCGAATCATACACGGATGACCAAGCGGCCCAGACCGAGGAAGAATCCGCTCCGCAAAATGAGATGCAAGCCCAAGAAAAAACGGAAGCGCCAAAAGAAGCCGCTCCTTCGGAACCCGAACAAAAGCAAGAAGAAAAGGTTGACTACAATCCGCTTGAAAACGCCTACGCCGACCAAAAGGCCCAAGACCAAGACATTCAAAAGCCGGTCGACAGCGCGCCGCTTCCCCTTCCCGGCTCCGAGCAAGGCTTGTTCTCGCCTGCCAGCGGTTTTGGCTGGGAATCATATTTGAACACCCGCTTGGAATCAGAATTGGTTCGCGCCGCGTCAAGCGAACAAGATTTGGCGCTAGCCATAATCAAGATTCCTGGAATGACAAAAGAATCGGACTACTACGGAAACGTTTGCCAGACTTTGCAAAACTTTTTCCAATTCAAAGACTTTATTTTTGAATGCAAAGACGACGGCTTTGCGGCGATCATGCAACACTCTGACGTTGACACCGCCATGCAAAACGCAGAGGTTTTGCATTCAGACATCGTAAGTGCCTTGAAGGCCGCCGGCCAGAGCGCAAAGCCCTTGATCGGCATTTCAAGCCGCTCGCTAAGATTGATTTCGGCGGAGCGCCTAAAGAACGAAGCGGAACAAGCTTTGGTTCACGCGGCAGACGATCCTAACAGCCCAATCATCGCTTTTAGAGTCAATCCAGAAAAATACAGAAAGTATATTGGCGGACAAAGCGAAGAAGAAGAGGCGCCAAAAGAAGCCTAAGGGCTTACAAAACAAAGCGTTTAAATCATTCGTCTTCTTTAGGCGCGAGTTCCGGCTGTTCAAGCTCGGCCGGGATTTGCCCTTCGCTTTCGTCTGTGGGCGGATTAAGGCCTGCGTCGATTTTTTCTTCGAGCGTCTTGATTTTTTCTTCGTCAGGAAATTTTTCTTTTATAAGCGCCAATTGCTCAGACGCTTCAGCGTACTTTTCCAATGTGACAAGAACAATCGTGTAATTTACAAGAACTTCGGAAGAATTTGGATTTGTCGAAATCAATTCCAAATAAAGGCGCTCGGATCTTTCAAAGTCATTTGACATTGCGTAAATGTAAGCCAAGCTTTCTTTTGCGCTAACATTATCCTTGTCTCTTTTTATTATTTCTTCATAGACTTGCGCCGCATTTTGCCAATCCTTTGCCAAAGCGTAACAACGGGCCGCCTTAAAGTACGCGGCGTTGTGAATTTCTCTGTTCGAAGAGGCCTTAATGTAATATTCCGCGGCTTTTGTGTAATTTTTGAGCTTAAAATACTCTTCGCCAATGTTGTAATATTCAATGAAAATATTTCCAACTGCGACTTTTTTTTCGCCAGGAATTATGAAGCGCGTAGACTTGCAAGAAGCGAGGCAAAAAATAAAAATCGCGAGCGCCGCAAACACACAATGCGGCGCAAAACTGGCGGAGCGCTTTGACATCAAGCCTTGTCCAATACCATCGATTCAATCTCGGCAAGCTGCGAGTTGTACAAACCGTTGATGGTGCTGCCGTAATTGGCGATAAGACGGATGATATTGCGCGGGTTCTCCTTTTTGTCGCAGCCGTTGAGGCGGTCGCCGGCGTCGCCAAGGCCCGGCATGATGTAGGCGCTCTTGTTGAGAGCGGGATCCATCCACAAGGTGTAGCAAACGCAGTTCTCAAGCGCGCGGCTTATGCGGAGAGAGCCTTTGAGCGCCGAAATTATGTTGAAGAACTTGATTGAGCGGGGCTTTACGCCTTGGCTCTGCAAGTACTTTACGACAGTGACCAAAGATCCGCCAGTGGCGTTCATCGGGTCGGCAAAAATCAAGTCCTTTCCGTCCAGCTGCTCAAGGTTAAAGAAAGACTTCTTTAGGTCAAGGATGTACTGCATGTCGTTTTCGTGCTTGGTGTCGTCGCGGTTGATCTTAAAGAGCGCGAACGGCGTGACGTATCCATTTGAAGAATACTCTTCGATTTCTTTTGACATGATGATGCTGGGCAGCAAGGCTCCGCGCAACATTACGCACATGACAGAGTTTGAGATTTCCGAGTCAATGTCGGGAATCTTGTGCACGGCGTAGTTTTGAACGGGATTTGTTACCGGAGTTGAAGTTACGATATAATTCTTTTTGTCAGAGTGAGGCCCTGTGTACGCCAAGCGGAAAAGCATTTCGTAGGCGCGTTGGGTGTAGTAAACAAACTCGTGGTTGTCGGTCTTGATGTTGCGCAGCTTTGAAATTACATGGCTGGCCTCGGCGTGGCTTCCCTCCTCCGTCTCAAAAGAAAAAACTTTGATTGAAGGATGCTTTTTAAGAATGTCCTGCATCACATGGCCCATTTTGTCAAACTGGGCGATTGTCTTTTCTTGGTCAAGAGGAACAAAAGACTTCATTGTCTCTTCGTACATCGCGGCCAAGTTCTTCAAGTCCTCTTGGTCGGTCGCGGTCAAGTAGCCGTCAAGGTCTTCGGCCTTAAGAATGATTTTGTCGTTCGCCATTTTTTGTTCCTCCTTTATCGAATTCCAAGCATATTTTGCATTTGCGAAAGCGAAACTTGCACTCCTTTAACGGAAAGATGGTTTGAATCGCTTGTAGTAACCTTTGCCTCTGTCATCAAAAGGGCCACCTTTAGGAAGGCGACGGCCTTTGGAATCAGGTTCTCCTTTGAGAACTCCATGTCCAAGTCAACGGAATATTTTCCGGAAGGAAGTTTTGTAAACTCGCCCTCGATAAAGTTCAACTGGAAGATTGAGCTAGAAAGGCTTGTTCCCAAAAGGTTTGTGATAAAAGAAAGAGGCTTGCTCATGTAAAGGCGCACAGTGTTTACGCTGGAATCGCCGACAAACTTGTAGACCTCGCTCTGCTTCCATTCCACGTTGTTGGAATTGCTGGAACTGCTGGTCAAAATGTCAGAGATGATTTGCGAGTTGGCCTCCCTGTCATACTTTTCCAACTGGGGCGTGATGTCCGTGGCTATCAAAATCAAGTCGCTTCCAGGATTGCAAAGCTGCATTCCCGACTGCTTTTCGGTGTACACTTGATAAAGGCCGGCCGTGTTCACATTCTGGATTTTTTTTGTAAAGTATTCGGTTGAAGAAAGAGCCAGCTTTGAGGCTGTTGAAACGGTTCCGTCGCAAGCGATTTGGATTCTATTCTTGTTGGAAGCCGAGCCCAAGCCGATGTAAACTCTGTCGATGCTGTCGGTTACGTTTTTGATGTACTTGTCCGAAATGTCGGAGCCGATCATTTTTTTAAGCAGGCTGTTGGTCAACTCGCTGTGAACGCCGACCGGAACGCTCATATAAACCAAAGAGTCCGAGTTCAAAGTATCAAAAGCGTTAACCTTGACTCTGGATCCCATAACAGAGGCGCAAGAGCCAAAGGCAAAAAGCGCGGCAGCGGCGGCAAGCGCCAATAATACGTTAGTTCTTTTCAATTTTTACGCTCCATGATTTATCGTCGGCGTCAACTTTTGTCGCGCCGTTAGTTTCAACCCATTCCGCGCTGGCGGCCAATGTTTCTCCGGCCACAAAGTCGGCGAACATTGTCCAAGCGTCCTTAAGCTCATCGTCGCCAAAGACCTTAAGCTTTATTCTGTCGGTGACGCTAAAGCCGGATTCCTTTCTAAGATTTTGGATTCCGCGGACCAAGTCGCGCGCGTATCCTTCTTTCTTAAGCTCGTCGGTGATGTTTGTCTCAAGGCCAACGGTAAGGGTTCCGTCGTTGACGACCTTAAGGCCTTCCTTTTCTATTCTCTCGACGATGATTTTTTCTTCAGTCAAGTCGACGCTCTTTCCTTCGACTTCCAGAGCCAGTTTGGATCCGTCCAAGATTGACTGGATTTCGTTTTGGCCAAGAGCGGCGATTTTTGTGGCAGCTAGCTTCATCAAGGGGCCAAGCTCTTTTCCCAAAACCTTAAAGTTGGCCTTGGCCTTGTATTCGACCAATTCGTCCTCGCGGTCGTGGAAGACAACCTTCTTTACGTTAAGCTCTTCGCGAATCGCGTCTTCCATCTCGGCCAAAACTTTCTTTTCTTCGGCGTTGCGGGTAACGAGCGCGACGGCGGCCAAGGGCTGGCGGTTCTTGATGTTGAACTGGTTTCGCAAGCTGTGTCCCATAGACACGGCCTTTTGAACGGTGGCCATCTTGAACTCAAGGGCCTCGTCGTGCCAAGCTTCGTTGTATTTTGGATAGTCGCTAAGGTGAACGCTTTCGGCGTCGCCCGACACCTTGAGGTTTTGCCACATTTGTTCGGTGATAAAAGGAATGAAGGGCGCGGAAACTTGCGCGAAAGTCTTTAGCGCCAAGTACAAGGCCTCGTAGGCTTCCGCTTTGTCAGAATCGTTTTCGCTCTTCCAAAAGCGGCGGCGGCTGCGGCGGATGTACCAGTTGTTGAGCTGGTCGATAAAGGCCACAATCGGGTCAATCGCTCCGCTAAGGTCGTAGTCGTCAAGCGCCGCGCTTACGTTCTTCACCAGCGACTGGGTGACGCTCAAAATCCAGCGGTCAAGCGGATTCTCGGGCAGGCGGTCTTGGAACAACTTTCCGTTGGGCTGGATTTTGTCGATGTTGGCGTATGTAACAAAGAACGAATAGCTGTTCCACAAGGGAATCAAAATCGACTTGAGAACCTCGCGCACTCCGTCGTCGGAATAGCGAAGGTCGTCGGCCTTTACGACAGCCGAGTGCATCAAGAACAAGCGCAGAGCGTCCGCGCCAAACATGTTGATGGCTTCGACAGGGTCGGTGTAATTTTTGAGCGACTTGGACATCTTGCGGCCGTCGCTTGCCAAAACCAAGCCGTTTACGATGCAGTTCTTGAAGGCCGGCTTGTCAAAGAGCTCGGCGGCCAAAACTGTCAGCGTGTAGAACCAGCCTCGCGTTTGGTCAAGGCCTTCGCTGATAAAGTCTGCCGGGAAATGCTTTTCAAAAAATTCCTTGTTCTCAAATGGATAGTGAAGCTGCGCGTAAGGCATGCTGCCCGACTCAAACCAGCAGTCAAAGACTTCGGGAATGCGCTTCATCTTGCTTCCGCAAGAGCAAGGGATTTCTATTTTGTCTACAAATTGCTTGTGGAGGTCGTCGGGATAAGTTCCGCTAAGTTTTTTAAGCTCCTCTCGGCTTCCTACGCAAAGTGTCTTTCCGCAGTCGGGGCACTTCCAAATCGGAATCGGGTTTCCCCAGTAGCGGTTTCGGCTAACAGCCCAGTCGCGGGCGCCTTCAAGCCACTTGCCAAAGCGGCCTTCCTTGATGTGCGCTGGCTGCCACTTGATTTGGCTGTTGGCCTTTAAAAGTTGGTCGTTCTTTCCGGCAACCTTTACAAACCAGCTTCCGATTCCGCGGTAAATCAGCGGAGAGCCGCAGCGCCAGCAGTGGGGGTATTGGTGCTTGATTTGGTCGCGCTTGACGAGCTTGCCCTCTTTTTTGAGGCGGTCCATGATGTCCTTGTCGGCTTCTTTTACAAAGCGGCCCTGATAGTCGGGAACGTCTTTGGTAAATTTGCACTCGGCGTCAATCGGCTCCATAAAAGGAATTTGCGCCTTGGCGTCTTTTCCTTCGTTTTCTTTTTTGAAGACTTGGCTGTCGTCTTCGCCAAAGCTTGGGGCCAAGTGGACGATGCCAGTTCCGTCTTCGGTCGAAACGTAGTCCGCGTTAAAAAGTCGGAAGGCGCCGTCGGAGCCGTCTTCGTTAGTGGCGAGCTTTTCAAAGTAAGGAAAGAGCGGCTCGTACTTGGCGCCGACAAAATCTTTGCCTGGGCGCTTGTAAATTATTTCGTATTCCGATTCGTCTTTGTAATAGGCTCCAAGGCGGCTTTGCGCCAAAATGTAATGGTCGCCCGAATCCTTGTCCAAGATTTTTACGTATTCAATGTCCGGGCCCATCGCCAAGCCTTGGTTTGAAGGCAGCGTCCACGGAGTCGTCGTCCACGCCAAAAAGTATGTCTTTCCGTCGGCCATGCTTGGGTCGTCAATCGCTTTTGGCGCGCGGGTAATCTTAAAGCGGATTGTGATGGCGGGGTCCTGCACTTCCTTGTAGCCCTGCGCCAATTCGTGGCTTGAAAGAACCGTAGAGCAGCGGGGGCAGTAAGGAAGAATGTATTTTCCTTCGTAAATCAAGCCCTTGTCCCAAAGGGACTTGGCAACCCACCAAATCGACTCCATGTAGTCGGGGTTCATCGTCTTGTAGTCGCGGTCAAAGTCAACCCAGCGGCCCATGCGGGTGATGGTCTTTCGCCATTCGCCTGTGTATTTGAGAACGCTGGCGCGGCACTTTTCGTTAAAGTTGGCCACGCCGTATTCTTCAATCTCGTGCTTTGAGTTGATTCCCAACTCTTTTTCTATCAAATTTTCAACCGGAAGGCCGTGGCAGTCCCAGCCAAAGCGGCGGTCGACGCGCTTTCCGCGCATAGTTTGGTAGCGGGGAATTATGTCTTTTATTGTTGAAGGAATAAAGTGGCCAAAATGCGGAAGGCCGGTGGCAAAGGGCGGGCCGTCGTAAAAAATGAATTCTTCGGCGCCTTCGCGCTGTGAAATCGACTTTTTAAATATGTCGTTGTCGCTCCAATATTTTAAGACTTCTTCTTCCTGCTTGGGAAACTCCGCTTTGGGATCTACCGGCTTGTACAAAATGAAACCTCTTGTTTACAAATATATTTTATCTATTATAGCGCAAAACGACGCGACTATCAAGACTATTTACTTTGCCCAAAAAAGCCGATACTAAGAATGATGGAGTTTTAAATGAAAAATATCAAAAAAACGCTTTTAGCGACGCTGGCCTTGGCCCTCGCCGCCTCTGTTTTTGCCAAAAACGCCCGCTTTGACGGCGCTTCCTACAGCATTTCGCTTGACTACAACGACACGGTTTTGCCCGGAGACCCGGTTTTTGTCCGAATGCGCTTTGAAAACGTAAAGGCAAAGAAAAAAGCCTTCGCTCCCGCCGCCAAGGCCGAAATAAAGATTGAAGACAAAAGCATAGGAACAAGCGATTTTTATTCAATTTCAAAGAAAGGCTCGCATGAATACATGACAGGCCTTCCAATATCAAGCTGGGCCAAAAGCGGCGAATACAACATTGTCGTAAGCTACACAACGGGCGACGAAGGCCAAAAGTCCTTTGACCTGCCGCTGACCGTAGGCGAAAAGACTTTTGACAGCGGGACAATCACGCTCAACCAAACGATGAACAACATATCAAAAAACACAAGCCCCGAGAAAGTCGCCCAGTCAAAAAAACTCAACGACATCATAAACTCCATCAATCCCGAAAGCGTCTACAACCTAAAAAAATTCATCGCTCCTGTAAAATCAACCCGCCGCACCACAAGCTTCGCCGAACGCATAATCTACAAATACCCAAGCGGAAAAGAAAGCACGACAACCCATGCCGGAATCGACTTTGGCGTTCCAACCGGAACGGAAATCGTCGCGCCGGCGGCGGGCAAAGTTGTAATGGCCGAAAACAGAATCGCGACCGGCTGGACTATAATCGTGGAGCACCTTCCCGGCCTTTACACGATGTACTACCACATGAGCCAGCTAAAAGTCAAGGAAGGACAAAACGTGCAGCAAGGCGACTTGTTGGGCTTGAGCGGCTCGACCGGCTTTTCGACAGGCACCCACTTGCATTGGGAAGTCCGCCTCAACTCGGTGATTGTAAACCCAGATTACTTTATCGAAAAAGATTGGTCATTTAACGAGCTTTAAGAATTCTTCCTCGTTTATAATTGCGATTCCAAACTTGGCGGCTTTGGCGTTTTTGCCGGAGCCGCTTTCTTTGTCGTTTGTCACAAGATAAGTCAAATCCTTGGTCACCGACGACTTGGCGCTGCCGCCCTTCTCTTTTACCAAGGCCTCGGCGTCGGCGCGCTTCATTGTCCTTAGCTCGCCTGTAAAGCAAAATGACTTTCCGGCAAGCGCTCCGCTTTTTGCTTCCTTTATCGTCACCGCGCCGCTTGCAACAAGGGCTCGCATTTCGTCAGCGTTTTCCGCCAAGCCTTGCGCGAAAGTAGCGGCTGTAATCTCGGCAAAACCGTAAACTTTTTCAAAGTCTTCGGCCGACGCGGAAAGCATTTTTTCAAGCGTGTCAAAGCCGCCTTCGATGACCTTCTCAACCATCGACTCGCCTATTCCCTCAATGTCAAAGCCTGCCACAAATTGCGCGAGGCTTAGCCTGGTCTTGGACTTGATTGAGGCGACGACATTCTTGGCTCCCAAAGAGTCCTTTTCTTTTGCCATGCTTTCTTGGTTCAAAAAGTACGGCGTAAGAATTTCTTCGGTCAAAGAATAAATGTCGGATACGCAAGTCAATTTTTTGTCGCTAAAAAGCGCGTTGACCAAAGCGTCGCCTAAGTCGCGAATGTCGGCGCATTCAATCCACTTGAATATTTGGTGCAAGACGCGCTTGGAGCAATTTTTGTTGGGACAGTAAAGACGGCTTGGCGTGTCCATAAGCGGACTTTGGCAAACCGAGCATTTTTTTGGAAACTCTATCGCGCGGCAATTTTTGGCGTCATCGTCGTGCGGAACCAAGCCTACAATTTTTGGAATGATTTCGCCGCGCTTTACCACAACTACATGGCTTCCGATTTTGACGCCAAGCTTTCGCAAAGTGTCTGGGTTTGCAAGGCTCGCGCGCTTTACGGTGGTTCCCGCAAGCTGGACAGGGTCAAAAATTGCGACGGGCGTGTAGGTCGCGCCGTTTTCGCTCCACTCCACGTCCCGGACAACGCTGACGGCCTCTTCCAAAGAAAATTTAAAGGCGATTTGCCTGTCGGGGCGGGCGCGGCTTGCGTCGTCAAGATTTATCGCGCGCTCTTTAACAACCAAGCCGTCTATGTCATACTCAAGGCCGGGACGAGTTTCCATTACGGCGGCGCGGTAGTCGATTACCTCTTGGGCGCTCTTGCATATTTTTAGCGGAACTGTGTTAAAGCCGTTTTTGACAAGCCAAGCGATTTTTTGCTCTTCGTCGGCAAAGGGATTGGGGCCGTCGGTGGCAAGAGCGTCGTAGGTTATAAGGCAAAGATATTCGGATTTTTCGCCGTCCTTGCGCTTCATAAGGCCGTTGGCGGCGTTTCGGCAATTTGCCTTGTCGCTAAAGTATTGCTTGTGGACGCTGTGGGTCATTATGACCTCTCCGCGCACGCCGCCAGTAAAGTCGGGGGACTTTGGAAGGGTCGCAAAAACGCCCTTCATTTTTTTTGCGTTGGCCGTTATGTCGTCGCCGACAGAACCGTCGCCTCGGGTCACCGCGCGGACAAGGCGGCCCTTTTGGTATTGCAATTCCAGTGAGGCGCCGTCCAACTTGTATTCAACCAAGTATTCGTCGTAGGCGTGCTTGGCGGCCCAAGCCAAAAATTGCTCCGGGTCGGCCGCCTTCTCCTGGCTTCCCATCGGCATCACGTGCGCGGCTTTTTCAAAGTTGCCCGAGTCGGCGCCGACTTTTTTAAGGATTGGATTATCGGGGTCAAGGCTTTTAAGTTCGTCCCAAAGCTTGTCAAACTCGGCGTCCTCAATCTCGGCCTCGCCGTTGTAGTAAGAGTCCTGATATTTTTTTATCAGCGCCGCAAGCTCGTCAATGCGCGCGCTTTCAAACAAGTCAGCCATCGCAGCCTACTCTCCATCAACTTTTGTAAAAAACAGTTCGCTTATCGAGCGGCCGGCCTCGATCCCCTTGCGCTCAAACTTTGTTTGGGGCCGCCATTCTTGATGCGGCGCGAAGGCCTCGTATTTGTTTTGCAAGCCTTCGGTGGCGCGCAGTTCCTCAAGCGCCTCGTCGGCGTACTCCGCCCAATCGGTGCACATATAAACATAGCCGCCCGCGCGGAGTTTTTTTGCGATAAGGTCGGTGTTGGGTCTGCGCATAAGGCGGCGCTTGTGGTGTTTTTTCTTTGGCCAAGGGTCGGGAAAAAATACATGGAAGCCGTCCACCGAGCCGTCGCCTATCATCTTTTCCAAAACGTCAAGCGCGTCATGTTCGACGACATAAAGGTTTTTCAAGTCGCCCGCTCTAATTTCGCTAAGGACGCGGCCAACGCCAGGCTTGTGGACTTCGATTCCCAAATAGTTTATGTTGGGATTTTCTTTGGCCATTTGAATTGTGGCCGCGCCCATTCCAAAGCCTATCTCAACGATTATAGGATTTGTGTTTCCAAAAACGTCAACAAAGTTGAGCGGCGTCTCCTGATAGGGAACGCAATAAATATGCGACAAATCATGGTAGGCCTTTTCTTGGGCGCTTGTCATTCGCCCCGCCCTCATAACGTAAGTCTTTATCGTGCGGTAAAAAGAATTTTCGCTCGTCGTGTCAGGCGGCATCTTGTCGGCGCAATCATTCAAGTCCATCAGACTGTTCTCCATCCTTAGTTTCCTGTTCCTTAGCTTCCTTAAATTTTTTGGGCAAAAAACAAAGCGCGCTGCCCGCCGCGATGGACGTTCTGTAATAAGATGAATCTTTTACCGAACTAAAAATGGCCGTGTCGCCAATCCAATTGTTTTTTGCAGTGTCAAAATATAGAAGTTCGTTGCTGTCCGAATAAACGGCAATTCTTTTTTGCGGCGCCGAAATCAAGTTCTCAACTTGAACAGCCTGGGCGTCCAACAAGGCCGCGTTGATGACAATCGAAAAAGTCGCCGTGTCTTTTTTTCCGGCGGCGTCGACGCATTCCACTTGATAGTTTCCCAAAGGAAAAAGCGGACGGGCCGCGCCAGGCGGCGGCTCAAGATGCGGCCAGCCGACCCACTGTCTGTCTCCAGACTGAAAGGCGATCGGAGAGTCCACGTTCCAAGTGTAGTCGCCTGACTTGACTAAAAAGGATTCCACCCTTCTGACATTAGAAGAAGTTTCGATAAAGACACTAAGACGTTCGACAGGAAGGCTTTGGTCGTCTTCCCAATCAAGAATCAAATGGGCTTGGACAGAAGCCGCGGCGACAGGATCCTCCGAACATGAATATAATGAAACAGCGAAAAAAGCGGCCAGCAAAACAAAAAGCGAAGGCTTGAAATTAGCGGCAGGCGGAGGTTTGTTCATACTAGAAATTGAAGGTCAGCGTGATAACCGTCAAGTCGTTTGACGAGAATTGGTTGACCAATGAATCAAATTTAACCTTGACCTTTTTGCACGCGTCGTCAAGATATGAAAGGTAGTACATGCCCAAATCGGTGCCCTCTTGTCCTTCGGGCATCTCGCGGTAAAAGTCAACCAGCGAGCGCTTGTTGGTGTTGGCTTGCTGAGCCGCGTCGATTGTATCCTTGACTTCCTGGAACTCGTCGGTCTTGTTGTAAATAGTTATTTGCAAGCGGCCTTGCTTGCCGATTGATGTTGAGCCGCCGCCAAGCTTCCAGCTAAGGAATACCAACTCGCCCTTGGCTTCAAGCTCGTGTACAATTTTTTTGCGGACGTCAGGGTCAAGAATCAACATGTTGATGTCGTCGCGGCCGCGGTACATGTTTTGCGCTTCTTTTGTGATGTTGGTGTTTTCGCTGTTCAAGGCCAATTCCATGACCATCGTCGAGATGTAGTCGGCCACGCGGCTCTTGTCCATGTAGCGCGAAAGAACCATGCGAGTTTGGCTTACCAATTCGCTAAAGCCCTCGTCCTTGTGGAAGATGGTGAAAATATGCCAGTTGAGAAGGCTCAAGCGGTTCATGAATTTTTCGGACATCAAAAGATAGATGTTCTTTTCTTCCGCCGAATACTCCTTGTTGGTCATGACGTTCTTCCAAATCGGGGTCAAAATGTTTTTGCGGATTTGGTCGATCAAGGCGTTTTTGTTTGAAAGCTCGGCGCGCAATTGCTTGTCGGAGATTTGCGTCTTTTCGTCGATAAGGCTTCCGGCGTGGGTGCGGTTGTACTTGCGGACGCAGTCAGTTTCGATCAAAGCTTGGAAAATCTCGCGGTCAAACTGCTTGTACATTACGGAGTAAACGACCAATTTTGAAAGGTCCATGATTTCCTGGCGCTTGGAAACAAACTCTGACATTGAGATTTCGATTTTGGAAATATAGTCAATCAAAATCATGTTTTGGATTGACTGCGGAGAGAATTTGTTCAGGGAAATTCCATACTCTTCGACATTGTCAGCCATCTTGATTCTTAAAAGCTTCTTTTTATGGCTGATAAAATTTGAAGTTCCGTCCTCCGTCAAAATGATTTTGAGGGGAAGGTCAAGCATGAATTTTTTTCCGGACGCCATTTATGCAATATACTCCACTAAATAACTATTATACCACAGTTCCTTTTAATTGTCTACTAAAATTTAGTCCAAAAGACGCTCCACCGCGTCGCAAACCTCGGCAAGGGGCGCGTAAAGCCGCTTGGTTTGAGGGAGGCTGTCCAAAAATATCTTTCCGTAGCGTTTTTCCATGATGCGTCTGTCCAAAACAACCACCGCGCCCCTGTCGGTTGAACGGCGGACCAGACGGCCAAAGCCCTGCCTAAACTTAATGACCGCCTCAGGAAGGCTAAGCTCCATAAAGGACGAGCCTCCCCGCCGCTCCACCTCCTCCGCCCTGGCCGCAAAAACAGGGTCGTTGGGAACGCTAAAGGGAAGCTTAACGATAATAACTTGGCTAAGGGAGCTTCCCGGAACGTCGATTCCTTGCCAAAAGCTGTCGGTGGCGAACAGCGCGCTCGTTTCGTCGTTCTTGAACTTGTCCAAAAGCCTAAAACGGTCGTCGTCGCCCTGCTTAAAGACGTTTATTCCGTTCTTGCAAAGTTCGTACTGGCAAGTGCTGTAGGCGCACTTAAGCGAATCGTATGAGGTGAACAAGACGAGCGCGCGGCCCTTTGAGGCCTTTATAAGCTTTATCAGGGCAAGCTCGACGTATTGCTGGAATTCTATGCTGTCAGGAAAGGGAATGTCCTTTGGGCAGGCAAAGAGAACGTTTTTTTGGTAAGGAAAGGGCGAGTCAAAGCCGGCGCTTTTAAGCCGCTCCCCCTCCACAAAAGAAAGGCCAGTCCGCCTTGTCCAAAAGTCAAA
>JAFZLA010000098.1 GCA_017551705.1 Treponema sp.
CGCCGCTTCCCGGCAAGCGGCGAGCCCAGACGCATCGATGGGCCTAAAAAGCGCCTGCGCGCTTTTCTTCACGCCCCTTCGATTGTGGGCAGGCTTCCGGGCTTTTTTTGCCCAAATACGTTCCTCTCGCAGTGCGCTTTTACGTTCCGCTCGCAGCGCGCTTTTCTCTTGCGAAAAAATTATTTTTACTATATAATAATTGCATATTTTTGCGGACAGATTGTGTTTGCGCATGGTCGCGGCGGATGTCCGCAGGGTGGGGAAATAAATGGCAGCTCAAAAAGGAAAGGCGGCAAAAGCGCCGGCTAAAAAAACTTCAAAAAATTCTAGCGTAAAAAAGACTGCGGCAAAAACGGCCGCAAAGACTGTGGCTAAAAAAGCGCCGGCTAAGGCTCCGGCAAAAGTTTCCGCGGCGAGATCCGTTCCTCCAAAAAAGATTGCGGCTCCAGCAAAAAGCGCGCCGGCAGCCGCTCCCGCGACAAAGACCCCAAAAAATTATGATGAAAGCCAAATCAAGCACCTTGACGCGTTGGAGCACATCCGCCTAAGGAGCGGAATGTACATCGGCCGCTTGGGCGACGGCTCAAACCAAAACGACGGCATTTACGTTTTGCTCAAAGAAGTCATCGACAACTCGATTGACGAGTTCATCATGGGCTACGGAAAAAAAATCGACATCGCCGTCAAGGACAACCGCGTAAAGGTTCGCGACTACGGCCGCGGCATTCCGCTTGGAAAAGTCGTTGACTGCGTCAGCGAAATAAACACGGGCGCCAAATACAACGACGACGTTTTCCAGTTCTCAGTCGGAATGAACGGCGTTGGCACCAAAGCGGTCAACGCGCTGTCAAGTTATTTTAGAGTAGTGTCGGTTCGCGACGGAGAATGCGCCGAGGCGATTTTTGAAAAAGGAAAGTTGATCAAGCAGCGCAAGGGCAAGCTTAAGGAAAAGCAAGCCAACGGAACTTTCTTTGAGTTTGTTCCCGACGAAGAAATTTTTGGCAAGTACACGTTCAACATGGAATTTGTCGAAAAGCGAATTTGGAATTACGCTTACCTTAACGAAGGACTGACCCTTCGACTTAACGGAAAAGAATTTAAAAGCGACAACGGCTTGTTCGACCTTCTCAACAAAGAAATCGAAGACGCTTGCCTTTATCCAATCGGAAGCTACGTTGGAAAGCACATACGCTTTGCCTTTACCCACACAAACGGCTACGGCGAAAACCACTTTAGCTTTGTGAACGGCCAGTACACTGCCGACGGCGGAACGCACCTCAACGCATTTAAAGAAGGCTTTGTAAAAGGAATCAACGACTTTTACCAAGAGTCCTTTAGGGCCGAAGACGTTCGCGAAGGAATGGCCAGCGCCGTTTTGGTAAAAGTCAAGGACCCGGTTTTTGAAAGCCAAACCAAAAACAAATTGGGCAACACCGACATCCGCCAATGGATCGTTGCCGAAGTTCAGTCGGGCTTGATTGACTGGCTGCACCACAACCCGCAGGCCGCCGACAAGATTAAAGAAAAAATTCAGACAAACGAAAAGCTTCGCACAGAGCTTAGCGCTGTAAAGACAAAGGCCAAGGAAGCGGCCAAAAAAATCAGCATCCGCATTCCAAAGCTCAAGGACTGCAAGTTCCACGTTGACGACGGAGCCAAGGGCGAAAACTCAATGATATTCATCACCGAGGGAGACTCAGCGAGCGGAACGATGACGCACTCGCGCGACGCAAGCTACCAAGCGATTTTCTCTTTGCGCGGAAAGCCCGAGAACATGTACGGCAAAAAGCAGAGCGAGATTTACAAGAACGACGAGCTCTACCAATTGATGATGGCGCTTGGAATCGAAAATGACGTTGCCAACCTCAAGTATGGAAAAATCGTAATCGCGACCGATGCCGATAACGACGGCTACCACATCCGCAACTTGGTTATGACTTTCTTCCTTGGATACTTTGAGGAGCTTGTCACAAGCGGCCGCGTCTTTATTTTGGAAACGCCGCTCTTCCGCGTGAGGAACAAAAAGGAAAACATTTACTGCTATTCCGAAGAGGAGCGCGACAAGGCCCAGGCCAAGCTTGGAAAGAGCGCCGAGACCAGCCGCTTTAAAGGTTTGGGAGAAATCAACCCCACGGAATTCCGCCAGTTCATCGAGCCCGAGACAATGCACCTTACGCCGGTTGAAATCAGCCAGCTAAAGATGGTTCCAAAACTTTTGGGCTTTTACAT
The DNA here is from genome assembly GCA_017551705.1 of Treponema sp. GTDB lineage: Bacteria > Spirochaetota > Spirochaetia > Treponematales > Treponemataceae > Treponema_D. The sequence goes on from JAFZLA010000098.1 coordinate 2,230, forward strand.
GGGAAAGAACACGCCCGAGCGCCGCGACTTTATCGAAAAGCACTTGCTTTCAAACGCGGACATCGATGCCTAGTCCGCTCGTGTTTTTGTTGGCAAGACCGTAAATGTAATTTCGAGCGGTTTCACCGCGTCCGTTGGACGCTTCGGTTTTGGGCGTGTTATTGCAAAAGCTCCTTAAATGTGATAATATTATTGTAGAAGAGGTCTAAAAATGAAGAAAATATTGTTTGCATTGTTGGCGTTCAGCTCATTGATTTGCTTTTCTTGCGCCAAGAGTGAAAAAGTTGTAAAGATGGGAACAAATGCCGCTTTTCCTCCGTTTGAGTGGATTGAAGGAAAGGATGTCGTAGGCTTTGACATTACTCTTAGCAATCTTATCGCCAACGACTATGGCCAAAAGCTTAAGGTTGTCGACATGAGCTTTGACGGCCTTATCGCCGCTTTGCAGGCCGGTTCGGTTGACTTTATCGCTTCGGGCATGACTGCCACGGACGAACGCAGAAAGAGCGTCGATTTTTCCGACCCCTATTATTCGTCAAAGCAGACAATCATCGTTCGCGCTGACGACAAAAGCGTTTCTACGGTTTCGGACTTGAAGAACAAGTCAATCGGAGTTCAGGCCGCGACAACAGGCGAAATCTACGCCACAGAAGAGATTGAAGGCTCTAAGGTCAAGTCTTTCAAGACTGTCATTGACGCGGCCTTGGCCCTTAAGAACGGCGCGATCGACTCGATTATTGTTGACGAGCTTCCTGCAAAAGAAATCGTAAAGCGCAATCCCGAACTCAGGATTGTTGACGACGACTTCTTTACTGACGAATACGCGATTGCCGTTAGAAAAGGCAACAAGGAACTTTTGGATTCTATCAACAAGACAATCAGAACCATAAAGGCCAACGGCGTTTATCAAAAGATGAACGAGGCGTTTATGCCCTTGGACGGAGATGTCAAAATTCTTTCCGCTGAGGATTTGCAATAGCTTTTTATGGCTAAAACTTTTTACGACGTGATGATAAGCCATGGCCGCTGGATGTTGATTCCAAGAGGCCTTGGCGCCACCTTGTTCATTGCTCTTTGCGCGATTTTGATAGGCTCGGTTTTGGGCTGCATTTTCGCGCTTTTTAAAATTTCCGAAAAAAGAATTTTGCGGGCGATTGCCGAAACTTATACTACGGTGATTCGTGGAATTCCCATGGCGACGCAGTTGATGATTTTTTACTTTGTCGTCTTTTCGCCGATGGGCGTCAGCAACGCGGTCTTGGTGGCCGTGATCGCCTTTGGAATAAATTCGGGCGCTTATTGCGCGGAAATTTTTAGGGCTGGAATTCAAGGCGTGGATCGCGGACAGATGGAGGCGGGCCGTTCGCTTGGCCTTTCTTGGTGGCAAACTTTGGTAAAAATAATTTTGCCGCAAGCCTTTAAAACCGTTCTTCCAACTTACACAAGCGAGTTCATCACGCTGATAAAGGAAACGTCGGTGGCAAGCTTTATCGCCGTCGTGGACTTGCAAAAAACTTGCGACAACATCCGCAACGCCACCTACAACGCGTGGATTCCCTTGCTTTCTTGCGCGCTGATTTATTTGTGCCTTACCGTAGGGCTTACAAAGCTCTTTGCCGTTTGCGAGCGCCAAATGGCCAAAAGCGACCCCAGCCGCTAAAGCGTCCGCCAGGACGCGGTGAATCCGCTCGAAACAACTATTAGGGTCTTGCAAGAGACAATACGAGCGGTTAACCCTTGAAAATTTTTTTATTTCTGCTATAATTGTTTTAGGGTGGAAATAAAATGGCATTCATAAAAAATCTTTTTGACAAAAACTTTATCGAGTACGCTAGCTACGTAATTCGCGACCGCGCCATTCCTGATTTGGAAGACGGACTCAAGCCAGTTCAGCGCCGCATCATGCACACGCTTTTTAAGATGGACGACGGCAGATTCCAGAAAGTTGCAAACGTTGTCGGCGAATGCATGAAGTACCATCCGCACGGAGACGCTTCGATCGGAGGCGCGCTTGTGGTCTTGGCCAACAAGGGCATCTTTATCGAAAAGCAGGGAAACTTTGGAAATATGTTCACTGGCGACGGCGCCTCCGCTCCCCGTTACATTGAATGCCGCGTCCATCCTTTGGCAAAAGAATTTTTGGTCACAAACCCGCACGTGACCCATTACATTCCCAACTACGACGGCCGCTCGTCCGAGCCCGAAGTTTACCGCGCTAAAATTCCGGTCGCCTTGATTATCGGAGCCGAAGGAATCGCGGTAGGCATGAGCACAAAAATTTTGCCCTACAACCTTAAGGAGGTTTTGCAGGCCGAAATCAAGGCGCTCAAAGGCCAGAGCTTTACGCTTTATCCCGACGTTCCGACTGGCGGCTTGATCGACGTTTCAAACTACAACGACGGAAACGGAAAAATCGTAAGCCGCGCAAAGTTTGACATGAGCGACGACAAAAAAATCGTCATCACTGAGCTGCCCTTGGACACCACCAGCGACGCCTTGCTCAATTCAATCGAAAACGCCTACCGCGCCGGAAAAATTAAGATTGGTTCCATCGACGACTTTACAACAGACCATTGTCAAATAGAAATTAAGTTGCCCCGCGGCGTTTACGCCAAGGACGTTGAGAAGGCGCTTTACGCCTACACCGATTGCGAAAAGTCAATCAACTGCCAAATGCTTGTCATCAAGGACAACATGCCAGTTGTGATGACCGCGACAGAGATTGTAAAGTATTACGCAAAAAAACTTTTGGCCATCGTCAAGGACGAGCTGGAATACGAGCGCGGCCAGTTGATGGAAGAGTTGCACCAACGCACGCTTGAGCGCATTTTTATCGAGGAGCGCATTTACAAAAAAATCGAGCAAATGAAAACCGCCGAAGGAGTGAACAAGGCGGTCGTCGACGGCTTTAAGCCTTTTAAAAAGGAATTGATTCGCGACATCACGCCCGAAGACGTCGAGCGCTTGCTCAAAATTCCAATCCGCCGCATTTCGCTTTTTGACATAAACAAAAACCGCGACGAGGTTACGGCCATCAACGGCCGCCTTAAGGAAATCGCCCGCCGCCTAAAGCATTTGACGGATTGCGCGGTTGAATACCTTAGCGGAATGTTGGAAAAGTTCAAGCCCGAGGAATTGGAGCGTCACACTCAAATCGCCAAGTTCAGCGCCGTTGACGTCAAGACGGTGGTCAAGCGCGAGACTCCGCTGCGCTACGACGAAAAAGGCTACATTGGAATTGGCGTGTCCGGCGGAAGCGAAGTTTTGCGCGTGACTCCTTACGACAGAATCTTTGTAATGCGAAAAAGCGGCATCTACACGGTTTGCGACGTTCCGCAAAAACTTTTTGTTGACACCGGAATGGTTTACATCAACTACGCCGAAAAGGAAATCATCAACGAAGTTTTGTTCACCGCGATTTACCGCGACCCCAAGACAAAGCAGTGCTACATAAAGAGATGCCGCGTTCCCAGCTGGATTATGAACCGCGACTACTTTATCGCGCCTGACGGAATGGAAGTCTTGCACGTAGACACAAGAAAGAATTTTAAGTTCGCGCTCCATTATGTAAAGAAGGCTCGCGCAAAGGTTCTTAAAGAAAACTTTAAGACAAACGACTTTATAGAGCGCGGCCTTAAGGCGCAAGGCTTTAAGCTTTCTACAAAAGAAGTCGAAAGCGTCGAAGTGGAAAAGTCTGAATGAAATTCCTGGAATTGGCAAAAAACTTTAGGTCCTCAACCCGCTTTGCCCTTCCGCGCGCGGTTTTTATGCTGATGATTTATTTGTTCTTTTGCTTTTTTTCTTCTTCGGTCATGACTGGCATTGCGATGAGCGCCTCGTCTTTTTTTCTTAGATACCAAAACGGAATCAATTTTGCGATTTTTCTTTTTGCTTTTTTGGAACTGCTTTCTTGCGCGGCGATTTTTATTTTGCATTACGGCCTTTTTTTATGCAACTTGCGATTCGCGCGCAACCAGCCTGTGGCGCTGAGCTTTTTGTTCGTGGGCTTTAGGCAGAGAAGGGCTAGGAGAGGCGCGATTTTTTTTGTCGTTCCGATGATTTTGACTTGCGTTGTTTTTGCTTTTATTATAAACGCGGTTGACTATTTTGCCTTGCCGCAATTCCAAGCGGTCGAACAAGTGATGGAGTTCATAAAGAACGATCCTGACAGCTTTAGAAAACTTTTGCGCTGTTACATTTTGTTCTTGGTTTTGCTCTTTTTTGTTTTCTTTCCATTCACATTTGTTTGGTCTTTTGTTTACGACAAGCCAAAGCAAAATTTCGCCAAGTCCATGTTGGACGGGCTAAAGTTTTTTGGCAAGCGCGTCTTTAGTTTTATGGCCTTTGAATTTGTCTGCCATTTTAGAAAAGCGTTTTTTATTTTGGCCTTTAACATTTTGCACGCCTTTGTTTACGAAAAATACCAGTCCGATTCAAACATATATTCGTTGGGTTCTTTGATAAGCTTCGCTTCGTTCGCGCTGACTCTTTACACCGCGGCCTCGGTCATTCTTTCGATTCAATATTATTACGACAAGATAAATGAAGATTCTAAAGAGCACAGTTCAAACTGAGACAGTCGTAAAAGGCTCGCGCTTTTTGGCCGAAGCCATTCCGTGCCAAAAACAGGAAGAAGCCCGCGCCATCCTTAAAGCCCAAAAAGAAAAATACGCCGACGCCACCCATGTTGTCCACGCCTTTGTGCTTGGAAAAGCGGGCGAGGTTATGGGAATGAGCGACGACGGCGAGCCGGGCGGAACGGCAGGCCGTCCTGTACTGGACGTGTTGAAGGGGAGCGGTGCCACAGACATTATGCTTACCGTGACGCGTTGGTTTGGCGGAACCCTTTTGGGGACCGGCGGCTTGGTCAAGGCTTACGGAGGAGCGGCAAAGGAGCTTTTGTCGCAATGCCAAGAAATCGGCGCGCTTGAGGAATACGTTCCCAAAAAAGAATTTTGTTTTGAATGCGACTACGCCCTTTATAAAAGCGTCAAGCGCGCCTTTGAGGCCTTTGCCATAGACGGCCTTTGCGAAGAGTACACCGACAAGGTCAAGGCCAACGGAAGCGTTCCCCAAGACCAATACGCCTCCCTTGCCGCGCGCCTAAAGGACATTTCATCCGGCGCGATTACTATTGAATAAAAGCCCCGATTTGCTATATAATATTTGCACTATTCTACTATATATTTCGAGGTTTGATTATGGTTCTTTTTGGAGGACTTCTTTCAATCAAAGCGATTGTATTCCTTACATTCAGCGTGTTTACAATCGCCGCCGTGGGCTACTTGTTGGGCCGCGTTACAATCAACGGCGTTTCTTTGGGAACAGCGGGCGTCTTTATCATCGCCCTTTTGTTCGGAGCGTTTTTTTACACAAGCCTTGGCGAGCAGCTTGTAGTCAAGGTAACGCACGAGTCGCTTGAACACGCGCTTAAAGTGCCTTACGTGTCCAACGCGCTAAAAATCGTCGAGAACATCGGCTTGATTTTGTTCGTAACTTCTGTTGGATTTATCGCCGGCCCCAGCTTTTTTGGCGACCTAAAGAAAAACTTTAAGTCATACATTCTCTTGGGACTTTTGATTATTTTGGTTGGCGGAATCTCTTGCGCCGCCTGCTGCCTTTTTGACATCAAGGTTTTTGGCCGTCCAAAAGAAGAAGTCGGCGCCATGCTCGTTGGCTTGCTGTCCGGCTCGCTCACTTCGACACCGGCCTTTAGCGCGGCCAAAGCCACAGTTGTCGCGTCCGAAAGATTTACAGCCGACCAGCTTGAAGCGATTGTAGCCGTAGGACACGGAATCGCGTATTTGTTCGGCGTTATCGGCGTTGTTCTTTTTGTTCAGCTTGTGCCCAAATTTACAGGCGCCAACATGGAAGACGAGCGCAAAAAGCTTTCTGAGTCCGCTCCCGAAGCCCCTTCAAAATTGGTTGGCGGCGAGCTTGAGTTTGACCCCTTTGGCTTTTGCGCCTTCTCTATCGTGGCTCTTTTGGGAATCATCATCGGTTCCTTCAAGTTTGGAAACTTCTCCCTTACAACTACAGGCGGCTGCTTGATTCTTTCTTTGGTGTTCGGCCACTTCCAAAAGTTCGGCAACGTAAGCGTAATGCCCCACGAGTCAACGCTCAAAGTTTTCCGCGAGCTTGGACTTATGTTCTTCCTTATCGGAGCGGGCGTCGCAGGCGGAGCCAGCTTTGTCAAATACTTTGAATGGGTTTACTTTATCTACGGAATCATCATGACGCTTGTTCCGATGATCGCAGGCTTCTTCTTTGCCCGCTACGTTCTCAAGCTCAATTTGCTCAACAACCTTGGCTCAATCTGCGGCGGCATGACGTCAACTCCCGCCTTGGGAACTTTGATTTCTACAGCCGGAACGGAGAAGGTTGCCGGAGCCTACGCTTCGACATACCCAATCGCTCTTGTAGCGGTTGTAATCGTTTCGCAGCTTTTGATTATTTTCTTTAGATAATTGTCATTGCCCTGCTTGACCCGGACATCTTTTACAGGACGCTCCGCAAACGCGGGGCGTTTTTTTTTGCTGTTTTCGTTGGAGTACCCGCGTTCCGAGCAGTGGCGCAGGAACGCGCG
>JAFZLA010000011.1 GCA_017551705.1 Treponema sp.
GCCACGTGCGCGTTGAAGAAGGCCTGCAAGTCCATGTGGTAAAGCTGGTCGCCCGACAAGATTATGTAGTGGCTGGGGTTTTGGGCCTGGAAGTGAACGAAGTTTTTGCGAACCGAGTCGGCCGTTCCTTCGTACCAGCCTGAATGCTCCAAAGTCTGCTCGGCGGCCAAAATCTCTACAAAGCCCTTTGAAAAGCGGTCAAAGTTGTAGGAATTGGTGATGTGCATATGCAGCGAGGCCGAGTTGAACTGGGTCAAAAGGTAAATCTTTTTGAAGCCGGAGTTGATGCAGTTTGAAAGCGGAATGTCTACGATTCTGTATTTACCGCCAAACGAAACGGCCGGCTTTGAACGGTCTTTTGTAAGCGGATAAAGGCGGGTTCCCTTGCCGCCTCCCAAAATAAGGGCCAATACGCGAGATGTGTCAACTTTAGACATTATTTTCCTCCGAAAATGAATATTTTTCTATAAATATATATCATTATAAACCCGTTCCCCTTATAAAGCAAGAAAAAAATGAAAAATCTTGCGCGCGGCGGCCTTTTATGGTATAATAGGAATATGTACACCAAATTTAAAAAGGACACAGGCCCCAAAAAGCCGCTTGCGGTTTCGTATTGGTCAAAGACTAAAATCAAGTGCCCCGTTTGCCAAAAAGAGTTTCAGCGCGAAGAAATGCTCACAGGAAGCGGCCGCCTTAACGCCGGCGCCTTGACCGAAGAATTGCACCGCGAGTACATCCCCACAGCCCGCTACGGAAAAATAAATCCTCTCATTTACGCGATCGGCGCCTGTCCCAACTGCCATTCAGCCTTTTTTTGGAACGACTTCAACGACATAAAGGACCAAGCCTCGCTTGACAGAATTTACGAAACGATGGAAGCGCGCAAAAAGTTCACCAACATGATTTTCCCTTACTACAATCTTACGCGCAACCGAAACCTTCTTGACGGCGCGGCCATGTACTTTTTGGCCATTTTGACGTACGACGAAGTTGACTTTGCATACCTTCCCACAATGAAGCGCGCCATTCTAAGCCTGCGCTTGGCTTGGCTTTGCAACGACCTCAACGAAGAAGTTCCCGACCACAACTTTGACATAGTGGCCAAGGTCTTTTACCAAAAGGCGATTTTCTTTTACCAGCAAGCCGTAATCAACGAATCCAAGCGGATCGAAAAAAGCTCTACATTGGCCAACATGGGCCCGGACACCGACAAAAATTACGGCTGGGACGGAGTGGTCTACCTTTGCGGACTTTTGGAGTACAAGTACGGCCAGACCGAAGACCAAGCCTTGCGCCTAAAAAAGCTTGACGAATCAAAGATCGCCATCGCGCGCATCTTTGGACTTGGAAAGTCTACAAAAGAAAAGCCAGGCCCCCTTTTGGAGCACTCGCGCACTCTCTACGACAACCTCAACAAAGAATTGGGCGACGCCGACATCGCGATTGAATAAAAGCTCCTTGGAACTGCCGCCATGCCAAAAAACATTCTACTGACCATTTCTTACGACGGAACGGATTTTTGCGGCTGGCAACGGCAGGACGACCAGCGAAGCGTCCAAGGCGAGCTCGAAGCCGCGCTGCAAAAACTTTTTGGAAAACAAATCAATTTGCAGGGATCCGGCCGCACCGACAGCGGCGTGCACGCGCTGGGACAGGCGGCAAATTTTTTGTGCCCCATCGACAGCATTCCGGACCAAAACATTCCCAAAGCCTTGAACAACTTTTTGCCGCGCGACGTCAGAGTCAACCAGGCTCGCTCGGTTGCGGACGACTTTTCGGCCCGCTTTAGCGCGACAAGCCGCGTCTACCGCTACTTTATATTGCAAAAGCAAATTCCTTGCGCGGCCCAAAGCCGCTATGTCTGGCCCATAAACCACCAGTGCGACATTCAAAACCTTAACGACATGGCGGCGACATTGCGCGGCGAGCTGGATTGCAAAACATTCGCGGGCGCGGGCGACTCAAGCCTTTCGACAAAGCGCTACTTAGAAGGCGCCCGCTTTTTTGAGCAGGAAGACATTTTTGGGCAAAGGCTTTTGGTTTTTGAAATCGAAGCCAACGCCTTTTTGTACCGCATGGTTCGCTCTCTTACAGGAACCTTGATTGACTTTGACAAAAATAAAAAAGGGCCCGCGGACTTTAAGGCCGCGCTTGACTCTTGCGACAGAGCGGAGGCCGGCCCCACCGCTCCGCCCGAAGGCCTCTTTTTGTGGCAAGTAAAGTTTGACGGAATTAGGCGGCACGTTTAGCGGCGAAAAATTGTCATTCTCGCGCTCGACCGGGCAATGACATTGCTACAACAAGCTGACAGGATCTACGTCGACCTCGATGTAAACGCCGGCCTTTGCCCTGTAGCCGTAAATCAAGCTGGCGGCAAGCTTTTGCAAAAGCGCGATTGACTGGCCGCGCAACAAAATTTGGCTTCTGTAATTTGAATTGATTTTTGAAAGAGGACATTCGCTTGGCCCTAAAATTTCCGTCTCCTTGGAATAAGAAAGATGCTTGGCTTGCAAGGCCTCCAACTCCTGGGACAAAATTTTATAGGCGTCGTCGGCAAAAGCCTCCGCGTCGCTTTGGACCATGCTCCTAAAGACCAGGCGCAAAAGGCGGGAGTACGGCGGAAAATTCAAAAGCTTTCTAGTCGACAATTCCTGCTCGTAAAATTCTTTTGTAAGGGAATGGCAGGCGCAATAGACCGCCGGATTGTTTGGGGAATACGTTTGCACCAAAACTTTTCCGTCAGGAAAAAAGCGGCCCGCCCTTCCCGCCACTTGGGTTATCAGGCTGAACGTTTTTTCGGCCGCCCTAAAGTCAGGAAGATGCAGCGAAGTGTCGGCCAAAATAACGCCCACCAATTTTAGGCTGGGAAAGTTCAGCCCCTTTGCGATCATTTGCGTTCCAAGCAAAATGTCGTATTCGCCCTTTTTAAAGGCCGCGATTTTTTCTTCAAGCTCGCCTTTTTTTGTGACCGCGTCCGTGTCAAGGCGCAAGGAGCGCGCGTTGGGGAACTTTGACTTGACTTCGCTTTCGATAAATTCCGTTCCAAAGCCCGAATAGCCTATGTCGACCGAGCCGCATTGGGGGCAAACTCTAAAAGGCTCGACCGAATAAGAGCAGTAATGGCAAACCAAGCGGTTTTGCGCCTTGTGGTATGTCATAGGAACCGAGCAGTTTTTGCATTTTGACTCAAAGCCGCAAGAGTTGCATCTAAAGACATGGTTAAAGCCGCGCCTGTTCAAAAACAAAATGGCCTGCCGCTTTTCGGCCAGCGTCCGCCTTATCTCGTCTTCAAGCGCGGGCGAAATCGACCCGTCAATCTTTTGGCGCGACAAGTCAATCGCGGCGATTATCGGCATCCGGCCGCCCGACAATCTTTTTGTCAAACGGTGGACGGCAAACTGGCCTTCGCTCATCGCCTTCCAAGCCTCGACGCTTGGAGTGGCGCTTCCCATCACAAGCGGAATCTTTAGCTTTGACGCCCGCCGCATGGCAACCTGCCGCGCGTGGTAGCGGGGAGAGTTTGAGGACTTGTAGGAAGAGTCGTGTTCCTCGTCGATTATTATCAAGCCCAAATCGGGAATCGGAGCGAAGACGGCGCTGCGCGCTCCAATGACAACCCTAGCCTCTTTTTGCACGATCCGCTTCCATTCGCCAAGCTTTTGAGCGGGCGTAAGGGCGGAATGCAAGATGGCGGCGGTGTTTCCAAAGCGGCGGGTTACGGCCCCGACCACTTGTGGCGTAAGGCCAATCTCGGGCACCAAGTACAAAACGCCCTGCCCTCTTTCCAAAACTTTTTGGGCCGCGCTCAAAAAAACTTCGGTCTTTCCGCTTCCTGTCGCGCCGTAAAGATAATGGTAAAGGCAAGGTTTTTCGCTCGCCGCCGAGCCGCCTGCACCCACCCCGCCCGCGATGCTTTCAACCGCTTGCGCCTGTTCGGGCGAAAGTGTGTTTTTTCCTTCAAACGAATCCGCGTCCACGGAAGAAAATATTCCAGCCTCGCCGCCCTTTTTGGCTCCGGGAATCATAGCGCAAAGCACTTCGCCAATCGGACACAAGTAAAAGTCGCTCAGCCAGCGGCCCAAGTCCAAAAGCTCTTTTGTCAACAAGGGGCTTTCGTCAAGAACTCTAAGTATTTTTCTGATTTTTTTGGCGTCAAAGCCAAGGTCCTTTGGAAGCTCGTCAAAGACGGCCGTGATTATTCCCGTGGCCTTTTTGTTTCCGAACATGACTTCGGCGCGGCAGCCGACTTGGGCCTCAAAGGAATCAACTTTGCGGGCGCGCTTTTGGGGAATCAATTCGTTTTGCGCTTTTTCTTCTTGGGCGACCCGCTTTCCCGCGGGAACATTGGCGTAAGTGAAGGTTTGGTTCGCGGGAACGTTGAGCGCGACTTGCAAATACTTCATTTGTCGTAGTCCGGGCAAATCTCAAGCAGTTTGTTTTTAAAAGCCTTAAGGTCTTCCCAAGCGGGCCGCTTTAGGCTTTCGTCGCGCAAAAGAGCGCTGGGATGGTAGGTGGCCATAAAGGGAATGCCCTTAAAGTCCACGAATTGGCCGCGCATCTTGTTGATGCCTATCGAAGTGTCCAAAAGGTTTTGCAAGGCCACGCGGCCCATCGCCAAAATCATTTTTGGCTTTAGGACATGGATTTGCGCGTCCAAAAAAGAGCGGCAGGCTTGGCTTTCTTCGGGCGAAGGGTCGCGGTTAAGCGGCGGCCGGCACTTTACGATGTTGGCTATAAAGCAGTTTTTGTCTCGGCTCAAGTTTATCGCGGCCAGCATCTTGTCCAAAAGCTGGCCGGCCTTTCCCACAAAGGGGCGGCCCTGCTCGTCCTCGTCCGCGCAGGGGCCTTCGCCGACTACAAGGACAAGCGGATTGGCAACGCCTTCGCCGGGCACGACGTTCTTTCTGGTTTTGCAAAGCGGACAGCGCGCGCAAGAAGCGATTTTTTGAGCGACAGATTCTATTGTGGCGCCGGCGGAAATTTGCTCTGACGCGTCCGGCTGCTGGACCGGCGCGGCTTCTTGGGCTTGCGAAGAGTTTGGGGAAAGAGGAGCGGCAGTTTGCGCTGGACTTGCAGTTTGCGCAGGCTCGGCAGGCTCAACGTCGTCTTGGAATTGTGGAGCGGCCGCAAAATTATTCGACGTGTATCCAAGAATCGCGCCCGAAGTTTTTTTTAGGATTTGATAGAGCTGCTCTTTTTGTTCGGCCTTCATCGCTTGCCCCCCAACGAGGCGGCGGCCTTTAACGCCCTCAGTTTGTTTGGATAAACCGTAATCGCGGACGCAGGAAGCCAGCCTTCATCAAAGCGGTACCAAGTCTCGCCGCCGTTTTCTTCGCTTGCAAGGGCGCTGGCCAAAATCGGAAAAAGCTCACCTTGCTTGCAATAGTCGGCGGCCTCGGCGTCCCAAGAAATTTCTTCTCTAAAAGCCGCGTATGGCTCGACGACAACAGCCCAGCTTACGTCAGGAGCCAGCGCCAAGGGATCGGAATTGTCCAGAACGATCTCCGACGCGTCGCGCCTTTTGCAAGAAGCGGCGCACAAAGGCAAAAGAGAAATTATAACGAATGCAAAAAAAACGCTTTTAGCGGCCCTCATAATTTTTCTCGATATATTTTTTTACTTGCGGCAAGATTTTTAAATCCGAATCGACAAAATTTTCAGTAGGAATTTGGTCAAAGTCCACCCATTTTGTCTCTGTGTGTTCGGTCAAAGAAAAAGGCTTTTCCAAGCCGTCGTTGCTAAAAAAAACTTCGTATGCGCGCAAAAGACAGGGCTCTCCCTTATGCTCAAATTCAGACTTTGCGATTTGCTCGCCCACCAAAACGCTCTCTCCAAATTCTTCCAGCATCTCGCGGACAATGGCGTCGCGGTCGCTTTCGCCCTGGTCAACTTTTCCGCCCGGCAATTCCCAACGGCCGCCCATGTCGCCTTTTTGCGCGCGATGGGCAATCAAAATTTTATTTTGAGTCTCAGGCGTTTTTCCCAATATGACGCAGGCGATTGAAGTTTTCATACAAGAGGAACTCCAGGAAGGATAAAGTGAATCACGCCGATGAGAATGGCTCCAATTCCGATGTAAAGCTTGTTGGCAAAAAGCGCGTTTTGCAAAACTTCGGGAATCACAAACGAATCGCTTTTTTCTTCAAAGTATTCCAGCAAAACAGTCGCTCCCGCAAAAAGGCAAGCAAACGAAGGAAGCAAGTCACCGATGACGGAGATTCCATGATAAGGAACAAAGAAAATCACAAAGC
>JAFZLA010000012.1 GCA_017551705.1 Treponema sp.
CCCGGCGGAGGGGCTGACTTTTTCTTTTTCTTGTCGCCCTTCTCGGGAATCAAGGCGCTCAAGCGGCTTTCCAAGGAACTGATGTCCTCTTGGTAAACTCCGCCTGACATGCGAGTTTCCAACATCGCCTTAATCACGTCTATTGAATTGAGAAGAAGGTCAACTACGTCTTCGCTGACTTCCAGGCGATCCGAGCGCAATTCGTCAAGCACGTCTTCCACCTTATGCGTGAACGAAGCAAGCTCGGTAAATTCTACAGTTGCGGAACCGCCTTTGAGTGTATGAGCGGCTCTAAAAATTTCGTCAATGGCGTCGTGATTAGAAGGATCGCTTTCTATTACAAGAATGTTGCTTTCCAACGTTTCCACCTGAGACTGGGCCTCGGTGAAGAAATCTTTTAGCAATTCTTCGTTATTTATGTCAAGATAATCACTCATATCTTACTATTTTATACGATTTTGGCTATAAGTCAAGAATAAAAAAATGTTTTTTTTTCATTCGCCTGATATTTCAAAAATCCGCTCGTCATTTGACTGGAAGTATTCCTCAAAAACCCTGCGAATGTCGCCCTCGGACACCTTTTTTGCCGATTCGGCCATTTTGTCAAAGGCGTCGATGTCTCCAAAAGCCAAAAGCGCCGAGGCGGAGCGGCTTGCGATGGAGGCGCAGGTCGTTTGGTTTTGGAAGGCGGAATTGACATATTTTTTAATGTAGCCTTCAAGGGCGCCGGCGATGTCGCTTTGCAAAAAAGCCTCTTGGGCTTGGGGAACGTATGAAACCGCGTTTTTCATGTCGCTGACCCGATACAAGAACAGGACTCCAAACGGAGCGGGCGAAAATCCCACCGACGCGGACGGAGTGTAGCAGACGCCGTACTTTGTCCTTATCACATTGAACAAGCTTTCGTTGTACATCGAAGCCGCAAGCCGCGCGACTATGAGGTCTTTTGAAAACACCGAAGGGCTTTTAAAGGCCACAACGATGTGGCCGCTGGCTTTTGGGAGCGCGGGAGTCGTAAGGGAGACCTTGGGGCCTTTAATCGAAATTTGGGGAATGTCGGGCATTACAAATTCTTCTTCAAGCGCGGGGACTTTTGCAAGAGTCTTTTCCAGGGCGCGGCGAAGCTTTTTTAAGTTGACGTCGCCAGCGGCCACGACGAACAATCTGCGCGCGTCGTGGATTTTTGTGTAATGCGCCTTGAGGTTTTGAATCGTGATGTTGGCGCGAGATTCGGGCAAGACGGAGGCGGACGTTCCCAAGGGATGGTTTTTGTAAAGCTCCTTGTTGATTGTGTAAATCAAAAGGCTTTGGGGATCCTTTGACCTGCGCTGGACGCCTTGGTCGCATTCGGTCATAATGTGCTCGTACTCAGTTTGGTCAAACGAAGGGTTGAGAAAGCAGTCCAAGAGCGCGTCCAAGGCCAAGTCAAAATAATTGGAAATGCACGAAACCGAAAGGGACGAGCCTGCGTAGCTGGAGCTGGAAGCGATGTTGATGTTTTTGTCGTACGAAAGCTTTGTCAAATCCTTGTAGTTATACTTCCCTCCTCCGTGACTCATCAATTCAAAAAGTTCCGTTTCCATTCCGGACTGGTCGCGGGGGTACAAGACAGTTCCGCCCTTGGCGCAAATAATGACCGTGGCCATTCTTGTCGAATCGACGCTCTTGTAGTAAACGGGTATTCCGTTCTTAAGCGTAAACGCCGGCTGCCCCTCTTGCGAAACGCGTCCGCAAGAAAAAAGCGCGAAACATAAAATTGAAAACAAAAAAAGATTTCTCATCAAAAACTCCTAAAAAAAGCACCGCTGTTCGCGCGAGTTTGGTCACGAGCGCGAATGTTGCGGCTTATGCGGCAATCATTCTATTTTGGGCTTTCCGTCATTTTTATTGCCGCTTTCGAACCAAAACGCGCGCTTCTTGGTGATTTCATCAAAGCCTTGTTCGTCAAACTGGGCCTTAAGATTTTTGTAGACGGTTGGATTAACCACCACTACCACAAAAGCGTTTTTGCCAATGACATATTTTTGGAGCGCGGCGGCGATTTGCCCGTCGTTGACAGCGGCCATCTTTTTTGCACGCGAATAATAATAGTCCTTGTCGCAAAGAGTCCACCAGCCCCGCGCGTCCGACAAGAGGGACTCAAAATTTTCGGCGGCGATGATTTGCCTGTCGGCGCGGCTCCTTTTCATTTGCAAAAGCTTTTTCTTTCCGACAACACTTTTTTGTTCGGCAAAGTCTTTGATTATGTCTTGCGCTATGTCGTCGTAAAATTTTTTGACGCGCAAAGGAAGCGCGCTTTCGGGCTCGAGCATCGTGGCCGAAAAGTGAATCAAGCCGGTGCGGCGCCGCGTTGAATAGCCGCCTCCAACATAATCGCCCGAAATTATCTTTAGCTCCTTGTCGTCCCAGAGCCTTGTCGCAAAAATAGAAGACGGGTCGTTTATGTAGTCGGTAAAAACGTCCAAGGGATAGGTGGAGTCGCGGTCAAAGTCCGCGTCCGCGCCTCGATAGTAGACCATCGCTTGCGCGATTTGCGGAGAGACTTGCTCGTTGGGAAACACAAAAAATTTTGTCTGAGAGAACGGCGCGCTTTCTTGGACGGCGCATTCGGAATTAAAGTCAAAGCTTCCTTTTTGCCAATCGCCAAAAATTTCTTGGGCAAGTTTTTTGACTTCTTTTGCGTCAACGTCTCCGCCGACAAAGAGGGCGGCGTTGTTGGGAACGTAGTATTTTTCCTTTATGCTTTTAAGTTCCTCCAGTGTCGCGTCCTGAACTGTTTTGACCGCGCCGCTTGGATCGAGTTGCCAGGGAGCGTTTGGAAAAATCGTCTTGTTGAAAAAGCTTGCCAATATTGTTCCCGGAGAATTGTATTGCGCCTGTATCTCGGATATGACGACTTTTTTTTCGTCCTCAAATTCTTTCTCGTCTAAAAGCGGCTCGCGAATCGCAGCCGACCAAAACTCCATCCCCCTCTTTAAGTCCTCCGACGGAATCGTAAAAAAATAATTTACGCAATGCTCGCCTGTCGTTCCGTTCCAATCGTCAACGCCCATTTTAGAAAGCTCTTTTTGAAAAGCCACGGAGTCTTTGCAAAGGGAGTTTCCCTTGAACATCATGTGCTCGTAAAGGTGAAAGATTCCCGCGTTGTCGCGGCGCTGGGTGACGCCGCCCGCGCGCACAGCGATTTCGATGTACGCAAGCGGAACCTTGTGGTCCGGGCGCACAAAGACGCTGAGGCCGTTTGAAAGCTGAAAATATTCAGGATAGAGCGAGGCGGATTTTTTGCAAGAAGAAAGGGCGCATGCGAAAAACGCCGCCATAAGAGCCGCCGCAAAAAGCGCGCGGGCAGTTTTTGCAAAGAATTTATTTTTCATTTTGTCTCCAAAGATTGCCGCTTGTTGTATACAAAAACAATCGCCGCCATCAAAACGATGACCGCGTAGCCAACCCAACTGAGCGCGTCCGGGATTTGGTTGAACATCACAAAGCCCAAGAGCGACGAAAAAATAATTTGCGAATAGTCAAAAATCGAAATGTCGCGCGGCGGAGCGAAAAAGTAGGCGTAGGTTATTCCAAACTGGCCCATGCAGCCCGCCACGCCCGTTCCGATCAATATCAAAAGCTGGGCCGCTGTGGGCGCGTGAAAGTCGAGCAGCATAAAGGGCAAGCAAAGCGCGCACGAAAAGCAAGAGAAAAACGCGATGACAAGCGCGCCCTTGACTTTTAGAGAGCCAAGCTTTCGCACGCAAGCGTAGGCAAAGCCCGCGCCCATGCCGCCCAAAAAGCCCGCCAGCGCCGGAAGCGAATGCAAAGACGAGGCGCCCGGCTTAATGATAAAGAGCGCTCCGCAAAAGGCTCCGATTATGGCGGCTAGCGGAAGGGGCGCGATGCGCTCCCCCATCAAAAAAAAGCTGAAGACGACCGCAAAAAAGGGCGCCACTTTATTGAGCATGGCGGCGTCGGCGATTGGAATGCGGTCGAGCGCGTAAAAGTTTCCAAAGATTCCGGCGGAGCCGCAAAGGCCGCGCAAAATCAAGAACTTGAGCGCGCCTTTTGGAATTAAAGGCTCGCCCGCTTTTTGGTCTTGCGAACCATTTGAGTCGCCGTCGTTTTGGTCTTGCAAAGCCTTGGAGCGGGCGCGGTCCCTCGCCAAAACAAAGAGCGTCACAAAGACGGCTACGATGTTCCTAAAAAAAGCCTTTTCTACAAAGGGAACGTCGCCCGCCAAATGCGCCAGCGCGGCCATAAGGGCAAATCCAAAGGCCGAAAAGACAAGACAGGCCGCGCCCTTTATGTAAGAGGAAGTCATTTAAAGTCCTTGACTCCGTTCATGTCAATCGTTGCAAAGAGGTCGTCAATCGTTTCGCGGCGGCGGATTTGAACAAAGCTTCCGTCGGGGCGCATAAGGATTTCTCCGGCGCGAAGCTTTCCGTTGTAGTTAAAGCCCATCGCGCGGCCGTGCGCGCCCGCGTCGTGAATGATGACCAAGTCGCCCATGTCGATTTTGGGGAGCGGACGCTGGACTGCGAACTTGTCGCAGTTTTCGCAAAGGCTTCCGACAACGTCGTAGACTTCCGTTTTGGGCGCGGCCTCTTTTCCGCTGACAGTCACCTCGTGGTAGGCGCCGTACATTCCCGGGCGCATGAGGTCGGCCATGCAAGCGTCAAGACCGATGTATTTGCGGTAAATGTTTTTTTGGTGAATGGCGGTTGCGACAAGCCAGCCGTAAGGGCCGGTAATCGGGCGGCCGCATTCCCACTTGATTTCCAAGCCGTCAAGGCCCGCGGGAACAATCATCTTGTCGTAGAGCGCTCGGATTTTTTGCGCCACTTCTTCCAAGTCAACTTTCTTTTGTCCGGGCTTGTAGGGAATTCCGATTCCGCCGCCAAGGTCAAGAAATTCAATCTTGATTCCAAGCTTGTCCTTTAGTTCCACCGCAAGCTCAAAAAGCATTTTGGCGGTGTCCACAAAGTAGTCGGGATTGAGCTCGTTTGAGGCCACCATCGTGTGAAGGCCAAAGCGCTTGGCGCCAAAGTCGCGCGATTTTTTGTAGGCCTCAAAAATCTGCTCGCGGGTCAAGCCGTACTTGGCTTCCTCGGGCTTTCCGATAATCGCGTTTCCGTCCTTGAGCGGGCCGGGATTGTAGCGGAAGCAAATCAGCTCGGGGAATTTTCCGCCAAGCGCGTCGCGCAAAAATTCTATGTGCGTGATGTCGTCAAGGTTTATGATGTTGCCGTTTTTGTAGGCAAACTGGAATTCCTGCGCGGGCGTTTCGTTTGAGGTGAAGATGACTTTTTCGCCTTTGATTCCGCTGGCCTCGCAAAGCATAAGCTCGGGCAAGCTTGAACAGTCGGCGCCGCATCCGCAGTCGGCCAAAATTTTTAGCATGTAGGGATTGGGCATGGCCTTTACGGCAAAGTGTTCGGTGAACTTAGGAAAAATAGAAAAGGCTTTTGTAAAATAGGCCATGTTGTCGCGGATGGCCTTTTCGTCGTAAAGATAAAAGGGCGTGGGAAACTTTTTTGTCAGCTCCGCAAGCTGGTCATGGTTCAAAGGAAAGTTGTCGCTCATTTTGTCGCCTCCATTTTTTATGGAAGCAATTTTAACGAAAAACAAGCGCTTTGTAAATGAGGATAAAAAACACAGCAGGAATTTAATTATGATTTATTAAGATACTTCCTTCAAAAGTCTTTCAGCATATATAGATTCATATATTGCACATGCCATTTTATATCCCAACACAGGGGGAACCGCATTCCCTACTTGTGTAAACTGGCGAGCAACAGGACCTGTAAAAATATAGTCATCAGGAAACGTCTGTAATCTTGCACATTCCCGCACAGTCATTGTTCGAGGAATAAATGGATGCAAATGTGAGCGACCGCCACCCCCCGTACCGCCTGCAATAATTGTTTTTGACGGGACAAGAGGATTGAGCCTGTCTACTCTTCCAAGTTTATCACGCTGCCCAAATCCAAGAATCATATAGCGCTTTATGGACTCAGCTTTATGATTTCGAGGAGTATTACTGTCTACAGTTAATATTGGAGTATTTAGAACACTCCCAGACGGGAATTGATTTTCTATTTTTTTAGGGAAAAAGAACTTACCTATTCTGCTTCCGACAATGATTGTTCGCATTCGCTTTTGTGGCACACCAAAATCTGCCGCATTTAGAACAACTGGCGTTGCCACTGAATATCCTGCATTCTGAAGAATTTCACAAGCCTTGTTTGCCTGTTCTCCACCGTCTATTGTCAAAAGCCCATCCACATTTTCAATTAAGAATGTTTCTGGCCTAAAATGCGTTATGACATTTATATAACAAAAAAGAAGGTTTCCGTATTTCTCATGATTGAATCCAGTTCGTTTGAAATTCTTACCGCTCTTTGAAAAGCGTTGGTTTGCCGCAATGCTGAATGACTGGCATGGCGGCCCCCCGTGAAAGACACCAGGGAAGTTTTTCTGTAGGCCTTCCGATTCAAGGCGAGCTATGACAGCCTCATAATCCTGCATATCACCTGAAAAGTCTGGTGGCCCTAAAACTTTCTTCGCGCCATTTTCACGGAGAGTATTGCAGAACATCTCATTTATTTCAACATCGAATATTGTATCAAATCCTGCATATTTGAACCCCAAGTCTAATCCACCTGCCCCTGAAAAGAAACTCACACATGGAATATGAGGAGCTACCGCCTTTCTTTCATTTATAGGAACAAAATCTGGAAACGAAAAATCGTTTATATTTGCTTCATCAGAATAGACAAGAGAATTATAATCAAACCCATTCTTTTCAAGGACTTCTTCAAAAGAGATTTCTTTTGTTATTGAAAAATCAAGAAGTTCTTTCTGTTTTTTGAATGTAAGCCGTTCCATTAAGCAATCTCCCTTTTTGCAAGTTCATATACATCACGAGCCATCTTTTTTGAAGAAAAGTCGGCTATATCCCATTCCGTAAGTTTTATTTTATAGAAAATGTGAATACTCCTATGACAAGTAGGGCAAAGCGGTTTCAAATCATCAAGCGTTGTCGTCGTTCCATCGCTGTTCAATGTAGCAGAAAGGGGCAAAATATGATGAAGTTCCAGAATATTTGAGTCCTTAAGCCAAGGGTATTTTTCAACTGGATGCAGACCGCAGACATCACATACAAAGAACGGATTAATCTTGAAATATCTAGTCCTGAGCAAAGGACTTCTTTCAATTTTCTGGTGAGAATCAAATGCTTTTCGTCCTTCCCTGACTGCAAATTCTGAAACAGCTCTGTCCCGAAGTTTTATGTCCAAATTCTGTATTTGTGCATAATTTTTGAGTGAAGCAAGTCGTAAGAATTCTTTATTTGATTCCATTTCTCGCATACCTGAAACAAAAGGAATTGTCGCGCTTAATATCGTATCGAAATCGCTTGTATCCAAATACAAATGCTTGTCAAACCATCTTATATATGAAACTTGTCCCATAAAAACAAGCATCTCCCGCACCTGTCTCTCTTCATCTCCAATTGGCATTCGTGAAGTCTTGTTCAAGTTTTTATAATGAGAAATTTCTTCTAAACCAGAACAATCATTTCCAATTACATAAGAAAACACATCGTCCAAAGACAGAGGAGTTTCTCGCCTTGCAATAAGAAATTTTAAGATTGCAATAAAAGGAAATGTCGGAGAAATTTCTGCATTATATTCCTCAAAAGCTGGATATGGATATTGAAAATGAGAAAAAACGAAATTTAAATATTCATCAGGTGAAAAAGGATTCTTTCCTGCAAGATTTTGACAAAGTTCTGTTATAATAAGGCGGTTTTCAAATTTCGTTGCCAGCATGGAGCATTGGAAAACCCTTGCATAATTTCTCCAAACTTTATAATGCACTGGAGAAAAAGGCATTCCTGTGTTCATTTCTAGAGGCTGACGAAGCAAATCATCTTTCGTATCAAGCGCAAGACCATCAAGAGACTTTAAGACTTTAGCAATGGCACATATATTCTCAAATTGAAAATATGCCAATCTGCCTTGATCCCATCTCCATCTCATTTCGAACGCCTCCTTTTTAATTTATCACAAAAAAACATAAATTGAAAATTGTTCAAAAACTGATAATATCATAAAACTATAGGAAAGTATAGTCCTATTTCACCTAACCGCAGTTAAGATTAGACCTTGGCATCAACAGCACAAGCGTTCCCTTGAAAACCCCCGCCCTTTTTGTTACAATAAAAGAATGATTCACAATATGCAAAGATTGCAGGAGGCGGCCAAAGAATATGGCCCCCTGTGCGTCGGACTTGACACTGACCCTTCATACATTCCGCAAAACATCGCGCAAAAATACAAAAGCCCCGCGCAGGCGGTTTTGGCCTACAACAAGGCGATAATCGAGCGGGTCGCGCAAAGCAAAAGCGCCTCTTGCTTTAAAGTCCAGGCCGCCTACTACGAGGCGATGGGCTTGGAGGGAATGCAAGTTTACTCGCAAACCTTGCGCGCCGTCAAAGAGGCCGGCTTTGTTTGCATAAGCGACGTAAAGCGCGGAGACATCGCCGCTTCCGCCGCAGCCTACGCAAAGGCTCACTTTGAAGGCGACTTTGAGACCGACATCATAACCGTAAACCCCTACATGGGCTTTGAGACTTTGGAACCCTTCACTCAATATTGCGCGTCAAAAGGGAAAGGAATTTTTGTCCTCTTGCGCACTTCCAACCCGGGAGCGGTGGATATCGAGCAGCAGGAACTAAAAGCAGGCGGCCGCGTATTGGACAAAACCGGCGCCGAACTAAATAGAATAAAAGACCTAATGGCCGCAACATTCGCGGGACAAACTTGCTCGCCTGTGGGAGCGGTCGTGGGCTGCACCCACCAAGAGGACGCC
>JAFZLA010000013.1 GCA_017551705.1 Treponema sp.
CCCGGAATGTGGCCGGCCTTGTATTCGTCGTCGCGGCGAACGTCAAGGACAATCGCGTCGGGATTGGCCTTTGCAATTTCCAGCCCCTGCTCCATCGAGACCATTTTAAATCCGCGCTTCTCCGCGCAGGCTCCCAATCCGTTCAACAATGCCAAAATCGCCATAACAAAAAAAGTTTTCTTTACCATTGCTCTTACCGTAAAAAAAACTTTTTTACTCCCCTACCGGGCAGCCGCAGCCGGGGTGCTCGGATTCCCAGGCGGCGGCGAGGCGCAGAATCTTGGCTTCGCTGAACATGGGGCCGGCAAACTGGATGCCGACCGGCATTGAGTCGCTGTCTCCGCGTTTGGCGGCCGCCGCGAACTCGCCGTCAAAGCCTTTGTTGATTCCGGCTTGAAGGCCGGCGCCGCTTGTGTGGCCGGCTGGAACGCTGATAGAAGGAATGCGCGCCAAGTTTACGAATGTGGTGAACAAGTCGCTAAGGTACATCTCAAGCGGGTCGTCGACTTTTTGGCCCAGTTTAAAGGCGGGCGTGGGGCACGTGGGGCAAAGAACCAAATCGTAGCTCTTGAACAGTTCCGCCATCTCGCGCTGGATTCTGGCGCGCACGGTCATTCCCTTTTTGTAAGTGTCGCCGCTAAACTGTTCCGACAAAACGTAGTTGCCGATGATGATGCGGCGCTTGACTTCGGGGCCAAAGCCCGCGCTGCGGGTGTCAACGTAAAGCTCGTCGTAGCCGTTGCCGTTGTCCACGCGCACGCCGTAACGGATTCCGTCAAAGCGGCTAAGGTTGGACGCCGCTTCCGACAAAGCGATGACGTAGTAGCTTGCGATTGACGCGTCCAAAATCGGAAGGTCGACAACGTCAATCTTGGCGCCCTTCTCTTCAAACCATTTTCGTGTCTGGTCAAATACAGTTCCAACGTCGGGCAAAAGTCCCTTGCTTTCCAGGAACTGCTTGGGAATGGCGATCTTAAGCTTTGAAAATTCTTCAGCAGTAAAAGCCTTGAGGTTTTTCAACTCTTCCTTTTGCGGAAGGTCGGCCGAAGTGTCGTCGTAAAAGTCAACGCCGGCCAAGGTGTCCAAAACTTGCGCGATGTCGCTTGGCGTGTGCGCGATGATTCCAACTTGGTCGAGGGAGCTTCCGTAAGCGACGACGCCCCAGCGGCTAAGAACGCCGTAAGTGGGCTTAAGGCCGTAAACGCCGCAGTAAGAAGCGGGAAGGCGCACCGAACCGCCTGTCTCCGTTCCCAAGCCAAAGAGCGCTTGGTTTGCGGCCACCGCCGCCGTCGAGCCGCCCGAAGATCCGCCCGAAACGTACTGGCGGTTTATGGGATTGCGCGTGGGTCCGTAAGAAGAATATTCGGTAGAAGAGCCCATCGCAAATTCGTCTTGGTTGCAGCGGCCAAGCGGAATGGCGCCTGCGGCCTTAAGGCGCGCGGTGACTGTGGCGTCGTAGGGAGCCACGTAGCCGCTCAAAATCTTGGAAGCGCAAGTAAGGCGCTTTCCTTTGACAGAGATGTTGTCCTTGACGGCAAAGGGCAAGCCCAAAAGCGGCTTTTTTGCAAAGAGCGCGTCAAGCGTTCCGGCCTGTCGGGCGGCGGCGATTTCTTTGTCGGCCTCTTGCGCCAAAGCAAGAACGTCGTCGTACATTTCCAAAAAAGCGTTGAGCGGCAAGGCGGATTTTTTGTCAGCCTCAAAAGTTTGTACAGATTTTTTTACCAGCGCCTCCGAAGTGACGCTTCCGTTTTTGAGCGCCTCGCGCGCCTGATTTATGCTGTTCATATTTTATTCCTTTTTACCAACCAATGCCGCGCAGGAGGCGCGGCTAATGCGCTTGGAGAATTGACGAAGGCAATTCTCCACTCTTGAGAAAAACACACGGAAGTGTTTTTCTCAAGCTCCTTCTCCTAATACCTTAGGCACTTGGAAGTAGCCGTCCATAAAGTTTTCCGTAACTTTTTTTACGTCGGGAATGTCCAATCCAGCCACAACGCTGTCCTCGCGCAAGGCCTCGGCCTGGGTGGAAGGATAAGCGTCATAGGGATTTTCGCTGTCGTCGTATTTAGAAAGAATGTCAAAATATCCTACAATGTCGTCAACTTGCTTTTTGAGCGTGGTCAAGTCCGTGCTCTCCGGCGAGAGCCTCGAAAGATAAAGCAACTTTTCAAGCGTGTCGCTGTCAACCGTTTTTTTGTTTTCCATAGAAGAACATTGTAGCGAATTTTCGCGCGCCTTTCAAGACAGTTTTATCATTTAGACCGAACAAACAACATTATAAAATTCAACAACAAAAAAAGCGGCTCCCAGTTGCGGCTGCGTCCGATCGTCACCGCTCGCTAGCGTCGCTACTCGCTGTTTGCGCTTGAAACTATTTTACTTCGCCGCTTACGCGGCTGCGCAAACAGAGAGTTGCCGCCGGCCGCCCCGCGCCTTCGTGCCGCTTTTTTTTACTGATTGTAATGCGGTTGACCGGGCAAACTTATAGGAAGCAATTAAAACGCGTAGGGAGAAGTCCGCGCCGGCTGAGCGTTCTGAGGCTGCCAATTTTGCGAAGCAAAATTGATATAAATGTACACCTTACATTGCAGCCTCAGCCACGCGGAAGACGGACGGATTCTCCCGAGAGCGTTTTGTATTGCTTACAATTCCGTTTGCCCTGGCCTACATCACAAGCACAATTTCGCTGTTCGGAGCAAGTTCCGACGCGGGAATAAAGTTGCCTTGCATCTTCTTTCCGTTGACAGTAAGCTCCTTGCAGCCGGACTGAACGTGGCTGGGATTTTTGACCGTGATGTTGAGCTTGCAGCCCCTAAAATCCTTTTGCGCGGTAAAGCCGTCCCATGAAGCGGGAATCGAAGGAGCGAGCTTAAGGCCGTCAAGATTTGGCCTCATGCCAAGGATTCCTTCCACGCAGCCGACCATGACGGTTGACGCGGTTCCCGTAAGCCAGTGAACGTGCGAGCGTCCAAAGTGGGGGCTGGCCTTTCCTTCGGTAAACTGGCCGTAGCAATAGGGCTCAAGCTTTCGCACGTCGGCCAAGGCGTTTTGGGCGGAAGGCGCGTTCTCCATAAAGTATTGGAAGGCCCTGTCTCCGTGGCCGCGAAGAGCCTCGGCAAGAATGATCCAGCCCTGCGACTGCGAGAAAATGCCCGCGTTTTCTTTTACGCCTTGGTTGTAGATTACAGCAAGCGCTCCTTCAAAGGCGTGCTTTTGATACGGCGGGTCCATAAGCACAAGGCCAAAATCCGTGTTGAGTTTTTTGTTGACGTTTTCAAGCGCGGCGTCGGCCTGTTCGTCAGTGGCAAGGCCAGAGATGACCGCCCAGCTTTGCGGGTTGAGCCACATGTTGGCCTCGGGGTCGTCGCGGCTTCCGATGACTTCGCCACGCTCGGTAAATCCGCGAATGAATCTGTCTTGGTTCCAGCAAAGCTTTTGAATTTTTTCTCCAAGTTCCTTTTGAGCCTTGTCAAGGAAGGCCACATATTGCGCGTCCTTTTTGTTCTGGGCAAACTCGCGCAAAATCGTCATCGCGTAGTAATATTGCAGCGCCACAAACGAAGACTCGCCGTTGGCTCCAAGGCGCAGGCAGTCGTTCCAGTCGGCGTAGAGGCCCGCGGGAATTCCGTGCGGACCAAGATGCTTCATAGAAAAATCAACTGCGCGCTTTAGGTGCTCGTAAACCGTTCCCTCATCCTTGTTGGCAAAAGGAATCACTTCGTCAAGGAAAGCGGTGTTGCCGGACTCTGCGATGTACTTGTAAACGGTGGGGAAAAGCCACAGAGCGTCGTCGGCCCTGTAGGCGGGGTGGCCCGTCTCGCGGACGTAAGATTCGTCGTCGGGCGTGTCCTCGTGGCCCGCGTTGTGCGTGAACTTGACCAGCGGCAGCCCTCCTCCGTTGTCAACCTGCGCCGAAAGCATAAAGCGAATTTTTTGCGCGGCCATCTCTGGCTCAAGATGGATTACGCCCTGAATGTCTTGGACAGTGTCGCGGTATCCGTATCCGTTGCGCAGTCCGCAGTAAATGTAAGAGGCGGCGCGCGACCAAGTGAATGTCATAAAGCAGTTGTACGCGTTCCACGTATTTATCATCGTGTTGAAGTCTTGGTTGGGAGTCTGAACTTGGAAGTGGTCAAAGCGGCCGTGCCACTGCTTTACAAGCGCCTCATACTCTTTTGCGCAAGCCGTAGGCAAATCGTCGTAGCGCCCAAGAATTTTTTGGACGGCGGCGTCCTGCTGCATCGTAAGAATGAACGCGAGCTCTTTTGACTGTCCGGCTTCAAGCTCGATTACAGTTGACAAGGCGCCGCAAGAGTTTTCGTTGTAGCTTGCGATGTTCCCTAGGTCGCCGCTTGCAATGCCCACAGGATCCTTGTAGCTGTGGTAAAGTCCGAGGAAGCCCTCTTTGTCTCCGCACCAAGAAGAAACTTTTGAGCCAACCAACGCGAACACTCTGTCCGTGGCGGTCTTGTGGTCAACCTCGTCCTTAAGGCCTTCAAGGTTTCCGTGAACGGTGTGGACGATTCTGTTGTCAACAAATTTTGTCCTTCCGATAAAAAGCGAATACTGAAGGTTGACCTGGTCCATCTCGTAATTGCTGTTGTTGGTGAACTCGGCAAAGCCGGTAACGGTAAGGCTGCGTTTTTTTGAGGACTTGTTGGTCAGCTTTAGCTTCCAAACTTCGTGCTCGCAGTCAAGCGGAACGTAGTAAAGCGCCTCGGACAAAATCTCCGAATAGTCGGCCATAATCTTTGTGTAGGCAGTTCCGTGGCTGCATTCGCTCTTGTAGTCGGCCAGGTCCTTGCCCACAGGC
>JAFZLA010000014.1 GCA_017551705.1 Treponema sp.
ATATTTCTTAATCTTTCTTAATCTTTTTGTGGCAGAATAGTTAAGTTCAAAACCGATTCGTTTGCTTTGATCAACATCATTTTTAATTGCATTGTCTATTGAACGGAATAAATATGAGGAAAATTTTTTATCTTTTGTTTTTGGGAATGACTTAATAACACTGTTTGTAGCTGTAAGAACTGGCAAATAATCAAAATCGCCGCTATCAATTAATTTTTTGTATTTAATATTTACAACATTGCAAATAATTTTAATTAACTTACTTTTTACCGCGTCTTTATATAAGTCACTTGATTTTACATATTCCAAATAGAGTTCATCAATTTTTGAATATGATTGATTCAAATCCATCAAAATTATTCCTCAAACAATGCGTCAAGAGCTGCAAGCGCTCTTTCTCCAGATGAACACTCTATCATATTTGTAAAAGTGCTCAGCATATAAAGTGCGGTGATATCAAAAATGCATTGAGAATCTTCAACAACTTTTCCATCTTTGAACTCTGTTTTTAAGTATATTACATTGCCTATAGAACAATCAAAAAACTTTTCGCCGAATTGCATTGCATTCAAAATCAAAATTGGCAGAGTCTTTATGCCAAATGTTATATCCGCATAAAGCTCCGCGCCTTGCGTAAGATTTTTTACAAGTTTCTTGTATAGAGTCTTGTATTTTGATTTATCATTAGCAAAATCTGATGTAATTATTTCGTATGAAATTTGTGCGCCGCATTTTTTATTAATTTCTTCTAGTTCATTTTTGAAATACCCAGCATTTTTTTCACCAGCCTTGTCGCCGGCATTAGTTTCTAAAAGAATTACTTTGACAATGTCTTCTTTCTTTAAAGTCTGTGCCAGCACAGAATTAATTGCGTAATATGTTTCACCTGGATATTCAATCAATGAATTGCCGTCAACAGGAAAATGACGCTTTTTCATATTGTCAGCCATCATCAATGTGACAAAAACTATTTTGTTCATAAAAACACCCCTTATGCTACATAGCAGTCAATATTTTTTTTATGCCTATAAAGGTCATATTCTGGGTCGTAATTATAGACCTTTCTAAGGGAATGTTTTTTCTTATATCCCCTCAGGTCATCATCAACTCCAGCTTCGCGAAAAATGCTGTCCTGAATCTCTGCAAAACAACTTCTCTGCTCTTGAATATTATAGCACGAAAAATAACTATTTACTTTATTTCTTTCCAAACCGCGCATAAAATCTACATAATTAATTTCTTCTATTCCAAGAATAGCGTCTTTTTGATCATGTTTTACCCTAGGATATTCCCGAGCAATTCTTGCCGCATCTTTTTTGCTGTTTGCGTATAAATACAAAAAGCCATTATAATAGTTGTTTCTTCCTACATGACCAAACTTTACATTTGCCTTAAAATACTTCATAATTCACCTCTCAAAAAGACTCTTATAAGTAATAGGGGTATAAAGAAATAAAAAGTTTCCAAAATTTAATAAAAAGTAAATTTGCTAAAAATGGCAAAGCGATGTATAATATTGTTATAAGAGGTTTATATGTCAACTTGGCGCGAAATTTGGAAAAAAAGTTTGAAAGCAAATTCTCTTATGTTCTTCAACGAAGAATCAGGATTAAAACAATTCGACAATCTTTTTGAAGAATATAAAGATAAAGAAACTGGAAAAAAGGACGGGATGATTTTCTATGCAAGAGCCGAAGCGTATGAACTTCAAGGAAAAAAAGAACTTGCATCGAAAGATTTTGAAGAGGCAGGTAAATTATTCCCTGTAGATCATTGGAAGGAAGTCGCATCAAAATCATATCAGCGGATCAAATTAAATAAATCAGCAGAAGAAGCATATAAACAAGATGACTTTATTGAATATTTGTGGTTTGTTTTTCAAAAAGTCTATGAATTTGTCTATCTGGATGATTTTGTCCGATATGTATGTCTTTCGGCTGTTTCAAGAGCTTCGTCTGAATGGCCGCTTTCTTTGATAGACTTTAGAACCGTATTGGAATTGCAAGTAAACGCTTTGCTTTCTAAAAATAATCGCGACACAACAGATTTGAACTATGCGATTGACAATTTAAAATCGCACAACATTGTAAACGATGATTCAATAATAAAAAAAATGCATATAATTCGCAAGAATGGGAACGAAGCTACGCACGATGTAAAAAACATCAGAGATATACATAAAATGTCTATAAAAGAGGCAAAAGAGGAGTTGAAGAAAATAAAATGCTTCTATTCCGTCCTCGAATTCTTTAATGCCTACAACAAGGAACACAATTTAAAATCTATTTGACCAAAAAAATTGGCGGGGTATATCCCCGCCTGTCGGTGGACCCAGAACGCATATTGTTCAGCCCAATGATTTAAGTATAGCGCAAACAATAAAAAGGTCAACACCCGCGCAAGGGATTGACTGCTCGCGTGAGCGAGCTGTGAAATTATTTCCTCTATCAAAATGGAGCGAAGCGACATATTGTAGGGGCGGCGCAGCTGTTGCCGCGTGGCAATGCGACTGGTCAAGGCACGCTGACGCTCAAGGCCTTGACTCAGCCGCTTTGCCGCTTGACTATGATTATCAAGCGGCAATGGAGCGTAAGCGTAACCTAGGGAGCGACGGCTGTAAGCCGGCAAAATGCTCCGGTGGAGCATTTTGAGCGAGTCTCCGAGCAACTGTGTTGCGAAGGCAAAAAGCCCGACCGCCGCTTGCGGCGGTTGCGCCCAAAAAACCACGCGACACCACTAGCAAAAAGCGCGTAAAAAGCGCTATAATTTCTCTTTCTTAAAAAAGGATGGCAGATATGGCTTTGAATTTGCGCGGAAGAGATTTTTTGACTCTTAGGGATTTTACCCCGCAGGAAATTATTGGGCTTTTGGATTTGGCGGCGGATTACAAAAAAAAGAAGAAGAGCGGAAAGGCCGTTGACAAGTTCCGCGGAAAAAACATCGCCTTGATTTTTGAAAAGACTTCCACCCGCACCCGCTGCTCGTTTGAAGTGGCGGCGCATGACTTGGGAATCATGACCACATATTTGGCCGAAGGCTCGCAAATCGGAAAAAAAGAAAGCATCGCGGACACCGCGCGCGTTTTGTCGCGAATGTTCGACGGAATCGAATACCGCGGCTACGAGCAAACGATTGTCGAAACTTTGGCCAAGCATTCCAACGTTCCGGTGTGGAACGGTTTGACCAACGAATACCACCCCACGCAAATGCTGGCCGACATGCTGACAATCCGCGAGCATTTTGGAAAGCTCAAGGGCCTCAAGCTGGTTTACTTTGGCGACGCGCGCTACAACATCGGAAACTCGCTCAGCGTCGTATGCTCAAAGCTCGGCCTTGACTTGGTTTTGTGCGCGCCCAAAAAATATTTTCCGTCGGCGGAACTATTGAAGGCCTGCGAGCCGTGGGCAAAAGAAAGCGGCGGCTCGGTGACGTTGGAAGAAGACGTGGACAAGGCGGCCAAGGACGCTGACATTATTTACACGGACGTTTGGGTCAGCATGGGAGAGCCCGACGAAGTTTGGGCGGAACGAATCGCCGACCTCAAGCCCTACCAAGTTACAAAGGCAGTCATGGCCAAGGCAAAGCCAACGGCGATTTTTATGCACGACCTTCCTTCGTTCCACGACCTGAACACAACGATAGGAAAAGAAATCAGCCAAAAGTTTGGCATCAACGAAATGGAAGTGACCGACGAAGTTTTTGAAAGCGCGCAGTCCGTTGTCTTTGACGAGGCCGAAAACAGAATGCACACAATCAAGGCTGTCATCGCCGCCACAATTTAGGTTTGGATTACAATTAAAATTTGCAGGAACGAACATGAGCGAACAAATAAAGCAGGCAATAAAAGCCGCGCGCAAAATAGTGATTAAAATCGGAAGCAACACGCTGGCCAAAAGCGACGGCACGCAGAACACAGAATTTATGCATTCATTCGCGCGCCAAGTTAAAAACCTAATCGACGCGGGAAAGCAAGTGGCGGTCGTGTCGTCGGGCGCGCAAGTAAGCGGCGTCAGCGCCCTCAAAGAGTGGGCGCGCAAAAAGGACGTCCACTACAGGCAGGCCTTGTGCGCGATTGGCCAGGTGGAACTTATGAGCCAGTGGCGCAAAGCCTTTGCCCAATACGACATTCACATCGGCCAGCTATTGTTTGTCAAAGAAAATTTTGAAAACAAATTGCAAACGCTCAACATTCGCAACACTTTGTTCACCCTTGTTGACGAAGGCGTGGTTCCAATCATAAACGAAAACGACAGCGTCTCGTGCGAAGAAATTTCCATCGGCGACAACGACAACCTTAGCGCGCTCACTTCGATTTTGTGGGGAGCGGACTTGCTGATTTTGTTCAGCGACATCGACGGAGTTTATTCCGACAACCCAAAGACCAATCCCGACGCAAAGTTGATTTTGTCCGTGCCCAACGTCGACGAGCTGCGAAAGCAAATCACAATCGGCGACACCAATTCTTTTGGAACGGGCGGAATCGAAACAAAATTGCAGGCCGCGCAAAAATGCTTTGACTACAACATTCCTGTGATTTTGGCCAACGGCGGAAAAGAAAACATTTTGGACAAACTTTCCGACGGCTCGGCGGACGCCACGCTTTTTTTGGCGGAGGAATGATTTATGAAGCTTGTGATTCTTGACGGCCACGCGCTAAATCCCGGCGACCTTAGCTACGACGTTTTTAAGGAATTCGGAACGTTGGAATACTACGACCGCACTCCGCCCGAGCTTGTTGTGGAACGAATAAAAGACGCGGACATTGTTTTTTTGAACAAGGTCGCAATCACAAAAGAAATTTTAGAGCAATGCGCAAACTTAAAGTACATCGGAGTGTTCGCCACAGGCTACAACGTGATTGACATAGCCGCCGCGCGCGCGCATGGAATCACCGTCACAAACATTCCCGCCTACAGCACGATGGCGGTGGCGCAAGCCACGTTCGCTCTTTTGCTTGAACTTACAAACGGAGTCCACGCGCACAACCAGTCGGTGCAAAACGGCGACTGGGTCAAGAGCCCCGACTTTTGCTACTGGACGCATCCGCTCACTGAACTGTTGGGAAAAACTTTTGGCATAATCGGCTTTGGAAGCATCGGGCAAGCCGTTGCAAGAATCGCGCGCGCGCTTGGAATGAAGGTCGTCGCGCATTCAAGGTCGCCAAAAAAAATCGCGGACTTTTGCAAAAGCGACTTTGAGGTGGAATCTGTCAGCCTTGACGAATTGCTCGCGCAAAGCGATGTGGTATCTTTGCACTGTCCGCTCACCGACACAAACCGCGGCATGATAAACAGCGCGGCGCTTGCCAAAATGAAAGACGGCGCCATATTGCTCAACACGGCCCGCGGCCCCTTGGTTGACGAGGCGGCAGTCAAAGCGGCCCTTCAAAGCAAAAAACTTTTTGGCTACGGAGCAGACGTTCTTTGCCAAGAGCCCATGTCCGCCGACTGCCCGCTATTGGGCGCTCCCAACTGCGTCATCACTCCGCACGTTGCCTGGGCCGCAAAAGAAACCCGCGAGCGCCTGCTTGCAATCGCCGTGGACAACCTGCGCAAGTTCTTGGCGGGAACGCCGATTAATGTGGTAAACTAGTTTGTTATTTTAACCAATTTAGTGACTTTGGCTCCCTCTTCTATTATTTTCACATCCCCGCCGTTTATGCCAACCTTGCCAACAATGCACACGCCGTCGCTGCGTTTTGCGGAAAAGACAGCGCCTTCAGATTCCGAGATGACATAAAAATCGTAAATTTCTTCATATTCAAAAGGAAGAATATAAACGCATGAAGGAGCAGAACCTTCATCATTGTCCGGATTCATTCTTATAAGACCATACTTAGTTACTATTGGGCCTTCTGTCTGCTGCGGATTATGGCCATTATAAACCAAACAATAGTAATAGTTTTCTGTAGCTAAAACACAATGGTCTCGACTTATTCCAAACAAAGAAGCCATAGCGCAGGGTATAGGCAATTCAAGAGATTTGCCCGTTTTTGTGGACTCATTATATTTCCAAACTCCCGGAAAAATTACCAAGTTCTTGTTTTTAAATCTTATCATTTCACTCAAAGTACCAGGACCTGAATGGCTTCCATCGCCAACAGAACCAACATGAGTTGGGGTTACGCTCCAATCTTCGCCAATAATTATTTTATCAACTACATAAGAGCCATTATCATTAAAACAGCAATATATTTGTCCGTCATTTCCCAACCAAAAATTATCATAACCGTCAGGAACAATATATTCTTCTCCGTTTCCTTTTAATATTTTGTGAACACGATACGAACCAGCCGCGCTATTTGAAATATCTTTTGGCAATTGCAATAAAGAATAAAGGTTGCCCTTTATGTCAGAAAAAAAACTCAACATTCCATTCGTCGGAGCGTATTCCCCAAGCTTAATAAATTTACTATCCTCTTTATTTATTGGATTTACTCGCAATATTCCGAAACTATTGGAAGAAATGCAATCAGCGGCGCAATAAAAATTGCCGTTATTGTCAGAAAACCAATAAGGAATGTTGGGGTCGGACGCCGCTCTACTTGCGCGCAAAACAATTTGTTTAGGCTTAAGAATGTCACTAATGTCAAAAACCTTGCCGTCTGACTTTCTAATAAAACACCAATAGTTTGTTTTATTGGCATAATAAAAAATTTCCGCGCTGTAAATCATTCTTTCCACATAAAACCATTCGTCATTAAGCGATTGTATAAATGTTGGAGGAAGAACGCTCGTATCCTCCTGTCCGTTTTCGTCATAAAACTTTACTTTTTCAAAAATATTTTGCGTTGTTATTTTAAATAAGCCTTCGTCCTCACCATCTCCAAGACTTTTTGCGGCCAAATTTGCGCTTGCAGTTTGTTTTTCAACATGGCAAAAACTTTGCGCGTTCTTTGTGTCCAAATAACTTAACACGGAATGATTGTTTACATTTAAAGGAACGAAGCTGCTGCCTCCGTCAGAACAAGAAACAAAAAAAGCGGCGCCCGCAACAACAGCCGCAAAAAAACTTTTCTTCATGTTGGTTTTCATATAATCGCCTCCAATATTATTTTACTATCGTAAAATCAAACCGTCAAGAATGAATGCCCCCTTTCCCACGCTTGTCTAGATTTATTCCCTCGCAAGCTGTATAATGCAAGAACCATGATGCGGCGAGACAAAGAAGGTTACATTATAGACACGCTTCCCAAAACGGCTGTTTACATTGAAGGACGCGAACTTCTAGTGATTGCGGAAGAAGGCGGATTGGCCGAATACACGCCGGACGCTTTCAATCGCGTAAACCGTTACTTTAGAAACCTTCAATTAAAATTTGACATAGACAATTTGTGCGACGCTGAATGGAAAGATTTGACAAGCGGGCATCAAATTCTTGAATTACAAGGAATTTGCAAAATCGCGCATACGGCGCAAAACCAACAAGCGGCGGAACAAATCGCGCAAAAACTTAAGTCGCTGTCGCCTTCAGATTCATATCAAAAAGACATTGCCGAACTAACCATTCTATACATACGAGTGCTTACCAAAACATCAGACATTCACATCGAACTGCCCTATTGCGCGATAGCTAAAATCTGTTCAAGTTGCTAGAGGCGTCGATACATTCCCAACTTCTCACTGCTATTGAGAATTTAGGAAAAATGCGGAAAAATTCTCAATAGAAAATTCAAAAAAAATTGCCACGTCAATGACAAACAAAAAGGAACACCGCATCAAATTCCGTTCCGCAAAAAGTCAACCAACTTTATATGGTCAACATTGCTTGTGGAATAATCCACATCGTCATTTGTGATTAAAATTTTTTTGTCAGTTTGGCTAAGCGCGTTAAAGGCAGTAAATTCGCGTTCATAAGCCTTTTCTTCTGCAACGCTATACGCCACTTGGACATAATACTTTTTGTTGTCTTTTTCCGCCAAAAAATCAATCTCACGGCCATTGTTCTCAAAGACAGTAACGGAATAATCACGATAAACTAATTCGTTGTAAACAATGTTTTCCAAATTGTGAGTCAAATCAAAACGATTGTCAGAGCAGCGTATTGAATTAAGCGCAACGTCACAGTTATACAACTTTTGACTCTGCTCCAACTTCTTTTTGGCTTTTTTTGAATAACGCGAAATCTGGTCAATTATATAGGCGTTTTCTAAATAACTAATCCATTTTTGAACAGTGTTTGTCGAACAAACAGTTCCATGAGCCTTCATATAAGCTGCTATGGAATTTGCGGAATAAATTCGTGCGTTTGAAATAAGAATAAAGTCGCAAACTTTTTTAAACTCTTCAGCCTTGCGAATTTTATAACGGTTTATAACATCATTTTCGACAATTGTGTTGTTCAAGTCGTTAAGATATCGGCGCTGCTCGTCCAATGACTTAAACTCAATTCGCTTTGGAAATCCGCCCCATACTAAATAATCCGAAACAGTAATTCTTCTTTTTAATTTTGTAGCGTATTGGACAAGCTCGTTATACACAAAAGGCCTTATTCTAAAAGAAACATATCGGCCCGACAGTTCCTTTGTAAATTCTTTTGAAAGTAATTTTGAATTTGAACCAGTTATAAAAACTGAACATTTTTCCCTGCGCAAAGAACGGCAAGCCAATTGCCACCCCTTTATTTCCTGAACTTCATCCAGCAAAACATAACAAAAATCTTTACTACGCTTTTTTGAGACATAATCCACAATATCTTTCCAATTCTTAATGGAAGAGGTCACAGCACGGTCGTCAAAGTCAATGTATATGACATTCTTGCTTTTTCTCTTCAACTCGCGGACTATCTGTTCCATAATGATTGACTTTCCGCAGCGACGAACTCCTGTGATAATTTTTATCAAGTCGCTTTCGTAAAATCCGCGTATTTCTTTAAGATATTTTTCTCTTTTTATCATACTGAGAATTTAACCACACTTTTCCGAATTTGTCAATGCTATTGAGAATTTAGGAAAAATGCGGAAAAATTCTCAATAGAAAATTTAAGCAAAAAAATCGCCTGCCAACAAAAACACAAACGAGCGCGTCTAGATTTTTTCCCTAGCCCGTTGTATAATCCAAGAACCATGATGCGGCGAGACAAAGAAGGTTACATTATAGACACGCTTCCCAAAACGGCTGTTTATATTGAAGGACACGAACTTCTAGTGATTGCGGAAAAAGGCGGATTGGCCGAATACACGCCGGACGCTTTCAATCGCGTAAACCGTTACTTTAGAAACCTTCAATTAAAATTTGACATAGACAATTTGTGCGACGCTGAATGGAAAGATTTGACAAGCAGGCATCAAATTCTTGAATTGCCGGGAATTTGCAAAATCGCGCATACGGCGCAAAACCATCAAGAAGCGGAACAAATCGCGGAAAAACTTAAGTCGCTGTCGCCTTCAGATTCATATCAAAAAGACATTGCCGAACTAACCATTCTAGACATACGTGTATTTACCAAAACATCAGTCATTCACATCGAACTGCCGTATTGCGCGATAGCTAAAATCTGTTCAATTTGCTAGAGGCGTCGATACATTCTCCGCTTGTCTCAACTTTCCAAAAAACCAAAGCAAATACGGCACTGCCGTAATCGCGCTTAGAATGTCGGCGGAGGCTTGCGCCACTTCCACGCCGGTAAGGCCAATGGCGCGCGGAAGCAATACAATCAGCGGAATAAAATAAATGCCCTGCCTGTTGAGCGACAAAAATGTGGCGGCCAACTTTTTTCCGCACGCTTGCATCAACATGCTTACGCTAATGATAAGCGCGTGCAGGGGCAGACCCGCCGCCTGCGCCCGTAGAGCGAAAGTCCCCACCTGAATAACTTTGTCGTCGTCTCTAAAGCAAGCGATTATTTTTGGAGCGAACGCAAAAAGCGCCGCCGCGAGCGCGAGCAAAATAAAAAAGGCCGAGGTTGCGGTAAAGGCGTAGGCTTTGCGCACGCGCTTGTAATTCCGTGCGCCGTAGTTGTAACCGGCGACTGGCATAAAGCCCTGGCCAATTCCTATCATGACGCTGGCGCAAAGCATTATCACTTTTGTGACAATTGTCATCGCGCTTATCGCCGCGTCGCCGTAAACGCCCGCGTTGACGTTAAGCAAAATCGTCGCCACGCTGGCCAAGCCCTGCCTAAACAGCGCCGGCGCTCCTACGCTGATTATTTCCCGATAAGTTTTTATTTTGGCCGAGACATATTTTATCGAAAGCGCGACAGTTCCTTTTTTGCGCAAAAAGAATTGCAAGAAAATCAAAAAGCTTACGGCTTGGCTTGCCACTGTTGCCATCGCCGCTCCTGCCGTTCCCAAGTTAAAGACGTAAATAAAAAGCGGGTCAAGCGCAATGTTCAGCGCGCCGCCGCTTGTCAAAGCGATGGCGCTAAAGGCAGCGTGGCCTTCGGAGCGCAAGATGTTGTTCATCACAAAAGAAGAGCAAATTATCGGAGCGCCAAGCAAAATCCACATCGCGTAGTCTGACGCGTAAGGAAGAATCGTCGGAGTGGCTCCCAAAATTTTTACCAAGCCCTTTAGGTTACAAAGGCACACGACGCTAAGCGCCGCGCCAAAAACAAGGGCCGCCGCGAAGGCGCTGGAGCCGCAAACGTTGGCCGCCCTTTGGTCACGCTCGCCAAGCCTGCGAGAGATTATCGAGCCGCTTCCCATTCCAAGAGTGAAGCCCACCGCCTGTATTATCGCCATCAGCGAAAACACAACGCCCACGGCGCCGCTCGCGCTGGTTCCCAACTGCGACACAAAGTAAGTGTCGGCGGTGTTGTAAATGCCGCTTGTCATCATGCTCAAAACTGTCGGCAGCGCCAAGCGGGGAATCAAGCGGCTGATTGGGTCTTGGGTCATCGACTTGTATTGGGAGTCTTCTTTTTGTTCCATTGCGACGGCCTTTTAGCGGACAAACCTGCGCAGACTGATCGCTTTTTGCGGGCAGATTTCGTGGCAGCAAAAACAATGAAGGCATTTTTTTGCGTCCTTTAAAACCGCCGTTCCGTTTTTGCCCGACATCTGGACAACATGCGCTGGGCATATTTGCGCGCAGCGGCCGCACTTGACGCATTTTTTTGAGTGGAAATGCGGCGTTCTTGTAAAGACAAATTTCGCAAGCCCGTTGAGCCAGCCTGGCAGCATCGCGGCAAAGTCTTGCGCTCCGTCTTGCACTATGCGGAATTTTTTGTTGGAACATTCTTCAAAGGCCGCGCCTAAAATTTTTATTTCGTCGGCGGAAGTGAGCCAAACCTTTCGCTCCAACGCGTCGCGCAAATTTTCTACCGCAAACGGATTGTAACCGACCAAACTTGAGCAAACCCAATCGAGCGCCAAAATATTGTCGCTGGCCGCAATAAAGCCAAGTTGTATCGGGTCGCCGGAACCGGGACCGCCGGGTCCGTCCATTCCCACAATCGCGTCCATAACGGCGTACTGAGCCTTGGCCGCCAAATTGAGGTCTGTCAAAAAACCGCCAAAATCTTTTTGGCTGGAAAAGCGGTAGTGGCATTGCGCCTTTTCCAAGCCAATCATAAGGCCAAAAAGATTTTTCATCGCCCCTGTGTATTTCATAAGCTGGTGGCTTTTTAATTTGGCGGCGCTCACAAGAATGTCGGCTTGCTCAAAGGCGGCGGCAAAGTCAAAGCTATGCGCGAATTTTCCGTCTGGGCAGGCAACTTGAATTTTGTCGTGAAAGTCAATCCATTCGCCGCCATTGTTTTGCACTTGCTCCAAAATGCCAGACGCGCGCGCCGCCGACGTTGAATTGGCAACCGCTGGCGACTCGCCTGCCAAAACTTTTTTGGCTCCCAACTCCACAAAAATTTTTACCAGCGCGCCCACGACGACAGGATTAGTGCAAACGCAGTCTTCGGGCTTGCGCGGATAAAGAATGTTGGGCTTTATCAAAACGGTTTTTCCGCGCGGATCCGGCGGCGGAACAAGGCGGGTCAATTCCTTTAACGCGGCGTAAACTTTTTCAAAATCATATTCCGCGCATTTTTGCAGCGCGACATTTGTGGTCATGGGGATAGAATACAACTTGCGGGGAAAATTTTCAAGAACACGCCTTGTTCAAAATCACCAACAGTTCCTCGTAATTCTTTTTTAGCTTGGCGGAATTCTGTTCCAGCATGAACTCGATTTCACTATGGAAAATGCGGTCTTTGGAAGAGACGGGCATGTAGTCGACTTTTGTTTGCGTGTAGTAGTGCTCGATGCAGCCTCGGCGCAAAATGTAGACGCGGCTTTGCTCGATGGCGGCAAAAATCAAATTGGCAAGGTTTATGATTTGGCCAAGAGAGGCTGCAAGGGGCAGCGGCAAAAAATCCGAAAGTTCGGCTCGCAGCAAAGTGGCTCCCATCAAGACTACGGTTTTGAATGTGTCCATGTTCTCGGGCGCGTCGTGCTTGGAGTAAAGGTATTTAATTTTTTCAACAAGAACGTCTATGCGCTCGTTGCCGCTGGATTCCGCGCGGCCCAAAAATTCTCCCAAAGCGCCAAGGTAGCGCTCCAAGCGGACAATAAGTTTTTCCAGCGTGATTTTTTTGGCCAATTCTTTTTTGGTAAAAAGCATAGTGTAAAAGCCGTCCTGCTTTTCGCGCTGGGCTTCCAAAAAAGTTTCGGTCCGCGCGTCGGAGCAAACTTCTTCGCGCAGCTTTCCGCAAAAGAGCGAATCCAAGTCGGTGATGATTCTTCCGTCCGTTCCCAAGAGGGAGCACACTTTAAAGAAAACGCCAAGCTCGTCCTTACCGCCAACGTCAATCACGCCGGTTCCCGCCGAGCCGACTTTGTTGTCAACGCAAGAAAGCAGGCGGGTGAACAATTGCTGGTCGGTGTAGCCTTCGACAAAAATTTGCTTGTCCGAAAAAAAGAACTGCTTGTGGTAAGTGTTGAAGCGCGGCAAAAAGCGGCGGAACATCGACTCGTCGTAGTCGCTTAGGCTGTCGATGCTGGTTGGCGCGCGGTTTACGTGGCAAACAACGACGCCCAGCAAATCTTCCGAAAAATTTAGGTCGATAAAGTAAGGCGAATGCGTTATCAAAAAGAAAACGCGCTTGGGGTCGTCGGCGCTGGCCTTGCGAATTTCGTTCATAAAGAATTGCTGGAACTGCGGGTGCAAGTGCAATTCGGGCTCGTCCAAAATCAAGCAATTTTTTTTGCCGCTTGGATTTCCGTAGAGCGCGACCAAGAGCGTAAGAATTTCCTTTAGGCCGTGGCACTCGCCTTGCTTTAAATTGTATTCAACGCCGCGCGCCTTGTTGACAACAATCGCCACCAAGCGGCCGCCCGGCGCTTCCTCAAAGCGAATGGACTTTGCGAACATATTGCTAAGAACGTCTTCGATTTTTTGGCGGACGTCTTGGTTTTCGCGAATCGTACGCATGGCCGCCGCGTCATCGTCGGAGTGTCGCTCGGCGCGCAAAAAGTTTATGTCGTAACCGGCCGCGTTGAACTGCTCGGCGATTTGCTCGGCAAGCAAAGTTTTTCCGCTGCCGTTGGGGCCGACGATTAAATTTACCGCCGCCCAATTGCGCTTTTCAAACGAGGCTTTTCCCCACAAAAAAGGAATCTTTGCTTTGACGTTCAACTCTATCATAAAAAATCCTGTGTTGCCGAAACGCTCGCGCGTCGCGGCGCTGGCTACCTTCGTTCCAAAACAAAGCTCAAAAATTCGTCCTTGTCTTCCTGCGTCTTTGCCTTGGCCATGTACATTTGGTTTCCCATCGTGGCCGCCATCACTTGCGGCATTCGCTCGCACATCACAAGGCGCTCGCCGTAGCGGTCCAAAATTTCTTGGTGAGTGTGGGCGTAGCGGTGCTTGTCGCGGCGGGCGGCGTAAACGCAGTAGTGGTGGTCGTCGGAATCTTTGAGCAAGCGCTTGTCGGAGCAAACCATGTCGGCCCAGATTTGGTACACGTCGGTGGAATGCACGTAGTTCATCATGTCAGGGGTGTAGCCGCCCGCCGGCCTCATGTTGACCTCAAGGCCTACAAAGTCGCCCACGGCGCCCAAGCCTTTTTTGGCTTGCGTCAGGCAAAAAAATTCCATGTGGGTAAAGCGGCTTTGCACGCCAAACGATTTGAGCGCGGCGCGCCCAAGTTTTGCCAACGCCTCTGGCACTTGCGGAATAGTGTAGTAGGAAAGGTCTTGTTCCTGCAAAACAACGTCCATGATTGACGGCGGAAAAACGCTGGACGATTCAAAAAGCGGATTTCCGTTTGAGTCGCAAATCGCGTCGTAGGAATAAATGTCGCCTGTCACAAATTCTTCCATCACATACTGAACGGGAGGAAGGCTTGCGAAAAAGTTTTCAAACTCGTCCTGGTTGCTAAGCTTCCAAGTGTCGTGCGCGCCCACGCC
Organism: Treponema sp.; assembly: GCA_017551705.1. Classification (GTDB taxonomy): domain Bacteria; phylum Spirochaetota; class Spirochaetia; order Treponematales; family Treponemataceae; genus Treponema_D. The sequence continues at coordinate 14,345 of JAFZLA010000014.1, forward strand.
GTTGTCGGGCTTTACGATTACAGGGAAACCGACGGTGTCCAAAAATTTTTGGGCGGCTTCTTTTGTGGTAATGCGGTGGCAGCGCGCGGTTGGAATTTTTCCTTCCGCGTAATATTTTTTCATGTCAAATTTATTTTTCCAGCCAGCGATGCTTTGAATTCCTATGCCAGTCTTTATGTTAAAGTCCGACCTGAGGCGCGCGTCCGTCTCCAACCAATACTCGTTGTTGGATTCAATCCAATCGATGCGGCCATACTTAAAGGCAAAGAAGGCCACGGCGCGGTACATCTTGTCGTAGTCTTCCATGTTGTCGACAAAATAATATTCGGTAAGGCAGTCCTTGAGCTGCTGCTCCAAGCAGTTGTAGGGCGAGTCGCCGATGCCCAAAACGTTGGCGCCGTTCTTTTTAAGCCGGTCGCAAAAGTTCCAGTAAGTTCGCGGAAAATGCGGAGACACAAAAATAAAGTTCATAAGCCCTCCCAAACGGCGTTCAAGACCAAGAGGCGGCGCCGCGCATTTTTTATATTATCACTTTTTCTTTGAAACCGCAATGCCGTCGCCCGCGCTATAAAATTCAGTTTTAAACTCTTGGTTGTCTTTTAAGAATTGAATGTACTTGCGGATTTTTTTGACAAGTTTTTTGGTGGAATAGTTGTGCGTAAGGCTCAGGTCTTCCACCATTCCGTGGAACGAAAGGTTGTCGCTGATTATCGCTCCGCCCTCCGCCAAATTGTTTTTGTAGCGCTCAAAAAATTTTATGTACTGCGCCTTGGGCCCGTCGATAAAAATTAAGTCGAACTTTTCTTCAAAGCTGAACGTGGACGCGTCGCCCAAAAAGCACGTGACCCGCTCGCCCAAATTTTCGTCGCAAAAATTTTTGACCGCCTGATGGTAGCGGTCTATGTCCGCCTCAATCGTAAACACGCGAACATCCGGCGACACGCTGTCAAACTTAATCGCCGAATACCCGATCCCAGTTCCAATCTCCAACACGCGGCGAACATTGTTTTGCCTGATGTAATTTAAAATAAATTCCATTCCGCTGTCCTGCATTATCGGAACGGCGTTGTCCGCGGCGGACTGCTTTATTTGCGCGAGGGTGGGATCCATGCGACTATGGTAGCGCAATTTTTTGGCTTGGGCTATAGGGGGAACTATTTAAGTTTACAAATTATTTATAACGCTAGAAATCAATGCTGAATCAAGCGTTTCAAAAGCAAAGCATTTTTTGCCTAAATCTTTAAGGCTCGCTCCGATGTGGTAGAGCGTTTTGCCGTCGATTATCAAAAATCGGTCGTGCATCTTTTGCGTATACTTCATCGTCAAAGTTGGATATTGCGCGTTAAACTTTTGAATGTCTTGCTGCGTGAGCTTTGTCTTTGGGTCTGTGTAAATCGTGACGTTCACGCCGCTTTTCTTTTTTGAGAGCCGTTCCAACACAGAAAGGTCAACATATCCGTCAATCAAAAGTATTTCTTTTGTCGCGGAACGCAAAAACTTTTCAAATTTTGCATAGGCGTCAAAAATTTGCCCCTGAAAGAAAATGCCTTGCGTGTCGTCGATTTTGTATTTGTCCATTCTTTCAAACAATTCTTCGATTTTGTTGTCAGCAGAAAGTTGATGTTTTTCGATATTGTCAAGCCGCTGAAACACTTGCGCGTTTGAAAGCGTAAAATGTCGCAATGCTACAAAAGCGTCCATAATTCGAATGCTGACTTGAACCGCTATGTCGCTCTTTAAAACCGAAGACAACATGGCGCATCCTTGCTCTGTAAAAGCATAAGGCAAATACTTTATATTTCCGCCTCTTTTATTGCTGCTTTTGTTCAAGGTCACAAATTGTGACCTTGAAGATGCAATAGACTCTGCCTCTTCCACTGTCAACTGAAACATAAATCTTTCAGGAAATCTTTCTATGTTGCGTTTTACCGCTTGGTTTAGAACTTTTGTCTCAACCCCGTAAAGCTCCGCCAAATCGCGGTCTATCATCACCTGCAGGTTTCTGATTGTGAGAATTTTTGATTCTATCTTTGTTGGAACGGAATCATTGTCTTTCATAGGGTTATTTTATTATATAGCACTTAAAATAAAATTGCAAGTAAATTGTAGGGTGAAAAACAATATTTTCCTTATTTTATGTATTGTATATAACAAAAGTCCTGCCAAAAACGCAAGCAAAATGCAAAAAGTCATAGGATTTTTTGTGATTTTTTGCTAAATTTGGCACGAGTTTTGGGGGAAAGTGCGAAATTGTGCCAAAAAGGGGTTTTTAAAAACAAAAAGAGAGCCGTAGCCCTCTTTTTTCATTTTGCCTATTTACACTCCAAAGGAATGTAAAAGCATTTTGCGGAGTCTTATGACTCCTTGTTAGCAGGTTGACAAGATAAATTAATCAGTATCTCTACTATATACCATATTTCGATGTTTGTCAAATTTTTTTACAAAATTTACTGTTAGCGTGATATAATACTTTTTATGAAATATCGTTTGGGACTTGATTTAGGAACAAATTCTATAGGTTGGGCGGTTTATTCACTTGATAAGGACAACAAGCCGCTTCAGCTTGAAGATATGGGCGTTCGCATTTTTTCTGATGGCCGAGACCCTAAAACAAAAGAGCCTCTTGCTGTTGCCCGCAGAATAGCGAGAGGCCAACGAAAAATTATCTACAGAAGAAAGCTCCGCAGAAAAGCAACGTTTCGGCTTTTGCAAAAACAAGGTCTTTTCCCAAAAACAAAAGAAGAAAGCCAAAAATTAAAAACGCTCAATCCATATGAACTTCGAGTAAAAGCATTGGATAAAAAGTTAGAGCCCTATGAACTTGCGCGCGTTCTTTTTAATCTTTCTGTCAGAAGAGGATTTAAAAGCAATCGAAAAGACGCTCAAAGCGAAGAGGCAACTTCATCCGCAAATTCAGAAAAACTTTCCCAAGCAGAAAAATGCGCTGAACTTTCAAAAGCGATATCAGAATCTGGCTGCCGGACTCTTGGCGAGTTTTTGTGGAAGAATCAAGAAAAAAATCACGGAATCAGATTTGTTCCCGGGAGAATGACATATTACCCTCTAAGAAAAATGTACGAAGATGAATTCAACACAATTCGGGCTGTTCAAGAAACGCATTTTAAAAACATTGACTGGAATGCGATTTACGATGCAATTTTTTTCCAACGACCATTAAAGCCTCAAGAACGCGGCCGCTGTCAATATATGAACGACAAGGAAAGGACTTTTAAAGCAATGCCTTGCGCGCAAAGACTTAGAATTCTGCAGGACATCCGCAATTTAAAATATCAGAATGAAGAAGGAAAAACTCTTCCGCTTTCGGAGGAAAATGAAAAGGCATTGTTTGAATTATTGGATTCAAAAGAAAAAGTTACATTTGATGCATTCAGAAAAACTTTGGGCTTGAACAAAGCGTGTGTCTTTAACTTGGAAAAAAATCGGGATTCTTTGCTTGGAAATAAAACAGCGGTGAGCCTTCGCAATAAAAACAGATTTGGCATTTTATGGGACAATCTTTCGATTGAAGAGCAGGACGCGATTGTAGAAAAAATGATTACTGCGGATGAAGACAACGAAATATATGAACTTCTTGAAAAATACAATCTTACCGACGAACAAAAAGAATCCATAGTCAAACTTCAATTTGCATCCGGAACTACAATGCTGTGCAAAGAAGTATCGGAGCAATTGGTTCATAAAATGGATTCATTGGGTTGTGACTATACGACAGCGGTCCAAGCTCTTGGATATAAATACGCCGACCAAAGCGTAGAAAAATACGACGAGCTTCCGTATTACGGAAAAGTTCTTGTCGGTTCAACGATGGGCATTGATCCAACAAAGCCAGAGAATAAACCGGAATTGAAATATGGAAAGATTAGCAATCCGACAGTTCATGTTGCGTTGAATCAAACTAGAGTTGTTGTAAACGCGCTTATAAAACAATATGGAAAGCCTGCGCAAATTGCAATAGAGCTTTCCCGCGACTTAAAGGCAAGCCGCGAGGCCAAGGCCGCCATTCAAAAAAGGCAGAACGATAACAAAAAGCGAAATGAAATTTTGAACAAAAACATTACTGACGCTTATAAAATCGCCTATCCAAATCGAACTGACCGTCTTAAGTTTAAATTGTGGGAAGAGCTCGGGGCTGAAGGACTTCCGAGAAAATGTCTCTACTGTGGAAAAACAATTTCTGGCGCGGAGTTGTTCAGCAAAAATAAAAGCATAGAAATAGAGCATATTCTTCCATTCAGCCGCACTTTGCTTGACGCGGAATCAAATCTTACGGTTGCCCATGCAAGCTGCAACGCCTTTAAAAAAGAACGCTCGCCGTATGAAGCATTTGGTTCTAACCCCAAAGGATACAACTGGCAAGAAATATTGGAACGGGCCAATCAATTGAAAAATCCTGCAAAACGAGGCCGTTTTGCAGTTGACGCAATGGAGAACTTTGAAAAAGACAGCGGCTTTATCGCTCGCCAGTTGACCGACAACGCTTATCTTTCAAAGATGGCTTTAAGATACTTAAAAAGCGTTTGTGATGATATTTGGTCTGTAAACGGCGGTATGACAAAGCTTCTCCGCGACAAATGGGAAATTGATTCCGTCTTAAAACGAAAAATCGGAGATGATGAAATAGCGCATTTTGGCCTCAAAAGCGAAATGATTGGCGAATATAAAAAGAATCGTTACGACCACCGACATCACGCTTTGGATGCTTCTGTAATTGCGTTGATAGACCGCTCTCTTGTAAAAGAAATTTCAACACTAAACGCGCGCTCTCAAAGCCATAGGATTGAAGCGCCGCAGATGCCGGTTCCTCGCATGGAATTGCAAGAAAAAGTCAAAAACATTGTCGTAAGCTTTAAGCCTGATCACGGAGCGGAAGGAAAACTCTCCAAAGAAACGCTTCTAGGAAAAATTAAGCGCGAAGAGCTTGTTGGCATTTCTAAAATTGAAGCTGAAGACATTCCGCTGATAAAAAGCGATAAGGTTCGCGCCGATTTTGAAAGCGCTCTTGCAGAAAATAATGAAATCAAGCAAGTTATAAAACAACTAAAAGATGTTTATCCGCAAGTTAAGGTTTACAAAGAATATTTTGTCGCCCGCACGCCACTATCTTCTATAAAAGAAAACAACATAGAAGATATTATTGACAGCAAAATTCGGGGCAAGCTGCAAGAATTCATCGCCGTGCATAAAGGGCAAAAATTTGAAAGCGTGTTGGAAGATTTTAGTATCAAGACAGGAATAAAAAAAGTCAGGTGCTTGAATCGCGTCCAAATACCCATTGTCATAAAAGGCGATGTTCCGCGCTATCTTGCGCCGGAAGATTATTTTGCAGCGATTATATGGCAGATTCCGCCAAAAAAAGACGGTTCAAAGCCAACCTATGAAGCGCAATACATACGCAGAACAGAAGTTGGCAAAGACAACAAGCCTAAAGCTGATGCTATAAAAGCGCCTCACCCCGCCGCAAAGAAACTTGGTATTTTGCACAAAAACGACTATTTGGAATTTAGCGACAACGGAAACTGGTATAAATGCAGGGTGGCAGGATATTCTGCGACTCAGAATAAACTTGATATAAGACCAGTGTATGCCGTCAATGATTGCGCTGACTGGATTATTTCCACAAACGAATATCAACTTGAACCATGCTGGAAATTGCAAAAAACGCAGAACTGGGTTTCTGTCAATGTCCTTTTTGGCGAAAAGCAAGCCCGCTTTATTACTGTGAATCCAATCGGCAGAGTCTTTAGAAAATGATGGCAGATTTTGCCATGCGCACCGATAATTAAAGCGTGCTGAACAGAGTTCTGGAGATTTACGAAGAAAACCGATATTTGTCTCTTAACCGCGGCTTTATTGTCATACAAAGCGGTTCTGAAGAACTTGGAAAAGTTCCGCTTGACGACATAGGAGTTTTGTTGGTTTCTGCCCAAGGCGCCACACTTTCTAAAAATGTTTTAAATGCTCTGGCGGAACGAGGTTGCGTTACGGTTTTGTGCGGAAAAAACTACTCCCCTCAAAGCATGGTTCTGCCTCTTTATTCACATTATTTGTTTGCCAAAATTCTTAAAAAGCAAATTGACGCTTCAGAACCTTTTAAAAAAAGAATATGGCAGCAAATCGTAGTTCAAAAAATAAAAAATCAAGCGCTTAGTTTGCGGCTTTGCGGAAAAGAAAGCGAAACAACGCTTATTGAGAAAATTGCTACGATGGTAAAATCCGGCGACCCTGACAATCGCGAATCATACGCGGCAAGAATGTATTGGAAAGCGCTTTTTGGAAACGACTTTGTTCGTGACAAAGACAAGCCTGGAATCAACGCGTTTTTGAACTATGGATATGCTGTAATGCGCGCGTCTATGGCTCGCGCCGTTTGTTCAAGCGGGCTTTTGCCTTCATTGGGATTGCATCATGACAATCACTTGAATCAATTCTGCCTTGCGGATGATTTGTTCGAAATTTACCGTCCTATAGTGGACTGCGTTGTCTTTAATCTTAAAATAGACGATACAACGGAATTGACTCCAGAGCATAAAAAGAAATTGGCTGAATGTTTGTGGGTAAAAGTTCACACTTTGCAAGGCGATTCGCCCGCCTTCCAAAGCATGCAATATATGACGGCTTCCTATGTTCATGCATTGGAAGATGGAAAAGCGGCCATCGACATTCCTATATGGACAGGAGAAAATCATGTCAATGCCGGAATTGAATAGGTATGAGCTTATGTGGATGCTTGTTTTGTTTGATTTGCCTGTCGTCGAAAAATCGGAACGCAAAGAAGCCTCTGATTTTAGAAATCTTTTGCTTGATAACGGGTTTGCTATGGTCCAATACTCGATTTACACAAAACTATTTTCAGGCAAGGACGCTTGCGAAAAATACTACAAAATGATTCAAAACAACTTGCCGTCCGAAGGAAAAGTCGATATTATCACCATAACGGACAAGCAGTATGAAAACATTATCAGCTTCAAAGCAACAAAAAAAGTCAAAAAAAAGGAAGAGCAACAGCTGCTTTTGTTCTGAATTTTCTTTAAAAATAATACGCCCGACACATTCCATTTCTTTATATGAAAAGGAATTGCATCGGACGTATTATAACTGATTAATTTGTCCTGTCAACCTGCAACAGCGGAAGCCTTGCTTTACACCGATGATGGATTATAACTGATTAATTTGTCCTGTCAACCTGCAACATTTTCTTTCCCGAAAACTTCTTCCGCCCAATTATAACTGATTAATTTGTCCTGTCAACCTGCAACGTAATCGGCTCTATGTTATTCTCTACCCACATTATAACTGATTAATTTGTCCTGTCAACCTGCAACCGTAAATTCGGGCGGTGGTGTACACCTTTAATTATAACTGATTAATTTGTCCTGTCAACCTGCAACATCAGATTTGCGTTCTGGCAAAAGCAAGAATTATAACTGATTAATTTGTCCTGTCAACCTGCAACTCCGCGTGTTGACAAAGTATCACCGTATGTATTATAACTGATTAATTTGTCCTGTCAACCTGCAACATGCAGGGCGAGTTGTTTTGACTACTTTTGATTATAACTGATTAATTTGTCCTGTCAACCTGCAACAGC
>JAFZLA010000015.1 GCA_017551705.1 Treponema sp.
GGCAATCCTTGATTTTGGACTTGTCTTTTCATTATATATGGCAAGCACATCAGGAGAGGAACTTGTTTTGGGGCGAGCGCGTTTGACGCTTGCCCCTTTTTTTTATATAATGATGGAACTGTATGCAAAAAAGAGGCAAAAGTTCCGCAAGTAAAAAATCCGCTCCCAAAAACGCCGCGCAAGAAAAGCCAAGGTGGCCCTTGACCAAAAAAAGTTGATGATTTTGTGCGCCGCCGTTTGCTTTTTTTGCGTCTTGCTTTTGGCGGTGACGGCGTTTTTTTCCAGGGGAACGGACGCTCCCAAAAAGGAACAAAAGCCCGCTCCAGAAAAAATTGTAAAAAACGAAAAGCCGGCTCCCGCGACGGTGCGCGAGATTGACCAAGAAACGCCGGAGCCCAAAAAAGAAAAAGCTTCAAAAAACAAAGACAATAAAAAACAAAAAAAAGAAACGCCCTCAAAAAAAGAGCCTGGCAAAAAAGAGGAGCCCGTTGTCGCTCCGACAAAGCAAGAGCCCCAGCCGGAAGTAGTCGCTCCCGCAAAGCAGGAGTCGCAGGGCTTTGGATTTGTTCCCGCAAAAAACGGAGCGGTTCTTTGCGTTGTGTTTGACGACGGAGGCCAGCGCATTGACCAACTAAAAAAATGCCTTGCGCTTCCGTTCCCTGTGACGGTGGCGGTTTTGCCGCGCATCGCCCACAGCGCCCAAAGCGCCGCGCTTGTCCGTCAAAGCAAAAACGAAGTCATCTTGCACCAGCCGATGCAGTCGATAAATTTAAATGTCAACCCAGGCCCCGGCGCCATCACTCCCGACATGAGCGCGGGCGAGATAGAGGCGACCTTGGCGCAAAACATCGCCGAGATCGCTCCCATCGCCGGCATGAACAACCACGAAGGCTCTTTGATTACCGCAGACGAGGGAAAAGTTTCGTTCATTCTGGAAACCGCGCGGCAAAAGGGAATCTATTTTTTGGACTCGCGCACAAACAGCGCCACAAAAATTCCTGACGTGGCAAAGCAAATGGACATGGGCTGGTACCAGCGCGATATTTTTTTGGACAACCAAAAGACGCGCGAAAATTATTTGGCCGAGCTAAAGAAGGGCTTGGAAATCGCCAACAAAAAAGGCCATGTAATAATGATAGGACACGTTTGGTCGGCGGACACGCTTCCCGCTTTTTTGGAGGAAGCATATCCTGAGCTTGCGCTCAAAGGCTACAGGTTCGCCATCGTCTCTAAGTCCGGGGGAATGATGCGATGAAAGTTTTAGGAATAGAAAGCTCTTGCGACGAAACCGCCGCCGCCGTCGTTGAGGACGGAAAAAAAATTTTGAGCAACGTGGTGGCAACGCAAATTCCCTTCCACCAAATTTACAAGGGCGTCGTTCCAGAGATCGCCAGCCGAAAGCACGCCGAATGGATTTTGCCCGTTGTCCGCCAAGCGCTTGAACAAGCCGACTTGTCGCTTGACCAAATCGACGCTGTTGCCGCAACCAACAGGCCTGGCTTGATGGGAAGCCTTTTGGTGGGCCTTACGTTTGGAAAGACGCTGGCGTGGGCGGCCGGCAAACCCTTTATCGCAATCAACCACATGCTCGGCCACCTCTACGCCTCCCAGCTTGAGACGCCCACCGAGTATCCTTTTTTGGGCTTGCTTGTGAGCGGCGGCCACACGATTATTTGCAAAGTGAATTCTTTTGACGACCTTGAGGTTTTGGGAACCACCGTCGACGATTCGGTTGGCGAGGCCTTTGACAAGGTTTCTAAATTTTACGGGCTTGGATATCCGGGAGGCGTGGTCATCGACGGCCTTGCCAAAAAAGGCGACGCGCGCGCCTTTAATTTTCCCGTCCCAAAACTTGACGAGGCCGAACACCGCTACGACGTTTCTTTTAGCGGCCTAAAGACCGCGGTCATTCACCAGCGCGACTTGTTTTGGAACAAAGACTTTGAGGCGACCAACGAAAACATGTGCGCCGCCTTTCAGGAGACCGCGTGCCAGACGATAACAAGCCGCTTGTTCCGGGCGGTTGACGACACCGGCCTTAAGACCGTCGTGGCGGGCGGGGGAGTGGCGGCCAATTCGCGCCTGCGCTCCTTGCTTGCAGAGCGCGGCGACATCAAATGCGTCTTTCCGCCGCTCAAATTGTGCGGCGACAACGGCGCGATGATTGCGGGCGTGGCCTACCACTTTTTGCAGCGCGGCGACACCAGCGGCTGGGACACCACCGCCAAAGCCCGCGTCCCGCAGTTTAAGAGAGGATTAATAGCGGCGCGATAATTGCTGGCAAGCCAAGGATTGCTTGCTAGCCGCATAAGCGGCAACATTTGCGCTCGCGACAAAGCTCGCGCAAACAGCCGTATTTTTGGAGTGACTATGAATTTAAAAGACATGACCTACGGAATTGTTGGCTTGGGAATTATGGGCGGGTCGTTGGCTAAGTCGATTCGCGCCAACGTTTTGTCGATGGGCGGAGCGACGGGAAAAATTTTGGCCTGCAACCGCAGCCGCGCTTCGCTTGAGGCCGCCTTGAGCGACGGCGTGATTGACCAAGGCTTTGCGTCCGACCAAGTCCGCGACATGATAAAGCAATGCGACTTGCTTTTTGTCTGCCTTTACCCAAGCGACACGCTGGGCTTTTTGCGCGACAACAAGGAGTTCTTTAAGTCCGGTTCGATTGTCACAGACATCAGCGGCGTAAAAGGAATTTTTGAAAAGTCGCTTCCTTCGCTTTTGCGCGGCGACGTTGACTTTATTATCGGACATCCGATGGCCGGCGGCGAAAAGGAAGGCTACGCAAATTCTTCTGACAAATTTTTTATCAACCACAACTACATTCTTTGCCCGCAAGAGTTCAACAAAAAAGAAAATTTGGACTTGATGCGCGGCTTGGTCACTGCGATGGGATTTACAAGAATCACCGAAACTTCTTGCGGCGTTCACGACAACAAAATCGGATTCACGTCGCAGCTGTGCCACGTCATCGCCAGCGCGCTTGTGCAGAGCGCGGCCGACGACGGAATCACGGCCTTTGGCGGCGGAAGCTTTGAAGACCTTACCCGCATCGCGATGATAAACGCGCCCTTGTGGACCGAGCTTTTTACGCTGAACAAGGAAAAACTTTGCGCCCACATCGAAAATTTTGAAGCTGAGATTTCTAAAATTAAGTCGCTCATTCAAAATGAGGACGCCGCCGGCTTGACCGAATATTTGTCCGCCGTGCGCGACCGCCGTTTGCGCATGGGCTCGATAAGGCAGAAGTCTTAGCGGCGAAAAAAACGGCGGCAAGCCAAAAAGTTTTTGTCGCCGCATAAGCCGCAACATCCGCGCTTGCAACCAAGCGCGCGCGGACAGCGGTACAGGAGGAATGCAAAATGTGCTGGAAGTGCGGAAAGGAACAGGATTTTTCGGCGAGCGTTTACAGGGACTCGACTTGCTCCGCTTGCGGAGCGGACTTGCATTCGTGCCGCGGCTGCGCCTTTTACGCGCCGGGAAGCCACTTTGACTGCCGCGAAACCGTTGAAGAAATCGTAGTCGAAAAAGAGCGCGCCAATTTTTGCGAGCATTTTAGGGCGGGCCTCAATTCCAAGTGGAACGGAACGCAAGGCCAAAACGGTCCCGTAAATGGAGCGACTGCCGCCGACAAGGCGCGGGACGCGTTCAACAATCTTTTTGGCTGAGGCGCGGAGATGGCTATGGGCGTTGACTTTGCATTTTTGGACAGCGGAACGGGCGGCATTCCTTACATGCTTGCTCTAAAAGAAAAATTTCCAAACGCCTCTTGCGTCTACTTGGGCGACACGGCGCATTTTCCTTACGGACAAAAAACTCCGCAAGAGATTGTTAGCGCCGCAAGCCAGGCCGTCAAATTGATAGAACAAAAGTGGTCGCCCAAAACTTTGGTCGTGGCCTGCAACACAATCAGCGTGACCGCGCTCGACGACTTGCGCGCGATTTTTCCAAGCCTTCCGATTGTAGGAACCGTTCCCGCGATAAAGCTTGCGGCAAAAGTCACCCGCAACAAGCGCATAGGCTTTTTGGCCACAAACGCTTCGGTAAACCATCCCTACAGCCAAAAATTGATAGACGACTTTGCCAGCGACTGCCAAGTCTTTAAGCGCGGCGACCCCGACTTGATTGACTTTATCGAAAAAAAATATTTTGCCTCAAGCCCCGACGAGCGCCGCGCCGCGGTTTTGCCCGCCGTCCAATACTTTGCCGCCAACGATTGCGACACAATAATTTTGGGCTGCACCCACTTTACCCACATCGCCGACGACATCAAGGCCGCCGCTGGTGACGGAGTCTCTGTCATTGACAGCCGCGAGGGCGTGGCCAACCAAGCGCTGCGGGTCTTTCCGGGCCGGGTTCCAGACCAAAACGGCGCGCCGCTTCTTGGACAGAAAAAAAATTGCGGGCAATGCCAAAATCTTTCGCAAGCCCAAGACGCGCTCGCCGACAAAAGCTTTTTCTTCACCGCCGCCACCCCAGAGCAAGAAGCCGAATACCGCGCGATGTGCGAGAAGTTCGACATTCCGTTTGGGGGAAGGGTGTAGGGCGCGAATAAAATTTCCGCGCAGAAATAAGGGCGGAAACGCGTTCAAATCCCCAGCAGCTTTTTCGCCGCCTTTACGGTGTCTTCAAACGCAATGTCCTTTGCGTAAGGAAATTTCTTTTGGTACTTTTTCCACAAGTCGTTTAATGCGTCGCTGGATTCGATTGAGGCAATTCTGGACTCGGTTTCGTTTTTGAGCAGGTCGCTTGTTCCCCGATGTTCGGAAGTGGCGGCCAACGCCTTGCTCAGCGTTTTAGCGTTGAATGACACTGATTTGGTCAAAATGTAAATGTCGTAGAAATCGCGGGGGCGGGTGTTCAAAACGCCGCGCGAAATTATTGTCTCCAATTTTTCCGCAAGAATTGTTTCTATGGGATAGGAGCGGATTGTGATGCTTTCATCGTTGAAAAGCCTTTTGTATGAATATAGCAACGGTTCTGGGGTGATGGCGTCTCCTGTCGAAATGTCAATCGAAAGCGGTGTTATTATTGATTCGTATTTGGCTTCAAGCTTAAGGCAAAAGCCGCCATACACATCGTCTTTTCTAATGGGCGCGAGAGAAATGATTTTGTAAGAGATGCCGTCTTCGGAATTAACAGCTATAATCTCAGTTGCGGCGGAACGAATTTTTTCTTCTGTAAGTTCCAAGTTTTTTAATGTTGCGTCCATGTCCATTGTGGAGCGAATGTCCAGCCCGACGATTGAAGAAACAAGAATGCCGCCTTTTATAATAAAGTTTTTTGAGTATTTGGTTTTTGAAAGTCTGTCAAGAAAGCATTCAAACATATAATTTTGCAAGACAGCCTGGGCGGTGATGCCATGTGTTTTTGCATAATTGTTTATTCTTGCCCTCAGGCTCATGGCTTTTGGCGTGGTTTGTTTCATAAAAGAACCCCCATGTAGTCTCTGACTTGAGTTGACACTTTGAATTTTTTTGAATATTCATACAGGCGAAACACGTCTTTCTCTTTTGATCGCGCGTAGTTTTTGAGCGCGGCGACTACGGTTTCTTCGTCTATTCGTGAGCGGTTCCGCAAAATGTCGCATATTGTTCGTTCAGCGTTGTAGCAGCGAACAATATTTCCAAATGTTGTTTTTCTTTCTATGACTCCTATGTTGAACAGGTCTGGAGTTATGTAAAAACAGTCGCAAGTATTTCTCATCGACAGAGGCAGCATTTTGTTTGAGGGAATGGTAACTGTCAGCTTAAATGGAGTTCGTTCCGAAAGGTTGCAGAGAAACAGAGCGCTTTCATGCGAAAAAATTGCGTGTTTGCATCTTAAGCTGAGTATGAACATGTCATCAATAACTGTGTTCGGTATTGCATAAATTCCATGTGTGATGCGTTCAAGTTCTCCAGACCTAACATATTTTGCTAGAGTTGGCTTTGTAAAGCCGAGTTCCACAAATTGAGACGTGCTTATGATGTTTTCGTTGTGTTTTATAAAATATTTGACACGTTTGTCCATTTTTGCCGCCTTTTACCTTTGTACTGATATTATAATTTATTTCAGTCTAAAAGTAAAGGGCTTTTTTTCTTTTTTGACAAAAAAAAGCCCGCGTCAACCGCGGGCCTTTCAGTCAGTGCCGCTGTTCGCGCGAGCTTGTTAGCGAGCGCGAATGTTGCGGCTTATGCGGCTATCCAAGAGTTTTGGGCTTGCCGGCATTTATTCTTGCCGCTCACAGTCCAAAAAATCCTGCAAATTCCTTCAGCGCGCCGTCGTACTTCTTGGCCAGGACGGTCTTGGCCAGGACTTTGCCCAGCTGGACGCCTTCTTGGTCAAAGGAGTTGACGTTCCACAAGAAGCCTTGGAACATTACTTTGTTTTCGTAGTGGGCCAAAAGGGCGCCCAAGGTTTTGGGGGTAAGGCGCTCGCCGTAAATTAGGCTTGAGGGGCGCTCGCCGGCAAAGAACTTGTTGGGGTTGGCGTCGTCCTTTCCGCAGGCAAAGGCGATGATTTGCGCGGTGACGTTGGCGCAAAGCTTTTGCTGGCTTGTCGAGTCCTGAATCACCACGTCGTTGTTGGTTTGGTTCTCTTTGAACGCGATGAACTGCAAGGGGATTACGTTTGTTCCCTGGTGCAAGAGCTGGTAGAACGAGTGCTGGCCGTTTGTGCCCGGCTCGCCAAAAATCACGGGTCCCGTCACGTAGTCCAGCGGCTTTCCGTCGCGGTTTACGCTCTTTCCGTTTGACTCCATGTCAAGCTGCTGCAAGTGAGCGGGGAAGCGGCTCAATCCTTGAGAGTAGGGGAGAATCGCTGTCGAAGGATATTCCTGAACGTTCCTCTCGTAAACGCCGATGAGCGCGTCGAGCATCGCGGGGTTTTTGAGAATGTCTTTTTCTGTCGCGGTCTTGTCGGCTGCGGCGGCTCCTTCTAGGAAGCAGGCAAAAACTTCGGGGCCAAAGGCAAGCGACAAAACGGCTCCGCCTACGCCGGATGTTGACGAGTAGCGGCCTCCGATAAAGTCGTCCATATAGAAGGCTTCCATGTAGTCGGGGTTGTGGGCAAGCGGGCTTGTCTCGCTTGTGACGGCGATCATGTGCTTGGAAACGTCAAGGCCGGCCTTTTTGAGCGCGTCCTTAACAAAGGATTCGTTGGTCAAAGTTTCGAGCGTCGTTCCGCTCTTTGAAACCAAAATGAAAATCGTCTTTGAAACGTCGATTGATTTGAGCACGCTTGTGGCGTCGTCGGGGTCTACGTTTGAGATGAACTTCGCTTCCATCTTGAACTTGCCGTTGGCCTTGGCCCAGTTTTCAAGAGCCAAGTACATCGCGCGCGGGCCCAAGTCCGAGCCGCCGATTCCAATCTGGCAAACTGTTGTGAACTTTTCGCCCTTTTCGTTGGCTATTGTTCCGGCGTGAACTTTGTCGGCAAAGTCGGCGATGCGCTTTTGCTCGGCAATGTAAAATTCGCGCTTGTTCTTTCCGTCGGCCATTACGTCTTTTCCCAACTGGCCGCGGGTCAACTGGTGCAACACCATGCGCTTTTCGCCAGTGTTAATTACTTCGCCGTTGTAGAGCGCCTCAAACTTTTCGTTGAGCTGGGCTTCCTTTGCCAAGTCGGCCAAAACGTCCAAAACTTTTTTGTCAACCTGCTTGGCCGCGTAGTTGTATTTGAGCCCTTCCGCCATCGGAACTGAATATTCCTTTACGCGCTTTGCCGCGTCCGCTCCGCCCAAAACGCTTTTGAGCGACACGGCGTTCTTTAGCGACAAGAGCTTTTTGTAGCTTGAAAGAGTGTCAAGATTTTCCCAAGAAATCATATTTCGCCTCGTTATATATGGAATTTAGTGGAAATCATATTAGCGCAAACGGGGGAATTGTTCAAGGACGGCGTGTTCTTGAAAATTTGCTAAAAAGGCGTTATAATGAGTCTGTTGGTTCGAGGCTATAACAGCAGGAGAGTCGTTGTTTATGGAAAAGAAGGAAAAGAACGCGTCAAAACAAAACATCGACGGCGCCTTAAAGCAGATTTCGGCGCACAGGCAGCTTCCAAAATCCGTTTTTGTTTTGCTCCTTGTCTTGTACTTGTTGACCAATTTTGTGGTGACAAGAGTTTCCCACGACATGACTGTAATTTTGTTGTTTGGAACCCGCTTTCCTGTGACGGCTCTTGCAGGAATTTTTTCTTCCTTGGGGAACATTTGCATTGTCTTTATGGTTCTCTTTTTTGGCAAGCTGGGCTTTGTCGTCGCGCTGAGCGTTTTGGCCTTGCAATTTCCCGTGCAGATTATGGGAATGTTCTTTCACCACCACATGAACAGCATTCAAGGCTTTTTTGCCAACCTGTTCGCCATAATCACTTGCCTAATTATCTACGTGAACAACAGGCGCATTGAGCGCTACCAAATGCGGCTCCGCTCCCAAGCGGTAGTCGATCCTTTGACCGGCCTTCCAAACCGTTTTGCCTGCGTCGAGATGGCCGAAAAGTTCATCTCCAAGAGCGTAAAGTTTGCCGTTGTGTCCGTCGACTTGGACAACTTTAAGGGCATCAACGACACGATGGGCCACGAGACTGGCGACAAGGCCATCGCGCAAATCGCAGGCCGCTGGAAGGCCTTGGCCGATTCGCGCAAGACGGGCACAAGGGAATTTGTGGCGCGCCTTAGCGGAGACGACTTTTACTTGCTCATTTGGAACTATGGCTCAAGCCAAGACATACTGGACACGATAAACTGCTACAAGGCGGAACTCGAAAGAAAAATTACGATTGACGGCTGCGACTACTTTATGACCGCGGGCTTTGGCTACGCGGAGTTTCCCGAAGACGCCGACAGCTCCGTTTCGATTTTTGCCTGCGCTTCGGCGGCCATGCACGAGGCCAAGAGGCGGGGCGGCGAAAAACGCGCGGTCCGCTTTTCGGCAAACCATTTGCGCAGCGCCCAGACTTTGGAGATGGAGCGCAAAATCCGCGCCGCCTTGGACAACGACGGAGTCTTCTTCCAGCTGCAGCCGCAGTTTGACACTGAAAGAAAACTTAGGGGCTTTGAGGCGCTTGCCCGCATGAAGGACGCCGACGGCTCCTTGATAAGCCCTGTTGACTTTATTCCCGTCGCGGAGAGAATGGGCCTTGTTGACAAAATCGACGCGCTGGTCTTTAGAAAGGCCGCAAAGTTTTTGGCCGACTTGATGAAAGAGCGGGGCAAGAAAATCATTCTTTGCATAAACGTTTCGGTCCGCCACTTGATGAAGAACAACTTTTTGGACGAGCTTAAGGAAATCATAGACTCAAGCGGAATCGCGCCCGGCAATTTGGAAATCGAAATCACCGAGTCCATTATGATCGACTCCGCCGAAAAGGCCCTTGAATGCATCAAGCAAGTCAAGGAAATGGGAGTCAAGGTGGCCATAGACGATTTTGGAACGGGCTACTCTTCGCTAAGCTATTTGAACAAGCTGCCCGCGGACATACTCAAAATCGACAAATCCTTTATCGACGTGATGAACACAAGCGAGTCGTCAAAAAAATACGTTGCGACAATTATTTCGCTTGGCCACCTTTTGAACCTCAAGGTCATCTCCGAAGGCGTCGAAACCGCCGACCAGCTGGCCACCTTGGAGAACATCGGCTGCGACTACATCCAGGGCTTTTTGTGGGGCAGGCCTCTGGCTCCCCAAGACGCCGCCCAATTGGTGTAAAAGTTCCCTTGATTTTTTACTTAAAAAGTATTACAATTATTCAATCTAATTTCAAATTGACGGAGCGAATATGTTTGAAAAATTCGATTCAATTTTGGGCGCCATAGACGACTTTGTCTGGGGCTTGCCGTTGATTATCCTGATCCTCGCGACAGGAGTTTTCCTTACGGTGATTTTGCGCGGAGTCCAGTTCTCCCAGCTCAAATTCGCCATTTCTTCCATTTTCAGAAAGTCTGAAAAAGGCGAAGGCGGAGAGCTTTCGAGCTTCAAGGCCTTGTGCACCGCTCTTAGCGCCACAATCGGAACAGGAAACATCGTAGGCGTCGCCACAGCCATCGGCATCGGCGGACCCGGAGCGCTCTTTTGGATGTGGCTTGCCGCCCTTTTGGGAATGGCCACAAAATACGCCGAGTGCTTGCTCGCCATCCACTTCCGCGAAGAAAAAGCCGACGGCCACATTTTGGGCGGACCTTTCTACACTTGCGAAAAAGGCGTAGGCGCCAAGTTCCCCGCTTTGGGAAAATTGCTCGCCGTTTTGTTCGCCATTTTTGGAACTATGGTAGGCTTGTTCGGAATCGGAACTTTCAGCCAAGTCAACTCAATCACAAGCGCTGTCGAAACTTTCGCAAGAACAGCCACGCCAAATCTTTCTACAATCACAATCGGTTCAATTGGAACATACACTCATGTCGTCGTCATCGCCTCAATCGTTTTGGCGGTAATCGCGGCGTTGGTAATCATCGGCGGCCTCAAGCGCATCTCAAGCGTCGCCGGCGTAATCGTTCCTGCAATGGCCGTCATTTACTTTGTTTTGGGAATGTTCGCCATTTTGTGCAACTTGTCAAAATTGTCAGGAGCCATCGAGCAGATTTTCCAGGGAGCCTTTGGATTTAAGGCGGCCGCCGGCGGAGCGATTGGCGCGATGATCGTGGCCATGCAAAAAGGCATCGCCCGCGGAATCTTCTCTAACGAAGCCGGTTTGGGTTCCGCCCCGATCGCCGCTTCCACCGCCAAGGTTGAGCACGCCGTTCAGCAGGGAATCATCTCTATGACCGGAACTTTCTTTGACACAATCGTAATCTGCTCTATCACAGGCTTGGTAATCGTAATGAGCGGCTCTTGGGAACCCGCCTGGGGCCTCAAGGGATTTGCCATCACAAACGCCGCCTTCCAGTGGCTTTTGCCTGTAGTTCCCAAAGTCGTCATCTCGTTTGTCTTGATGATTTGCTTGGTCTTGTTCGCCTTCACGACAATCTTGGGCTGGGACTTCTACTCAGAGCGCTGCATCGAATACCTTTCAAAGGGCAACATGCTTCCTGTAAAGATTTACCGCTGGCTCTACATCGCCGCCGTATTCATCGGACCTTACATGACAATCAGCGCCGTTTGGACAATCGCCGACATCTTCAACGGATTGATGGCCTTGCCCAACATCATCTCGCTTTTGATTTTGTCTGGAACTGTAGTAAAGCTTACCAACGACTTCTTTAGCGGAAACAAGCTTTACAGAATCGGCTACGACTTTGCCAACAATCCGGTTACAGCGGACTAATTTAGGAGACAAATATGATCGCTTTGATTTTGGGAATTCTTTTTATCGCCTTTACGGTGTTCAGCGTTTTGCCCTCAATGCCTTTGGCTTGGGGACCTCAAGTGATTGAATTCTTAAAGGGCTGCGCTCCGGTGTTCAGCGCCTTTATCGGCCTCATCGCCATATTGATCGGCTTTGCCGACATCAAGGACAAGAGCGAGGCCAAAAAGGAAGAAGCCGAAGCGGCTAAGAACAACTAAATTTTAGCTAGCGTCAATTCGCCGGCAAGCGGGACTTCTTTTTCCAAGAGGGCCTTGCTGCTGGCGATTTGCTTTTCGCCGTCAGGCGTTCCCTTGTAAGACTTGATGGCCTTGGCCATAAGCCGCAGCTCTCCCACAATGGCGGCCCGCGCCTCAATCTCTTTAAGCTTTGCTTCGTCAGTCGTCTCAAAGTAGTATTCCAAAGTTTTTTTCCAAAAGCGCTCGCCTTGTTCGGCGGTGATTCCCAAGAAGGCTTGGTTGTTTCCAGGAATCGCCCTTTCGCGGCCCACGTAGGCGTTGTAAAGGCTTCCAAAGTCAAAGACCGGGTCGCCCAAGCATAGCGTGTCCATGTCAATCAGCATAAGCTCGCCTGTGCTGTGCAGGAACATTTGGTTTTTGATGTGGTAGTCGCCGTGGTTTATGTGGTAGTTTTCGGGAATGGCTTGGACAAGCGCGCAAAGCTTTTGGTAAACGGCCGGGTCAAGGTTGTCTTGCAAGCGTTCGGCGCGCTTTAGGTAGTCGGCCTTTGCGTCAACCATCTCGCCGGGCTTGAGCTCAACCGAGTGAATCTTTTTAAGAAGGCCGACGGAGGCTTTTGCGAACTCGTCGATTTTTTCGGGCTCCTTCTTTATCTTTTTGTAAATCGCGTCGGCCTCGAGCATTTCGAACATCGAAGCGAATTTTCCGTCAACTTGAACCACGTCGTAGGAGATGCTTGTTGGGATTCCGTTGACAAAGGCCTTGCGCGCCAACTCGCGTTCGTTTTTGATTTCGTCAAGCGCGTCGGGATTTTTGTAAACCTTTACGATTGTGTCGGGGCTTACGCGGTAAACGATTCCGTTCTTTCCTTCGCCTATGATTTCGCATCCGTCAATCGAAACTTTTTTGTAGGCCTTTTCCACCGTCATCATTTGGGTGAAGCCCGTCATGTCAAAGATTTCGTAGACTTCGGTGTTGGCGTTTATAAGCTTAAAGTCGGGATACGCTTTTTTAAAGGCCAAGACGACGCGCAGTCCCGCGCTCGAAATGTATTCAAGCTTTTCAGCGTCAAAAATCATGCTCTTGATTTCTTTGCCAGCCGTCAATTCCTTGAGCGCGGCTTCGACGGCCGCCGAGTTGGTCGAGTCCACGCGGCCAGAGATTGTCGCGGTGAACACTCCGTTTTCTAGTTTTCCTGTGATTCCTTCCATAAAAAAAACTCCTCGCGCGTTAGGCGCTCTTCCATAAATCGCCAAAAACTTCTTGGCAAATAAAATTGTATTCGCTGTATTCGGGCGTGTCCTTGAACTCGCCCATGCATTCGATTATGCTCTTGTAAAGCCAGGCGTGCTGGGCCGGATCTTTTTGGTTGAAGATTTGCCAAACGCCGCTGCCTTTTTTGCGCCAGTCTTCGTAAAGCGAGCGCAAGTTTGAAAGCTTGTCCGAAAGCCACATGGCCTTTACGCCAACGTCGGTGGTGGCGCGCAAATCTTTTATCGACTCTTCCTTGCGCATTTTCCACGAGGCGGCCGCCGACATTTCGCGATGCTTGTCTTCGGTCTCGGCCATAACAAGCTCGGCAACCCGAGGCCCAAATTTTTTGAGCAACTGCTCTTTGGTAACTCCGGCGTCCTCAACCGTGTCGTGCAGCAAGGCGGCCGCCATCACTTCGCGCTCGGTTGTCAACCGTGACGAAATCGCGGCGACCTCTATTGGGTGCAGAATGTAGGGAATTCCGTTGGACTTGCGCTTTTCGTCGCGGTGCGCCTTGAGCGCGAATTCAACCGCCTGTTCAACGACGTCGTTGTACTCCACTTGGCCCGACATTGAGCGGTGGTTGAACTTAAAGCACAAGAGCGCGATGTCGTCTTCTTGCGGAACGTTCTGCCTAAATTCTTGCGCGGCCTTTAGCGCCTCTTGGCACTGGCTTTTGCAGTCGGCGTTTTTGTTCTTTTGCAAAAGTTCCAAAAGACGATCTTCGCCAAAGGCCTGGCCGCTGGGATTTTGCGCGCTTGTGATTCCGTCGGTCCACAAAAATATTTGGTCGTTGTTCTCAAGCGGGGCCTGGCTTTGTTGGTATTCAAGGCCTTCCATCGCTCCCAGCATGCAGTTCTTTGAATCGCTAAGCCTTTGCGCCTGCGCGAATTCCTTTATCAAAATGGGAGGCTTGTGGCCGGCGTTGGAGTAGGTGACCAAGCCTTTTTTTAAGTCCACGATTCCAAGCCATGCCGAAAGCAACATTCCTGTTTCGTTTTGTTGGCAAAGGGAATTGTTGGCCTGTTCAAAAACTTCGGCGGGGCTGAGTCCCGATTCGATCAAGCTTTTTAAAAGGGTCTTTGCCCGCATCATAAAGAGGGCGCTGGGAATTCCCTTGTCGCTCACGTCGGCTATCAAAATGGCCAAGCGCTCGTCGCCGGCAAAATAAAAGTCGTAAAAGTCTCCGCCAACTTGTTCCGCGGGCAGGGCGCTGGCGTATATGTCAAATTCGTCGCGGCCAGGGTAGGCGGGAAAAACTGACGGCATGCCAGACATTTGTATTGCTTTGGCCAGCGCCAGTTCCTTTTGTTCGGGGTTTGTTGTCATTCTTCCATTGTAGCATACAATTCCCCCGCCCGCAAGAAATATTTTATTGGGGTTGACACTTTTTGCCAAAACTGATATTCTATCATTCCCCGTAACGCCGACGACCGCTCATCGTTGGTTGCGGTTCAAATTTGATGCAAAATTTGATTCCGCGCGAAAATTTTATATTTTTAGGGTTTTTAGAATGAAAACTATTTTTGTAAACGAAAAGGAACAGGCTCGCCAGTGGTACATCATTGACGCCGCCGGAAAGCCGCTCGGACGCGTAGCCGCCAAGGCCGCCGCCGTTATTCGCGGAAAGAATAAGGCCACTTACACTCCCAACCAGGAGATGGGTGACTTTGTAATCGTAATCAACTCTGCCAAAGCTGTCGTAACAGGCGGCAAAGAGCAGAAAAAACTTTACCACCACCACACAGGCTTTGTTGGCGGACTCAAGACGTTCACCTACGAAAAGCTTTTGCAGCGCCATCCGGAAGATCCGATGCGCTTGGCCATTGAAGGCATGCTCCCCGGCGGAATTCTTGGCCGCCGCTTGTGCAAGAACTTCAGAATTTACGCTGGAGCCGAGCACCCGCACACGCCGCAGAACCCCAAGCCCTTGGAAGTTTGAGTAGAGGAGAATAGAAATGGCTAGCACAAAAAATATCGCTATTGGAACAGGAAGAAGAAAGACAGCCACAGCCCGCGTTTTCTTGCGCGAAGGCACAGGCAAGATTGTTGTCAACGGAAAGGACATCAAAGAATACTTTGCCACACAGGAACAGGTTCGCGTTGTTCACCAGCCTCTCTTGGTAACTTCTAACGACAACAAGTTTGACATTTTGATCACAGTTCAGGGCGGCGGATTGAACGGCCAGGCCGCCGCTTGCTTGCACGGAATCAGCCGCGCCTTGCTCCAGGTTGACCAGGACACACACACACCCCTCAAGGCCAACGGATACCTTACTCGCGACAGCCGCATGGTTGAACGCAAAAAGTACGGTCAAAAGGGCGCCCGCCGCAGATTCCAGTTCAGCAAACGCTAAACTGCAATTTTGGCCCAACAAAAGCTCCTGCTTGCGCGGGGGCTTTTTTGTTTGCCTATGGAAGAGAACGAAACGCCGGAAAATCAAACAGCCTCGCAAAGTCCCGCCGCGGCCGCCACGCAAAAAGCGCTGGCCTTGTTGTCGCGGTGCGAGCAAAGCCGCGCGGGCTTGACCAAAAAACTTTTGGCAAAAGGCTACGGAAAAGACACTGTTGCGGGCGTTTTGGACGCGCTTGAAGAAAAAGGCTTTTTGAGCGACGCCCGCTTTGCTCGCGCTTGGCTCAACAGCCGCCGCATAACAAAGACCGAAGGCAGGACCCGCCTTTTGGCGGAATTGGCGGCCCGCGGAATCGCAAAAGACGTTTCCAAAAAAGCCGTTGACGATTTTTTTGAAGAATTTGACGAAGAAGAAATTTGCCTGCGCGCCGCCCAAAAGTATTTGTCGCGCGGCTACAGCGGCGAAAAACTTATGGCCGCGATGCAACGCTCCGGCTTTAGCTACAAAATGGCCGCCCGCGCCGTGGAACAAGCGCGATAATCGTCTTGCGGCGCATTTGACATAATTAGAGATTATTGATATAATGGAGATATGAGTCAAAAGGTTCGCAGGCAAGTTTATTCAGCGCTAGAGGTGGCCCGACTTTGCAACGTGGTCAACCAAACCGCCATCAACTGGATCAAGGCGGGACATTTAAAGGCCTTTAAGACGCCGGGCGGCCAGTACCGCGTTTATCCCGAAGATTTGGCCGACTTTATGCGCGGCCGCAAAATGCAAGTTCCGCAAGAAGTTCTTGACATATCCGCAAACAAAAAACAAACAAAATCTAAATCAATCTTAATCGTAGACGACGACAAGGGACTCAACTCTGTCTTGGCAAAATATCTGGAAAAGAATTTTGAAGGGCTTGAAATTTTCCAAGCCTTTGACGGATTTGAAGCCGGCGCCCGCTGCAGCCAGGCCAAACCAGGCTGCGTGATTTTGGACTTGGATTTGCCTGGCGTGGACGGCTTTTCGCTTTGCGAGCGCCTTAGCAATGACGAGTCTTTTGGAAAGCCCGCGATTATCGTAATCACCGCGCTGCATGACCAAGGTTTGGAAGAGCGGGCGCTTTCTTTGGGCGCGCAAAAATTGTTCAAAAAGCCGCTTAGCATGGAGGCTGTGGCCCAGCGGGTCAAGGTCTGGCTGGAGTCTTAGGCCGCGCCCTTCTTGGGCTTGCCAGCAATTTAATTGCCGCTAAACAACCTGCGCGCTTCCAAGTAAAAGCGCTTTTCGCTTGCTTCTCCCATAGAAAAACTTTTGCGGGGCAAGGGTCCCAACGTTCCAATCGTGTCAAAGAAGGAATCTTTTGCCACAGGCGGAAGCAGTATTCCAAGCGCTCCGTCCTGCTCGCCAAGGCGGAAAATTTCTTCTGCGCCGTGAATGTAGTCCAATTCCGTTCCTGTTTGCGACTTTAGGAATTCGTCAAGAGCCGGCTGCAAGCGGCTTACGGCCAAGTCGGTGATTTTTGTCTTTAACAGGACGCATTTTTGCGCGCCGTCTTTTTTGTAGTAAAAGCCAAAGTCCGCCGTAGAATTTTTTACGGCCTTTTTTAGCGCGTCCTTGTCTGCGGCTTGCTCAATCGCTCCGTCCAATTTTTTTTGCAAAAATTGTATCAAGGCCTCAAAATTTTCCGGGGCGTTTTTGGCCGCGGCGCCCGCGGCGTCTTTGGCCAGCACTACGCGGTGGATTGGCTCAAAGGTAAGGCCCGCGTCGTAAATGTTTACAATCTCCACAAGCGCGAATCGCACTGGGCTTGCCTGAATTTCTTGGTCGCCGGCGCCGGCTTCTTGCAGGCGCTTTTTTTCTTCTTCCCAAACGGCTTTGGCCGTGGCAAGCGAATGGTTTCCGTCGCCAACCGCGAACAAGAATGTCGAGCCGTTTTTTGTGCCGGCGTCGTAAAGTTTTTGGAGCGCGGCGCTGACGCAGTCAAGGTCGTCGTCGGATTGGACGGCCCAGCCTTTTATCGAGCCGCTGTTTTGCATAAGCTCGCCTTGGTAAAGGGGAGCGTCTTTGCGGGCGGCGATTTTTTTGCCGATGGATTCAATCAAAAGGCCGTCGGGGTCGTTGGCCAAAAGCATTATGTGCGGAAGCTCCAAGGGGGCGCCGCGCCTGATTTCCATTCTGGGCGGAATGCGTTCCAAAATGGTTGCTTCGGTGGCGCGGGTCAAGGC
Source organism: Treponema sp. (assembly GCA_017551705.1). Classification (GTDB taxonomy): domain Bacteria; phylum Spirochaetota; class Spirochaetia; order Treponematales; family Treponemataceae; genus Treponema_D. The sequence goes on from JAFZLA010000015.1 coordinate 17,281, forward strand.
GGTGGAGAAGGGCTTCCATTCGTAGCTGTCCAAGTCCAGGGCGGCCACCAAGCCTTTGCGGACGCGGCCGTAGGCTGTGGTTCGCTCCACGTAGACCATCTCTTTTTGCGGGGCGGCAAAAATTCCCCCGTCGATGTATGAGGCCATGGCCTCTTTTATTTTTTGAATGCGCCCGGCCTTGCCGCCGTCGTTAAGGTAGACTTCGGGAAAAATCAAGTTTAGGGTGGAAGGAGAGCCGCCCGCGATTTTTGCGGCGGCCGCCCAATAGTCTTTGTCCTGCGTGTACTGGTCGCATGCCACCACGCTCCAAGTTTTTACGTCAATGTTTTTTGGCAAAAGAATTTGCGGAACGTCAAGTCCGAATTTTTCAAAGTTAGTCATGCGCGCATTGTAGCGCGCTTTGCGTGGTTTCGCAATGCTGACCGCAACTGGGAGCCGCGTTTTTATTGATTTTTCTATAAATTTGCGCTAAAATTAGATGTCTTTTTTTGCGGAAGGAGGCGGTTTATGAAAAAGTTTAATGGTTTGAAAATTGCTAAACAAATGACTGGGGGGGGGCTGCCCGCAATGCGTAGGCTTTTGGCTCTTTCCGCAATCCTTTGCGCCCTTTTGTTTTTCTCTTGCGACA
>JAFZLA010000016.1 GCA_017551705.1 Treponema sp.
TTGTAAAAATATTCGGGGACGGACACTTTGCTTTGGCCGATGGAAGGATATTCGTCCGCGCTTTTGTCAAGAACCGGCCCGCTTACGACATACGCCCTTCCAAAGCGCTCGGCCCACTGGCGGACGTGGTCTTCCAAATGCTTCCAGATTCCCCGGTTAAAGTCCGGCGCCTGCGGAGTCATGTTGCTCATGTAAAACGTTTCGCTCATCGCCTCGCGGCTAAAAACCATGTCGCCCGCCGGCGTCAAATGCCCCCTGTCCCAGCCCGACTTTTTGTAGTCCGCAAGCGTCGCCGAGCCTCCGATAATTTGCGGATCTGGCCTAAAATCGTTTGTGCGCCCAACGCTCTTTTGCAGCATAACGTCGCGCAAACAATACGCCGACCACTCCGCGTCCTTGTACGATTGCCTAAAGCAGAGCGAGTAATGCTGAAACTGGCGCGGCTGGTGGTCCGGCGCGGCGCAATTATGGTCGGCGCCAACCTGCGCGGCAAGGACGTTGCCAGCGCACTGGGGGACTTCCAGGCCGGGAGGAAGGGCGACCTGCGGCGCGACAATGTCCGCTCCATTTGAGATTGCAAGGAGAAGTTGGATTGCTAGGACAAGGAATTGGGTTTTCATGAGGCGGCGCAAAAAACGCCCCGCCGCAAACTCGACGGGGCACATATACCGCTATCTTACGCTTTCTCGCCGGCCTCATCGGACGCGGCGGGAGCGGCGCTTGCATTGCCGCTATCCCACTTGCGGTAAAAGTTGGCCAAAACAGCGCCGCTCAAATTGTGCCAGACGCTAAAGATTGCGCCGGGAACTGTGGCCATGGCCAACGTCGGGAAAGCCGTTCCTGCAAGGCTTGAGGCAAGGCCGGAATTTTGCATTCCGATTTCGATGGAAAGCGCCTTGGTCTTGGCGGCGTTGAGGCGCAAAAGTTTTGCAAGGCCAAAGCCGCAGGCAAAGCCCAAAAGGTTGTGCAAAATCACAACGGCAAAAACAATCGCGCCTGTCGAAAGAATTTTTTGCGCGTTGTGGGAGATGACAGTTCCAACAATCAAGGCGATTGCGATTACAGAGACGGCCGGCAAAATCGCGACGATTTTTTGCGTGAACTTTCCAAAGAACTTGTTGATTAAAAATCCAAGGCCAATCGGAACGATGACGACCTTTACAATAGAAAGGAACATCGCCATGACGTCAACATGAACGCTCTCTTTTAAAAGCAAGTAAGTGATTGCCGGAGTCAAAAGCGGGGCGAGCAAAGTGTTCACGCTTGTCATTCCGACTGAAAGCGCGACGTCGCCCTTGGCAAGATAAGTGATTACGTTGCTGGCAGTTCCGCCGGGGCAAGTTCCCACAAGAATCACGCCGGCCAAAAGTCCAACCTCAAGGCCAAAGATTTTTCCCAAAGCAAAAGCCAAAAGCGGCATGATGGTAAACTGCGCGACGCAGCCGATGATGATGTCCTTGGGGCGGGTAAAGACAAGCGCAAAGTCTTCGATTTTGAGCGTGAGTCCCATTCCGAACATGACCAGCATCAAAAGCGGATTGACCCACTTTACCTGAATCCACAAGCAGCTCTGCGGAACAAAAAGCGCGAGCGCCGCCACGGCCAAAATTATCAAGGCCATGAACTTTCCAAAAAAGTTTCCGATTTTTTCCAAAACAGACATTTGTTGTACCTCTGGGAATGATATTATCGCAAAGGCAATTTTTTTGCAATTGCGGGCGTTCCCCTGCGCGGCCAGCCGCTCCGGGTCGGGCTTTGCGCGGTTCCGCTATCGCTCCATTGCCTCTTGACAATCCTTATGCAAGAGGCAACGCTTACGCGCCGCTCCAATCCCTAACGCGGGGATTAGTCCAAAGGCAAATCAAGTTTTTGTTTTATATCGTCAAGCTCTTTTTTCATCTCGCGCAACAACCGCAATCTTTCATCGTCTTCTTCCGAACTGCCCTCAACAAAACCTGACGAAATAATTCCCGTAGGAACAGCCACCAAAGCCACGCCAAGAATCGCCATCAACGCGCAAAGTATTTTTCCCGCTGTCGTAATTGGATAAATATCGCCAAGCCAAACAGATGTAAAAATAGCTATTGACCACCAAAGCCCAGAAAGAGCGTTTTGATAAACATTTGGCTGTGCCGGGGACTCGATATAATAAATCAGAATAGAAGAAATAAGCATCAACAAGAGCAGCATAAAAACCGCGGATATTAATTCGGACGATTTCTTTCTTATTACATCAAGGACTTTGTAAAGAGCCGTAGTATATCGATTCACTTTTATGACTCTAGAAAGACGCGCCAAACGCAACATTCTTAAGACACGCAAATCAACTTTCACAACAAACGGAATATAAAAAGGGACAATGGCAAACAAATCTATCAAAGCCATAAATGAAAAAATGTATTTTATCCTAGCGCAAAAACGACCAACCTTAGGAAACAAGAAATCCGCGGTCCATAAACGCAACAAATATTCCGCTGAAAAAATGATTATGGAAAACACCTCTATTCGATAGAGGATATTCTCTGTCCGCTCCGAAATTGGGAAAGTTTCAAGAAACACTGAAAAACTGTTTACGCATATCAGAATCATTATAAAAACGTCAAAAATCTCGCTAGCGACATCTCCCTTATCAGCTTTTTCAATAATTTCAAACACTCTCTTTTTTACACTATGAATCGACATACAAACGAACACTCCAAGGCAAAAATGGTTTTAACAATCCCTTAGCAATCTTGCGATAAAAATTCCCGTCAACTCAGGATCGGAACATTTAAAAAATGGTTTCTTGCCAGAATTCTTGCCAATTTCTATTCCATCTGAAAATGGAGTTATATCAAGAATATTAGACAAGAGAATTGTCTTATTTCCATGAGTGCCTGTAAAAATTATTCGCTTATTTGTAAAGAATGCAGTTCCAGAATCGATAAGTTTTATACATTCCTCTGCATAACGAATGGGAGCGATTCGCCCTGCGCGCAATGATAAACCTTTCATAATTTTATAATTAATTGTTGGCCCCGCATACGACACATATCGTGTCTTAGTTCTTTCCTCATACCACTCAACATGCGTTGAATAAAATAAGTTTTCATTCTTTTGCAAGGTTATAGGCGAAGAAATGGAATCGAGCTCTCCATTTTCAATCTTCCAAAGCTTCTTGAATCTTTCCAATCCATCATCTGAAAAAACTGCATTGACTTTCATGCCTGCTATCATTTCTTTCAACTGTTTTTCATCATCAGGAGACATTCTTCTTTTCGACACAAGTTGATTCACAAACTGCTGAACTTTATCTTGAACTTCAGAGGAGCGAATCTGAACACAATCAGAATCCGAAAGATTAAATTCTTTTTGAAGCGAATCCAATTCTAATTGTTCCGAGTCAGAAATTTTATCATCATCTATGACAGCTCTCATTTTGTCGCGGTATATGACTTGTCCTTCCTCCCGTATTTGTTTCCACAAGAGATTCCTGTCCAAATCCAGCAAGTCGTTTAAATGCTCCAACTGTTTCTTTTCATTATCAGAAAGGCGTTTATCGTAAAGGCAATGTTGTATATACTGCTTTAGAAAATATTCCCTTTCTCTTTCAAAATCTTTCGAGGAAATTTTATATTTTTCTTTTAACTCTGAAATCATGTCTTTAGACACAGCCGTCAAATCATTTGAATTGTCGTCAAGCAGATTTTGAAGTTCTATTATGAAATTCCTTTTTGGCAAAGTTTTAAAAATTTTATGAAAAAAAGAAAGTTTTACCAAATCACGCTTTCCAAAAACACCCATAACAGCTCCTTACTATTTTACCAATCTTTTAGATTGATTTTTTATATTATTCTATAATTATACACCCTAATCATTCATTTATCAATACCAATTCGATTGGTAAAATAGCATAAACTGATACCCATCAAACCTAATTGATTTACATTTATGACGGATATTCGAAGCGTTTTGGCCGAAAACATGAAAAATCGGCGGAAAATCTTAAATCTCTCGCAAGCGGAACTTGCCGAAAAAATTGGAACAGCTCCAAACTACATTTCAAAGATTGAATCAAAAAAGCAATTCCCGTCGGTTCAAATGATAGAAAGCATCGCAGACGCCTTAAAAGTTGACACCGTAGACTTATTCTCTCTAAAACTGGAAAAAACTCAGTCGCTTGAAACCATTCAAGAGACCTTGCTAAAAAAAATGACCGCTCTGGTAAAAACCACATTTTCCAAGATAGAAATGTAGAAAAAAAACTTAAAGCGCGCTATAATTCAAGGCGGAGGTTGTAAAAATGTCCGATGCCATGAATTATGTTGAAAACATAGTAAAACTATTTTCTCTAAAAGAACAATTGCATTTACTTGCATATATTGCGAACAACCTCAATCAAGATACAAAGGAGAACGCGGTTGCGCAAAAACCGCGCCGCCAAGCTGGCGGGCTCACCGGCAAATTTTGGATGGCGGACGATTTTGACGCCCCTATTGAAGATTTTGCGGAGTATATGTGATGTTTTTGATTGACACCCACGCGCTTTTATGGTATTTGCGCGATTCCCCAGAAATTTCAAAGACCGCAAAAGAAGCTATAGATAAATCTGATAGAATTTTTACAAGCATAGCCTCGTTATGGGAAATTGCGATCAAACGAAACATTGGAAAACTTGACTTGGAATTTTCAAGTGTCCAAATAGAAAGACTTTGCATTCAAAAAGAAATTTCTCTGCTTCCAATAAAAGCTGAACATTTGGACAAATTGAATGATTTGCCCAAACATCACAAAGATCCCTTTGACCGCCTTTTAATCGCGCAAGCTCTAGCGGAAAATCTATGCATAATAACTCGCGACCAAACAATTCCCCAATACGATATAAAAACATTGTGGTAAAAATTTCCCTTGCGCAAAATCCCGCAATGCGCTAACATAACATACACTTCAAGGCGGGGCGCAATTCCCCACCGGCTGTATAGCCAGCAAGCGATGGCATTGCCAGAGCATGACGCGGTGTGATTCCGCGGCCGACAGTAAAGTCTGGATGGAAGAAGGAATATGGAAAACGACTCTCAAGCGCGCTTTATGCGCGAGGCAATTGAACTTGCCAAAAAAGGAACTGGACGGACAAACCCCAACCCCCTCGTGGGCGCCGTCATCGTCCAGCAAAATCAAATCATAGGACAAGGCTTTCACCACAAGTACGGCGACTTGCACGCCGAGCGCGACGCTTTGCGCGATTGCTTGGAGCGGGGGAACGACCCAAGCGGCGCCACGATGTTCGTCACGCTGGAACCATGCTGCCACACAGGAAAGCAGCCGCCCTGCGTGGAGGCCATAGTCCAAGCCAAAATAAAAAAAGTCGTCGTCGGAAGCCGCGACCCCAACCCCCTTGTCAGCGGAAAGGGAGCCACATTTTTGCGGGAACATGGCGTCGAGGTCGAGCAGGATTTTTTCCGCGAGGAATGCGACGCGCTCAATTTTATTTTCTTCCATTACATTACAAAGGGAACGCCTTACGTCGCGCTCAAGTACGCGATGACCGCCGACGGAAAAATCGCCACAGTCTCTGGCGCGTCAAAGTGGATTAGCTGCCAAGAGTCGCGCGACTTTGTCCACCAACTGCGCGCAAAGTACTCTTGCATTCTGTGCGGAATCGGAACGGTTCTCAAAGACGACCCGCTTTTGACTTGCCGAATCCCGGGCGGCCGCAACCCAACGCGCGTCATTTGCGACAGCAATTTGCGCATTCCCCTTGAATCGAACATTGTCCAAACCGCGCGCGACGTTCCCACAATCGTCGCCTGCCGCGACCTAACGCAAGCCCAAGACTTTATGGCAAAACAAAAAGCGCTCCGCGACCTTGGCGTTCAGATAATCCAGGCCGGCTCGGATTGCGTGGACTTGCGTCTTTTGCTAAAAGCGCTTGCGGAGCGCAATCTTGACAGCGTATTGGTCGAGGGCGGCTCCCAAATAAACTTTTCGTTTTTGGAGGCAGGCCTGGCCAATCGCCTTTACTGCTTTGTGGCGCCAAAGATTTTTGGAGGAGCCGCCCCCACCCCTGTCGGCGGTCGCGGCGTTTTGGAAGTTGCCGACGCGTTTGCGCTCGCGACAAGGGACGCGCGGCGAATCGGAAGCGACATTTTGATTGAGTATGAATTTGTCGGCAACAACGGCAACTGCTCGCAAGCCCAAAATGCCGCCGCCAGTTTTAGTCAGTCTAAAAATTCGGAGTCTTAGCGGCAATGAAAAATGAACGCAAGTCAATAAACGAAGGATTGCCGCATAAGCCGCAACATTCGCGCTCGCAAAAGGCTCGCGCGAACAGCGGTAATATTTGGAGGACTCTTTAATGTTCACAGGAATAATAGAAGAAGTCGGGAGCGTCGTTAGTGTGGCGGCGGGAGGCCAGGGCGCGCAAATTAAAATCCGCGCGCAAAAAGTTTTGGCGGAAACAAAAGTCGGAGACAGCATAGCCGTCAACGGAGTTTGCCTTACCGCCACAAGCGTGGGCGCGGATTTTTTTACCGCCGACGTAATGGCCGAAACCTTGCGCCGTTCCAACCTTGGATCGCTTGCCGCGCAAAGCCCCGTCAACCTTGAGCGCGCGATGGCGGCGGACGGACGCTTTGGCGGCCACATCGTAAGCGGCCACATCGACGGAACAGGAACAATCGCCCGCCTTGAGCGCGAAGGAAACGCCGTTTGGGTTTACGTAAGCGCGGCCGCAGAGATTTTGAACTTGATTGTGCAGAAAGGCTCTATTGCGATTGACGGAATAAGCCTTACAGTGGCAAAAGTCAGCGCGGCCGATTTCGCCGTCTCGATCATTCCGCACACGGCGCAAGAGACGACGCTCTTGACAAAAAAGCCCGGCGACCGAGTCAATTTGGAAAACGACATTGTCGGAAAGTATGCCCAAAAGTTGATGGGCGGCGGCAGTCTTGGGCTTGCGGGCAATTCTGGTCGCGGCAACGGTTCCGGCATAACAGAAGAATTTTTAAGAGAGCGAGGATTCTAGCGACAATGAACGGAGGTAACATGGAATACAACACAATTGAAGAAGCGTTGGAAGATTTGCGGCAGGGAAAAATCATCCTTGTGAGCGACGACGAAAACCGAGAGAACGAAGGCGACATGATTTGCGCCGCGCAGTTCGCAACGCAAGCCAACATAAACTTTATCGCCACACACGCCAAGGGCTTGATTTGTACCCCAATCAGCGAAGGCATGGCCGCACGGCTTGGCCTTTACCCGATGGTGGCCGAGAACACCGACAACCACGAGACAGCCTTTACCGTCTCGATTGACCACGTTTCCACCAGCACCGGAATCTCAGCCGCCGAGCGCGCCACTACGATTCAAGCTTGCGTCGATCCCAATAGCGCCCCAAAAGATTTTAGAAGGCCGGGACACACGTTCCCCCTGATTGCAAAAAAAGGCGGCGTGCTTGTCCGCGCGGGCCACACCGAAGCCACCGTTGACCTTTGCCGCTTGGCGGGACTCAAGGAATGCGGCGTGTGCTGCGAGATTATGGACGACGACGGAACGATGGCGCGCGGGCCAAAAATATTTGAGCTTGCCCAAAAATTCAATCTAAAATACATAACGATAAAAGCGCTGGCCGACTATTGCCGCGTCCACGACAAGCACGTCGTGCAAGAAGCCAAGGCAAAGCTCCCCAGCGAATACGGAACCTTTGACATCTACGGCTACACCGACGACTTGACCGGCGAGCACCACATCGCGCTGGTCAAGGGCGACATCGGCGACGGCCAAAACGTTTTGTGCCGCGTTCACTCCGAATGCTTGACAGGCGACGTATTTGGAAGCCAGCGCTGCGACTGCGGCCCGCAACTTGCCCAAGCGCTGCGAACGATAGAAAAAGAAGGGCGCGGAGTTTTGCTCTACATGCGGCAGGAAGGCCGCGGCATAGGATTGATAAACAAGCTCAAGACTTACATGCTGCAAGAGAACGGCTACGACACGGTGGAAGCCAATTTAAAGTTGGGATTCGCTCCCGACTTGCGCGAGTACTGGATTGGCGCCCAGATTTTGCGCGACTTGGGAATCAAATCTTTGCGCCTTTTGACAAACAACCCGCAAAAGATTTACGGCCTTGACGGATTCGGCATAAAAGTTGCCGAGCGCGTTTCGATAGAAATTCTGCCGTCAAAGTTTGACAAATTTTACCTTCGCACAAAGAAGGAAAAAATGGGACACATATTCGATCATATCAACGTTGAGTAATAGCGCCACTGCAACTGCTTGCCGACCGCAATCGGTTGCTAGGCGCATAAGCGGCAACATCCGCCCTTGCCATCAGGCGCGGGCGGACAGCCGTATTATAAGGAGGCAGTATGAAACTTATTGAAGGAAAGGTCGTCGCAAAGAGCGGCATGAAGGTTGGAATCGTGGCGTCGCGCTTTAACGCGTTCATCGTTCAAAAACTTTTGGACGGAGCGGTTGACGGACTTGTACGTCACGGCGTGGAACAGGACAACATCAGCGCTGCTTGGGTTCCGGGCGCCTTTGAGATTCCCGTCGTGGCTCAAAAGATGGCGGCCAGCAAAAAGTACGACGCGGTCATTTGCGTTGGAGCGGTGATTCGCGGAAGCACAAGCCACTACGACTACGTTTGCGCCGAAGTCAGCAAGGGCATCGCCCAAGCCAGCTTTGCCACAGGCGTTCCAGTCTTGTTCGGCATTTTGACCACCGACAACCTGGAGCAAGCCATCGACCGCGCCGGCGCCAAGAGCGGCAACAAGGGCTACGACTGCGCCCTCAGCGCGATTGAGATGGTCAACGTGATGGAACAGATTTGAGTTAACAAGACGCGCGTTGGTTGAGCCGCCCGATTGTGGGCGGCTTTTTTTTCGCGCGAAAATTGCGCAAAATCTTAAAAATGCGCTATAATAGGAATGGAGACAAATATGGAATACGAAGTTCATTTTACATGGGATTCCGAAGCCAGCGTATGGATTGCCGAAAGCAAAGACATTCCAGGCCTTGTTTTGGAGGGTGGTTCTTTGGACGCTCTTATGGAACGAGTCCGCTATGCCGCTCCAGAACTGTTGGATTTAAATTCCGCTAAAAAGTTGCCGTCCATTCTCTTTAAAGTGGAACGACGCGAAAAGGTATTTGCGTAAATGGCGGAATACGAAAAAAAAGTTCGTGAAATTCTCCTAAAGAACAATTGCCGCTTTGTCCGTCATGGCAAGGGCGACCATGACATATATTACAGCCCAATGACACAACGAAATTTTACAGTCGATTCAAAAATCAAGTCCCGCCACACCGCCAACGCCATAATGAAGCAAAGCGGAATCGACCATCATTTTTAACTATTCCTTTAAAATCTTGTCCAGCGCTTTAGTCATGGCGCGGCGAACGTCGTCAACAACTTCTTCGGTTATTTGCGCGCGAATCCGCTCGTTTTTGGGCGTTTCTTCTATGACAATTGGCTTTGTGTCGTGGGGAACGAACAGTTGGTAAACTTCAACGCCTAGAGCCGAGGCGAGCTTTACAAGCGTTTCAGGACTTGGAAAGCGTCGCCTTCCTTCAATAGCATTAATTGTTTGATACGAAAGGCTTATCTCTTCGGCAAGCGTTTCTTGTGTGTGTTTGCCCGCCCGATAACGCTTAATGTTATAAGCAAGCGTTTCATGCAACTCATTTTCTGTCATCACTTACATTTTGTAGGTTTTTACTTTACTTTTACACTCACTTTGTGTAAAATAATAAATACACCCACTTTCTGTAACACTCGCAAAAAACTACATTACGTGGGAAGAATTGGCTCCGCCAATGCTTGCAGAGTTGATTTTGAGGAAATAGATATGATTTTTCTTATAATTTTGGCAGCGCTTTTAGGAAATCCGATTTCTATTTTGCTCCTTCTTTCCGCTATGGACGATTTTTCCAGAGCTGATGAAGTTGAACGGATGGAAAGGCAGGCTGAACGCCGACACAAAGAAATGCTTGAAGAACAAAAAAAATCCCAAGAAATCGTCCTGCAAGAAAGCAAAAACAAGAAAAAAATAAAACGAACTCGCCGCATTTTGCGAGATGAAAAAGGCAAATTTATCGCCGTTGAAGAAATTATTGAAGAAGAAGTATAAAAGGAGAAAAAAACGAATGAAAGATTACTACTATCTTCGCAGCGGTTACTTGCATTGCGTTCATCCCATTGACGATGCCATAAAACTTACTGAAACAGAGGACAACGAGGCAAAACAAAAAATTGCGGCAACACCGTCAGACAAAAAGCAAATCTTAGAAAACCTTTGGAACCATCTTATTGGGGAGAATAAAAATAGGGTTTTCAATTTTACAGAGTATCTTGATAAAAAATGCCACGAAAAACGAGAATACTGCAGGAAGCTTGGAATATGAAAGAAAGAATTAATTTTTTGACAATTTCTCTGGCCGCAATCTTGGCAATGCTACTTTTTATTCCATTGCCGATATTGCTTTTTAAAATTTTGTATGTCGCTGATTTTTTGCTTGCGGGGGCAATCTGTTTAATTGGAATTATAAGCGCAATTAAAAAAGCTAACGGAAAACCCACGCCATATTTATTGCTTTATTTTTCGCTCTTTACGCTTGCACTAAACATTAATTCGGCAAGAAATATTCTTCTTTTTGCGAAGGGTGAAATTGGTGAGATTCCAATTATACCAAAGGTTATTGACGAATTATTTTCGTTTGGTTTTGCACAAGGAATGCTATTATTTGCGGCAATCGTCACGCTCACTTTCTTTTCTTTTTCAATTCCAAATAAGAATTATGCTGAAAACATAAAAGAAACTTTGCGATTTTGCAGAGGAACACTAATCGCGCATATTTTGCTTTACATTGCGATAACACTGACGGCCTGCTTTATCGCGCATTTTTCAAACGGAGTCGCTTTTTTAGAATCATTAAAATTATACCTTTCATATTCAACTGCGCAATGTTTTCTATTTTTTATCCCGCTGACAGTTTGTGGTGTTGGAATTGCATTTTTAAAATGGGGAGAATGAAATTGAATTACACAGAAGCATGGAATTTCATTGTTGAAGAACGCAACAAATTTTTTAATGAAAAGGAAGATGTCATTCAAAAACGCTGGGAAAGTTATTTTGCTGAAGCGGAATTATTCGGGTACAGCAAATTAAAGGGGGATATAAAAGTCCGTGAAAAACTTCATATTGGTTCAAAAGACAGGGAAATACCTGATATTATTATTTGCATAGGAAACATTGAACAATTTGTAGTTGAATTAAAGCAACTTTCTTTTCCAAAATTAAATTCTTTTGAACTGCAACTGTTGACTTATTTATCCCATCCAAGTTTGAGACTGCCTGTTGGAGTCCTTATATGTGAAAAACTCTATGTTTATTATTATGACCACTCAGATGGAAAAATCATAAATTTGGAAATTCCTTTTGAAAAAGATAACTTAAATGGCGCGAAATTTATTGAATTTTTTCAAAAGTGGAATTTCACACCTGAAAAAGTAAAGAATTTTATAAATGATAACATTCAATACAAAAAAGATATTGTCAGCCTTCAAAATGAAATCAACGAGCCAAAGGTAAAGGAAATACTAAAAGATTACTTTGAGAAAAAATATAATATTGATGCGGTTTCTTATGTCCTTTCTGACATGGATATCGATGTAAAAATAAAACATTACGGGGAAAATCCTGTTTATTCGTATGCAAACATTCAAGAAGCTATAGAGAGTGAAGAAAAAGCAGAGGAAGAGACAGAAAACTTCTTTTTTGAATGGGATGACATTTCCGCTCTTGCAAAAAAATCAGGGAAAA
>JAFZLA010000017.1 GCA_017551705.1 Treponema sp.
CCGCGTAGTCGCCAAAAACTTCGGCGGCGCCGTGGCCTACAAAAAGCGAGCCGTAATTGTGGACCAATTTTTTTGCGGTTTCCAAATTCGTTCCATCGTCCATCGCAAGCTCCAAGTGCTCGGGCGCTTTTTTGTTGGCAATTTGGCACGCTTCCTCAATAGAAGAAACCAAAATTATTTTTCCATAAGTGTCAACGCTCTGCCTTGCCGTCGCCGCTGTGGGAAGTTCTGCAAGTTGCTTTTCTATTTGCTCTTGAACGGCTTTTGCAAGCTCGGGGCTGTCGGTCGCCATCAAGGGCTGCGCGACGATGTCGTGCTCGGCTTGCGCCAATAAATCGGCGGCGACCCAATCGGCTTTGGCGCTCTTGTCGGCGATTACAAAAACTTCGGTGGGGCCAGCAAGCATGTCGATGCCCACCGTTCCGTAAACAAGGCGCTTGGCCTCCGCCACAAACTTGTTGCCAGGTCCTACTACAACGTCAACTTTGGGAATAGATTCCGTTCCAAAAGCCATCGCTCCAATCGCCTGCGCGCCTCCGCAAGCGTAAAACTTGTCGGCTCCGCAAATATAGGCTGCGGCCATGATGCCCTCGTCGGCGTAAGGCTTTCCTCCAACAAAAGGCTTTCCGGGAATGCCCGCTCCTTGCGCTTTTGCGGCCGCCAAATCGTCTGGGTGAACGCGGGGCGGAGAGCACATAATCACTTGTCCCACTCCCGCGGCCTTGGCCGGAGTCACTGTCATTATCACGCTTGAAAGCAAGGGAAAGCGGCCCGCGGGAACATACGCGCCCGCGCGGTCTACCGCGATATTTTTTTGGCCGGTAAAAAGGCCGTGTTCCAACTCAAGCTCAAATTCGTCAAAGGACTGGCGCTGGCGCTTGGCAAACTTAAAGGCCAAGTCGTGCGAATGGCAAAGCGCGTCGTAAAGTTCTGGCTTTTCTTTTTGCATTTTTTCGGCGGCGGCCTTAAGCTCCTCTTGGGGAACTTCAAAAGCCGTGGGCGAAGAAACGTCGAACTTGGCGCCGTACTCGCGCAAAGCCTGGTCGCCCGACTTTTTTACGTCGGACAAAACTTCCTTTACCACGTCAATCGAGCCGCCAAAATCGCGGCCCTCAAAAAATTCTTTTTCCAATTCTGTCGCTTTGACAATCTTAATCATGCGCAACATTATATAGAAAAAGCGGCTCTTGGTAAACCGCCCGCGTTTTTTTACTTGAAAAAATCGGCCTGTCGCGCTAAAATATTCCATTATGAATTTACCAGAAAACAAATGGCTCCGCGGCGCGATTCCCGCGCTGCTCTTGCACTGTTCAATCGGCACAGTTTACTGCTGGTCGGTTTTTAGCCAGGAAGTCGCCGCCTACATCGGCAGCCCCAAAAGCTCGGTCGAATGGGCGTTCTCTTTGGCGATTTTCTTCTTGGGAATGTCGGCCGCCTTTTTGGGCGACTTTGTCGAAAAGGACATTCACAAAAGCTCGCTCATCGCGACGATTTTCTTCACCACGGGAATGGTGGGAACCGGCCTCAGCATTTTGGCCAAATCGCTCCCGGGCGTTTTGATTTGCTACGGCGTCATCATGGGAATCGGCTTGGGCACCGGATACCTTTCGCCGGTAAAGACCTTGATGCTTTGGTTCAAGGACCGCAAGGGCTTGGCCACAGGCTTGGCCGTCGCGGGTTTTGGAGCGGCAAAAGCAATCGCAACTCCAATCATGCAGGCCATCGTTGCCAGATGCGACGACAATCCGGCCTACATGTTCATCATCATGGGCTGCGTTTACTGCGTCTTGATGTTTGTCGGCCACTTGCTTCTTAAAAAGCCGGCCGGCTGGGTCGAAGCCCACGAAAAGCAGAGCGTCGCCGACTTCCTCAAAAAGTTCGGCTCCAACTTTAAGACTTGCTTTTCAAACCGCGAGTTCCTTGGAATATGGATCATGTTCTACATCAACATCGCGTGCGGCCTTGCGCTCATCTCGCAGGAAAAACCGATTTTGCAAACGACAGGCCTTGGCTTTATGACAATCAGCGCCATCGGAACTGTTACCGCAATCGCAAACGCCGGAGGCCGCCTAGGCTTTAGCGCCGCCGCCGACGGACTTAAGGACCGCAACACAATTTACAAATGGATTTTCGCGCTTTCGATTTTGTTCACTGCGGTTATCATCGCGACTCGCGGAATCATTAACGGCGAAAAGCCCGCGCTTATGGTTTTGTGCGTGGCGCTCCTCATCGTTGTCAACGCGGGCTACGGCGGAGGCTTTAGCAACGTTCCCACATTGCTCAGCGACCACTTTGGAATGAAGAGCATTTCTTCTGTCCACGGAATGTGCCTTAGCGCATGGGCCATCGCTGGCTTGACCGGAAACCAAATGGCCAGCTACATCGTGCGCCACACCGGCAGCTTTGCCGAAAAAGTTTTGGCCGACGGCCGCGTAGTCAAGGTCAACCCGGTGGGCTACCAAAACGTCCTCTACGTAACAATCGCGCTTTACGTTGTCGCGATGATTGTCTGCTGGACAATGGTCGGAAAGCCGAGAAAAACTGAGTAGCCTCAGTTTTTCTCTAACGAGTTTTATCCGCTTCGCGGACAAAACTCGCGGGATTTATCAACAAACATAAAAGAGCCGCTCCGATTGGGGCGGCTTTGTTTTTGCTTTATACCATTGAAATTTGCGTTTTTCGGTCGAATTTTGCAGTTAATTTTGCATTATTCGGTCGAAAAACGCAATTTTGCTTGCATTATTCGGTCGAATAATGCTATAATTAGAGCCAAGAGGACTTTTGACTATGATTCGCAAAGCGTACGAAAGCCTTTTGGCTTGGAAAAACAAGGCCGAACGCAAGCCGCTGATTGTGACCGGCGTTCGCCAATGCGGAAAAACATATCTCATAAAAGAATTTGGCAAGGCCGAATTTGAGGACATGGCCTACTGCAACTTTGACGGCGACCAAGGCCTCAAATCTGTTTTTGACCATGACTTTGACACGGCGCGCATTCTTGACGAGCTTGGCTCCGTCGTTCTTGGAAAGCAAATCATTCCGCAAAAATCGCTCCTTGTCTTTGACGAAATCCAAGACTGCCCGCGCGCGATTCAATCCTTAAAATATTTTTGCGAAAACGTTCCCCAGCTGCACATTGTGGCGGCGGGCTCACTGCTTGGCATCGCGTTAAAAGAGCAAGGCGTTTCTTTTCCGGTGGGAAAGGTTGAGCGGCTTGAAATGTTTCCGATGAGCTTTGAGGAATTTGTAGCGGCGGATGGCGGAGAAAAATTTACAAGCGGAATAAAAAAGCTTCCGCTGGAGCGCGAAATTTCGGAGCTGTATTCCGTTCCGCTAAAAAAACAGTTGCAAAATTATTTTATCGTCGGCGGAATGCCCGAGGCTGTCCGCGTTTGGACGCAAAGCCACGACTACGCGAAAGTCGAGGAAGTCCAAGACCAAATATTGAAAGATTACGCTGACGACTTTGCAAAGCACGCCGACGCGGAAACCGTCATAAAAATAAAATTGATTTGGGACGCGATTACGTCTCAGATTGCAAAAGAAAACAACAAGTTCATTTTTTCGCACGTAAAGCAAGGCGCGCGGGCCAAAGATTTGGAAGACGCGCTTGAATGGCTTGTTGGCGCGGGCCTTGTCTACAAATTGAATCTTGTTCCAACGCCGCAGCTTCCGCTGGAAAGCTTTAAGGACAACTCATACTTTAAGGTCTTTATGGCGGACGTAGGCCTCTTAAGAAAAAAGTCAAACGTCAATTACCGAACAATTTTAAACGGCGACGAATCTTACGCCCAGTTTAAAGGCGCCTTTGCCGAAAACTATGTTTTGTCGCAACTCAAATGCCAAAAAGTCCCCACCTATTTTTGGCGCACAAAGGCCGACGCGGAAATTGATTTTATCTCGGATTACGAAGGAATTCTTTTCCCGATAGAAGTAAAGTCCGCCGACAACACAAAGGCAAAAAGCCTGAGCGTCTTCTGCAAACGCTTCGCTCCCAAACTTGCGTTCAAGACCTCTCTAAAAAATGTCGGCGACAACCAAGACGGCGCCACCCGCGTCTGGAGCCTCCCCCTCTACGCGCTTTTTAGGCTGAACGATTATGTCAAGGCGCAATGGGGACCGCTCGCATGATTGATTGAAAGACCTTAATTGTAATTTCGAGCGGTTTCACCGCGACCTGACGGTCGCTGCCGTGGCATGGACGCTGTCATTGCTCCATATGCGGATTTCCAAATCCGTACAGAGGCTTTTCTACTATCTTTTCCGAACCGTGATAAATTACCATCGGTTAAAGTATAGCGCAAAAACGGAATGCGGGGCAATGGTCGTAAACGTGATATGACAAATTATATCTTCTCAAAAGATAATGTATTTTATCTATTTCCCTTACTTCTATTATGATTTTTACAAAGCATTACACAATTAGAAATATCCGTTGCTCCACCTTTACTCCAAGCTGTTGCGTGGTCTGCATCCATTTCATTTTCTTTGTAAATGCGATTTTTATTTGCACCACCAGCTTCTGTACACATTGGACAATTTGAAACTCCATTTTTCTGAGCATCATTTGTTTGTTTTGTGTAAACTGATTTTATTACAGACTTATCAAATAATCGAATATTTAACAAAGGCCTTTTTTCAAGAACTTCGCCCGAAAGAACAAATTCATAAATCCCCTTTTTGTCCGTTATGCTCCAGTCTGCAAGGAGTTCTTTTATTCTGTCATCAAGTTTATTTATATCAAAAGGTTTTTTCTTATATTCCTCATACAGCCGACCCCATTCAAGACCACACATTGTAGAATCTACGCTTTTAAAAGTTCTATCAATCCAATCTATGACACTTGTAAAGTATTTCTTTATTTCCGTTATCTCAGTGTCATTTCTATGACTTGCCATATAACTTTCAACATTGCCTTTGGAAACCCAATCCAAAGCTGTTTTTAAATAATCCTGTCGTTTGTAGGTTCCCGGAATATAATTTGACCAGGTTTGAATATTTGAATTTTGAGAATTAGAGAATTCTTCTCGGCAAAGATTAACAAATGGACCTGAATATACAGCGTTTAATAGTTCCTGGTCATTTAGCGGAACTCCCACAATATTTATAGTTTTAAACCATTCCTTTATTTCTGTTTCTGTTCCTTCACAGATGTAAATTGTTAGGGCAGTATTTAACAAATCTTCTTGAATGTGTTTATCCAAGGCGTCAAAGTTTCTTGGATAATTGTTTACATTAACAGCAAATTTATTTGTTATAAAGCGACCGATTGAAGTAATTCTTTGCTGCCCGTCCAACACCTCGTACATATCGCCAGTTTTATTAAAATAAATTAAGCCGAGAGGATAACCTTTTAATAGGGAATCAATAACGGCAACATCTCTCTTACCGTCGCCGTAAATATAATTACGCTGGAAATCTGGCTGTATAACAAGTTTTCCATTAAGGCCAAAAAGACCTTTCTCGTCATTTTCATCATAAACGAAGCCTTCACAAAGCTGACGAATTGTAATATCAATTTTAAGTTCTGTATGCATTTTATTTTCCTTTATGTTTGATTAAAATTCTAAAATATTGAGGAACACCTTCAACCATTGATAAATAATTTCCTGCTTTTTTAGTTTTTTCATTATCAAGAATACTGTATCTTCCAATCCCATCAATTATTTCAAACTGTTCTGGATTATATTTATCCAAAAAAGAAATAGGAACCCCCATTATTCCCTTATAATCACTTGGAATCGCATCTGTAAAAGGAACATTTATTGCATCTAAAAAATCAAATTTTTTATAGCCGAGATTTTTGATTTCCTTATGCTTTGAAAATTTTATGTTTCGTTCCTCTGTCATCAAGGGGAGAATTGTATGACGTTTCCCATGCTCGATATTTGTGTACCAACAACAATTTCTAAATTTTACAAGTCCGTTTTCTTGTAAAACACCTTGAACATAATCTGTTCTTGCTTTTTTAGGTAATCCAAAATATGCGTTGCCAGCTGAAAAACCATTTCCTAACCAAAAGGTATTATTTTTCAAATAAGGAAACACTTCTTTATATGAAATTGCATTCATGTTTCCAATAATTGAGAACTGTTTTTTACTTTCAACAAGCCATCCGACAAATTCTCTGAACAATGAAAATGGCGGATTTGTGATTATTATGTCCGCTTCATCGCGAAGATGCTTGACTTCTTCGCTTCTAAAATCCCCATCTCCCTGTAAATAGCTCCAACTTAAATCTTTTTCATCTATTTTGCCATCTTTATTTTCATCCTTCGTAAGCGTAAAGATTTTCCCTTTTACTTTTGATGTTTCAATTTTAAATCTTGGGTCAACTGTTTCAAATAGAGTTGGCTGATAATCAAAATCAACATTCTTGCTGTTATAAGCATACGATGTGGAAATAAGCTTTTTAATTCCATAGCGCTCAAAATTGTTTATAAAAAATTTTGTAAAATTTGACCATTCTGGGTCATCACAGGGAAGAAGAATTGTTTTATCTCTAAAAGCATCTGGATTATATGCAATATAAGCATTTATTTCATTTTGAATGTCTGCATACTGAGTATAAAACTCATCGTTTTTATTTTTGTCTGCTTTTCGTAAATTTGTATTACCCATAACAAATTTCCTTGTTATATAGTGATATATCACTATATAACCTCACATTACCACATTATTCAAAGTTAGTGAAGTATCACTAATGTAAAATCCGTTAGTGTTTTATCATCTACTAGTATGGATACAAAAGAGGCTGTGGCTAACAGAATAAGGCAACTCTGCGCAGAACGCGGCATCACGCCAAACGGCCTTAGCAATTTGGCTGGAGTTCCTCAAGCTACAGTCAAAAGCATCCTCAATTTTGAAAGCAAAAATCCCGGCGTTGTCACAATCAAAAAGCTCTGCGACGGCTTTGAAATAACATTGGGCGAGTTTTTTTCCACCGCTGAATTTGACAGCCTAGAACAAGAGATAGTCTAATTTCTTGTGTTTTTGACAAAATTTAAAAAATTACTTGACTTTCGTTCAGTTATAATGTATATTATAAGCATAAAGACCGAACAAAGGGTTTTATATTAAACATGAGTTCCGCTCGTGTACCCTAAGTAGGTCTATTTTTTTTGTCCGGAGGAATTTTATGAATACGGCGATACTAATAGACGGAGCTTTCTTGAGAAAAAAATTTCATGCCGCTTTTAAAAAAGACATTGCTGCGGAAGATGTACGCCAATTTGCGCAGTCTTTGCTGACAAAATTCAATCTTTCCGCCGAGGACATGCACCGCATGTATTATTATGACTGCGAGCCTTGCGACGCAAAAACTTCTACGCCAGTAACCAACAGAGCCTTTTTGTTTGAAAAAACTCCGCAATATATTTATGGAATCAAGCTACTATCCGACATAAAACGACTTGATTATTTTGCTGTCAGAGAAGGAACTTTGCAATTTAGCGGTTGGAAATTGAAAAAAGCCGCTTACAACAAACAACCTCTTGACGACTCCGATTTTGAGCCAGAACTTCATCAAAAGGGCGTTGACATAAAAATTGGACTTGACCTTGCTTGGATTAGTTATAAGCAAGTTGCGGAACGAGTAATTTTCGTTACAGGAGATTCAGACTTCATTCCGGCGATAAAAACCGCAAGACGCAACGGCATATTCGTATATCTTGTAACATTGGGGCACATGGTTCGTTCTGAATTGCCGGACAATTGCGATGTCTGCGTTCGCGACAGTCTAAAATCTTTTACTTCCTTCTTACCGTAAACCGCGTCTTTGGCGCCTTGTTCTTTTCGTGGCGGGCCTTGTACTCGTTGTACAAAATTTCTTGGGCTCGGCGGGGGGCTTCGCCGGACTTGGGCTTTAGGGCGGTCCAAGAGCCGTCGCTTTGCAGCTCGTAAGAATTTATGTTGGACTCAAAGTAAACGTCAAGGATATGCTTTATTTCCTTGAACGCGGCGGAGTCCAAAATCGGGAACATCAATTCGATGCGGCGGTCAAGGTTGCGCGGCATCCAGTCGGCGCTGGCCAAATAAATTTCGGGCGACGCTCCGTTCTGAAAATAAAAGACGCGTGAATGCTCCAAGTAGCGGTCTACGATAGAAACGACGCGAATGTTTTCGCTCATGCCGGCCACTCCCGGAACAAGCATGCAAATGCCGCGAACGTTCAGCATAATCCTAACGCCCGCGCGGTTGGCCTTGTACAAGGCCGCGATGACTTCTTCGTCGGCAAGGCTGTTCATCTTTGCGATTATAAGGCCCGGCGTTTGCGGCGTGGAAAGTTCAATCTCGCGCTGAATCATCGAAAGCAGCTTGCTCTTTAAGTCAACCGGCGCCATGCTAAGGTACTTCATCTTTTGCAAGGCCGAATACCCTGTGACGATGTTAAAGAACTTTGTGGCGTCGTTTGCAATTTCGTGGTTGGCGGTAAAGAGCGAAAGGTCGCTGTATATACGGGCGGTGCGCGGGTTGTAGTTTCCTGTGGCAAGGTGGACGTAGCGCTTAAAGGAGTCCTCTTCGCGGCGGATGACCATCAATATTTTTGCGTGAACCTTGAGGTTCACCAAGCCGTATACGACCAAAACGCCCGCGCGCTCCAACTCTTCGGCCCAAGCGATGTTGCGCTCCTCGTCAAAGCGCGCCTTAAGCTCCACCAAAACGGTGACTTGCTTTCCGTTGCGCGCCGCCCGTTCCAAAGCCGAGATTATCGGAGAGCCGCGTCCTGTTCGGTACAAAGTCATTTTTATAGAAAGAACGTCGGGGTCGTCAGCCGCGTCGTTCAAAAATTTAACGACAGGATTGTAGGACTCGTAGGGAACGTGCAAAATTACGTCGCGGCGCTTTATCGAATCCCAGTAAGGCTCGTCTTCGGGCAGCGCGGCGTTGGGGAAATTTTCCCAGCGCTTGTTGCGCAAGTGGTCGGTGTTTTCCGCCTCTCCTATTTCGCAAAGGGTGGCTGGGTCAACCAAATTGTCAAAGGCGTAAATATCGTCCGACTTTAGGCTGAGCTTTTGCGCCAAAAATTTTTGCAGCTCCGAGCTGCTTTTGTCGCAAACCATCCGCACGGCAAACGACGACTGGCGCGCCACCAAAACTTCCTGCATTGCTTGCACGATGTCGTTGGCGTCTTCGTCAACGGCAAAGTCAGCGTCCAGCGCCACGTTGAACAAAAGCGACTTGGAAGCTTCGTAGCCGTCAAACAATTGCGAGCCGTATTGCAAAATCAAGTCGCTGACAGTCGTAAATTCTTTTACGCTTTCTTTGTCGCCGGGAAGCCAAATCAAATTTGGAATGGCGTCCGGTATTTGAACCAAAGCGACAATCTGCGCGCCAGGCTTTGCGGCAAATTCTTGGTTTGCGATTTTGATTCCCGCGATGGGCTTTAGCAAAAAGGCCGCGTGCCATTTTAGGTTGGCAATTCTTGGGAACTCTTGGCTGTCTGTCCTAAGCGGAGTGAGGAGCGGCAAAATCTGCGCCTTGAAAATTTCTTGGGCAAATTCTTTTTGCTGGACTGTAAACTGCTTGGGCCGCTTGCAAACAAAGCCTTCTTTTGCCAGTGCCGGAATTATTTGCTTTTGAATCGCCTCTTGCTGCGCCTGCATTACCTCGCGGGCGCGCGCGCTTATGTCCTTAAGCTGCTGTTTGGGCGTGCGGCCCGATATGTCTTTTCCGCCCGGCGAATTTTTTAGAAGGCGCTTTACGCTGGCCACGCGCACTTGGAAGAACTCGTTAAAGTTGCTTGTAACAATAGAAAGAAAATTCAACTGTTCCAAAAGAGGAATGTCGCGGCGCAAGCCCTCGCGCAAAACGCGGTCGTTAAATTCTATCCAAGAAAGCTCGCGGTTAAAAAATTTGTCGCCAACTTGTTTTTTTGCAGTCGCCATTTTTTAGTCCTCCAACAATTCCTACGATAGAATAACCTTGTAGCCAAAGACGCTCTCGAACATTCCGCCCTTTTCGCCAAGAGCCTGCCGCTCCAAAACTGTGTTGTGCTTGTTGCCGGTGTAAATCAAAAGCGAATCGCGCTGCTTGGCGATTTTTAGCTCGGTGAATTTTTGCGTGTGCGAACGGTCGATCGCGTCGGCGATGCGGATGATTGCCGTCAACTTTAGAATCGTCATGCGGCTTGCGCGCGGCAGCATTTGAAAGTGGTCGTCGTCCTGCGGATTGGAATGTCCGCGATGGTATTTGGCGATTTGCGAGACAATCGTAATTTCGTTTTGGGTAAGGCCAAAAAATTCCGAATTGCTTATGATGTAGGCCGAATGCTCGTGGTGGTTTTCCATGCGGATAAAAATGCCTATGTCGTGCAACGTCGCCGCCACTTGCAACAACACGCGGGCGCGTTCGTCAAGCGCGATTTCGTTTTTGAGCGCGTCGAAAATTTTTAGCGAAACGTCAGACACAAACTGGGCGTGGCCTTCGTCGCCGTGGTATTTTCGCAAAAGGTTAAGGGCGCCCGCGGTAATCTGCTTGTAAAAGTCTTGCTGCAAGTCTTCGTTTGGAGCGGCCAACTTGTTGATCAGGGCGCCCGCGCGCAAGTTTGTTTCGGGAACAATTACGCTGGCGACGTTTGTTATTTCCACAAACATCTTGTAAATCAAAAGGCCGATTCGCATTTGAACCGCGTCGGAGTAAGCTATCTTAAAACGCGCCAGGCATTCTTCAACCGAGTACTCTTGGATTTCGTCGACAAACTCAACAAATTTTTGCCTTGGCATTTCCCACAAAAAAGTCGAAATCGGATGGCCAACATTGAGCGCCGCGATTTGCGCCTGCTTTCCCACCGCGATAAAGCTCTTTAACTTTAGCGAACTAAATTCTTCGTTGAGCAAATTTTTTGAGTTGAGGATGAACTGTTGGATAAAGCGCCTGGCCGTGTCGGTGGCTCCGCCCTGGCCAATTTGCTGCTCGATGCGCGCCGTTCCCAAACGAAACGAGTGGGCGCTCACAATGCTTCCCTTTTGCAAGAGCATCATCTCCGAAGAGCCGCCGCCCGCTTCCAAAATAATGTAGTCGTCGTCGTCCAAACTGCGCTTGCTGTCCTTAAAGCATTCGCGCACGGCCAAATACATCAAGCGGTTTTCTTCTACGCCGTCAATGACGCGGACAACAAAGCCGGTGCGGATAAAAATTCTATCGATGATTGAATCCTTGTCGCGGCTTTCGCGCAAGGCGGCGGTGGCGATAACGCTGGCGTCGGAGGCTTCGATTCCCCAGGCCTTGATTTGTTCCTTGTAGCGGCTTAAAATTTGAATGCACTGGCTTATCGTGTTTTGCTTGATCGAGCCGCTTGTAAAAATGTCCAAGCCCAAGTTGACCGGCATGTCGGAACGGTCCAGTGTGTTCCATTGGCCGCTCGGCAAAATTTCGACGACGCTAAGGCGGATTCCGGTTGAGGCGATTTCTATGATGGCTTCCGGCCTGACTCCGGAAATTTCGGTCTTTGGCTTTTTGCGCATTTCCTATAACTTGTCAATCAACATAGAGCAGCGTCCCGAAGGAATCGGAAGCGTCTTTTTCTTTTGTTCAAGAATGTTGATTGTAAAGTAATAAAGCTTTTCGCTTTCCATTTGGATTTCCCAACCGCGGTTGGACTTGTTGGAAAGAATCGTAATCAAGTTGCGCTTGAGCGAAAGGTTTTCGATTCCCATGATTTCCAAGTTGGGGATAATCCAGTCAACCGTTTTGCGCGGAAGGCTGATCAAAAGGCCTATCACGTTCTCAATCATGAGCGCGATAGTTGAAAGCGCGACGGTTTGCAAATAGCGGGGCCGCGGGAAATTTGACTTTCCTTTGAGAGCGGCCTTTCCTTCTTTGCAAGGCAAGTAGGCTTCGTAGAGGTCGCCCTTTTCCTTTTTGTTTTCGGGAGTGAGGGCTTCCAAAATATAGTAGAGGTGGCGAATCGAACATTCGCGCGCCAAGTCGTAGCGCTGGTATTTTTCCAAGCCCTTGATGACCATAAAGTTCATCGCGGGGAAAACGCTTCCCTTGTAGCCTTCTCCGCTCTCCTTAAAGTCGCGGCTGTCGGCGCTCAGCGTGGGGAACGGATGGTCAGTGCCAAAGGTCTTTTTGTTGGTCAAGTGGGCGATCAAAGTTTCGGCGCGGTCGGCGTTGGGGATTTCGGCAAGCAAGGGCCAAAAGCCCGCGATCGTTTTTTGCAGAAGAATTTTTTCGTCCTTGTCCAGGTCGTGGTAAAAGCCTGTCTTTTGGTCCCACATCATGCTGTTGATTCTGGTCTTGAGCGAGAAGTAGGCCTTTTTGTACATAAAGCTCAATTCCTTGTCGTTCATGATGTCGCCAAGGGCCGAAAGGTGCAAGACGTTGAGGGCCATCGCCGCGTTAAAGTCCACAGGATAAACGCACTTGTCGCGGGGGCTGTTGAACATTCCGCTTGCAACCGCGGGAGCGGCGTAAAGGCCGTTGGGCTTTTTGAACTTTTTGTCAATCCAGTTGACGTACTTTACAAGGCTGGGAATCACTTCCTTTACGCGGCGCTTGTTGGCCAATTTGTGGTAAAGGTTGAATTCGGCCCATGCCAAAAGCGGAAGCGTGACGCCCTCGGGATTGCCTTTTTCGGCGATGGGCTTTCCGTTCTTAAGGTCGTACTTAAAGCGGATGGCGCCGTCGCGTTCCTGCTTGGAATAAAGGTAGTCCAAATTTTTGCTGGCGGAGTAGTTGCGGTTTGAGTATACTAAAAAGAACGAAGAGAAAATCGAATCCAAGTGGTTCAAGACATTGACGCCGTCTTCGGGGTATACAAAATACCCGTCATTTGTCTTGGAGCTTTTTTTAGCTTCTACCCAATAGTCGGCGATCCAATTCCATGACTTGTTGTAAATATCGACAAAATCCTGGTCGTAAAAGTGGATTTTGGGAAAGTCTCTCTTGTTCATAGTCTTTTCATTATAACACAGGTTTTTAAAAAACGCGCAAAAAAAAACGAAAATTTATTGAAAAATTTGGAAATTTTAGGCAATTTTCTCGGAATGTTGGCAAGAAGGACTAAAAGGCTTGGCAAGACCTTAACTGCCGCCCCCAAAATCGATTCCAAGACCTTAACGCGCGGGCCAAAATGCGCTACTATTTGACCATGCAAAAAGGAAGGTTCGCGCCGTCGCCCAGCGGCCGGATGCACTTGGGGAACGTATACGCCGCGCTGATCAGCTGGCTTTCCGTAAAAAAGGAAGGCGGCTCGTGGCTTTTGCGCATTGAAGACCTTGACCGCCAGCGCTGCAAGCGCGAGTGGGCCAACCAGCTTATGGACGACCTTGCCTGGCTGGGCTTGGAATGGGATGAAGGCCCGAAAATTGAAGGATGCGCCAAAAGCGTTGGAGACGGCGCAGACGGTTGGCAAGACCAAAAATCCGCCCCCTCCCGCTCGCCAGCCGATTCCTACTTCCAGTCCGAGCGCGACGCGATTTACAAAAAATATTTTGAGCGGCTGGAGGCGCAAGGCCTGATCTACGACTGCTTTTGCCGCCGCGCGGACTTAACGGCCTCCTCCGCGCCGCACGCAGGCGACGGAACGCCAATTTACGCCGGAACTTGCCGCAAACTTTCGCCGGCCGAGCGGGAGCGGCTTTTAAAGGAACGCGCGCCCGCCAAACGAATCCGCGTCGACGCGCGCCAGTCAGTCTTTGTTGACGGCCATTACGGGGAGCAAAAATGCGACCTTGAGCGCGACTGCGGAGACTTTGTTTTGCGGCGCGCGGACAAAAACTTTTCGTACCAACTTGCGGTGACGGTGGACGACGCGCTTATGGGCGTTACCCAAGTGGCGCGCGGCCGCGACTTGTTGGCCTCCACCCACCAGCAGCTTTTTTTGTATGAAAAACTAGGATTTGCCGCGCCGCAGTTTTACCACTTTCCGCTTTTGGTGGACAAACAAGGTCGCCGCCTTTGCAAGCGCGACAAAGATTTGGACATGGCCGTTTTGCGCGCAAACTACACGCCGCAAAAAATCATCGGAAAAATAATGGCCCTTTGCGGCTTTGTCGCGCGCGGAGCTCAACTGACGCCCGCCGACGCGCTGGAAGTTTTTGATTGGGAACGGCTTCCAAAAGAAGATATCGTGGTGGAATAAAAGATTGGGCTGTCCTTTTACGCGCTGACATATTTCAATGATTGCGATACAGACTCGTTTTCAGTATTCAAGAACTCCACAGGATTTTTGTATTCATTTTTTAAATTTGTGATGAACTCGTCAGCCCACGAAGGCGCTAGAACTTTTACATTTTTAAAGTCCAATGAAATTTTTTCATTTTCATCATGAATCTTAATCACATACGCTTTTGCCATAGCAAACGCTTCTTTACCTGCGGGCCGAGACATCAACACATCGCCAAAATTATGAACATCCAAAACCATAATTCACATCTCCCATTTAAAGTCAAAAATTGCAAGACAACCCGTCCAAAAATCACCTGTTTGTAAAAAATCAATTTTCCCATCGAAAATCGAACAAGAACCATTCCCTGTCTGATAATACAATGACCACAACTTGTCGACAGAAGTCTCCGCAACAAACTTTAAACCGTTTCCACGTTGTTCAGGAGTTCTTCCTGAAATTTGTTTTGTAAAACCAGTTTCAACGGCTTCAACATCAGTTGAAAGTTTTATTACAGAAGAAAGAGACTCCTTTATTCCGCGTCCATAATCGGCAAGGACAACATACTTGTCCATAAAATTCAAATTAAAATACGCGCCGCGCATTTCCCCTTCAGAATATACCCAGTTATGGTCAAAAGTATTGTTGCCAACTTCTCCGATCAAGGCAGACTCAAGATATTTCTTCGACTTCTGAATAAAAGAATCCAATCTTGCCTGGAAAACATCTCGAGATGAACAAAAAAAATCCGCATCTTTTGCCCGCGACGAAAGCTCTATATGCTTTTTCGCGGACTGTATAATTAATGAATCTATCATTCTATATAAATTATATCAATTCAAGCGCAGTTTTACTAGGGATTGACCCGACAAACTATTTTCCCAAAATCTCCCGCGCCCTTGCAAGCGCCAAGTCGATGTTGGCGCAAATGTTTTCTTTTCCAAGCTTGTCCAACATTCCGGTCTTTTGGCAAAGCATGTAGGGCTGCGTGTGGATTCCCGAAAGGACAATTGTTACGCCGCGGCGGTCGCAAGCGGACTTGGCCTGCTCCAAGGCGCGGATTCCGCCAGCGTCAAGGTAAATTGTGTTGCGCATTCGCAAAACCAAAACCTTGTAGCTGACTTCGGCCTTTTCAACGGCGACGTCAAATTTGCGCACCGTTCCAAAAAAGAGCGGGCCGTCGATTTCGTAAACCATCGCGCCTTTGGGAATGTCCAAGGTCTCTTGGTTTTCGCTTGAGCCGCTTATGCCTTCGGTCAAGTTTTCGCGCTTGGCCTGAACGTTTGAAAGGTCGCACATTTTTTTGATAAAGAAGAAGGCGGCGAGCGCAAGGCCTATTTCAATCGCAACGGTAAGGTCGATGAAAACTGTAATCAAGAATGTCGCCGCAAAAACAAAGGAGTCGCTCTTTTGTCCTTTGACCAAGGCGCGGATGCTTCCAAAACCCGCCATGTTCCACGCGACGTTTATCAAGACGGCGCTCAAGGCCGCCATCGGAATGTAGACGGCGTACTTTCCCAAGAAAATCAAAATCAACAAAAGCGTCAGCGCGTGAACGATTCCGGCCACAGGGGTCTTGGCTCCGTTCTTGATGTTGGTTGCGGTGCGCGCGATGGCGCCTGTGGCCGGGATTCCGCCAAAGAGGGGGCTTGCGATGTTGGCGATTCCCTGCCCAATCAATTCCATGTTGGAATCGTGCTTGCTTCCGACCATGCCGTCGGCGACAACCGCGCTCAAAAGCGATTCGATGGCCGCGAGCACGGCGATTGAAACCGCCGTGGGGAAAAGCGCGCGTATTGAAGAAAGGCGCAAGTCAGGCAATTTGGGGAGCGGAAGCGACGACGGAATAGAACCATAGCGGCTTCCGATCGTGTCGGTAATCAAGCCAAATTTTTCGCGCGCGATGACAGAAGCCAGCGTTGCCAAAATTATTACAATCAAAGAGCCGGGAATTCGTTTTGTAATTCGCGGCCACAAAAAGATTATCGCAAGGCTTATCGCCGCGAGCGCGAAGGAAAACCAGTTGACGCGGCCGATGTTGAGCATGTAAGTTTCAATCTTTCCGACAAAGTCGCCGGGCATCTTGTCAAAGCCTTGTGGGAATGTCGTTATGGTCAAGCCCAAGAAGTCTCCGATTTGTCCCGCAAAAATTGTGACTGCGATGCCGGCGGTAAAGCCAGTGACAATTGTGTATGGAATGAATTTTACTAGTCCTCCCATCTTAAAGGCGCCAAGAAGAATCAGCAAAACGCCGGCCATTATTGTGGCGGTGGCCAAGCCCTCGACGCCAAACTGCGCGACGACTCCGTAAACAATTACCGCAAAGGCGCCAGTCGGTCCTCCAATCTGCACCTTGCTTCCGCCAAACGCGGAGATAAAAAAGCCCGCCACAATCGCTGTGAACAAGCCGGCCTCAGGAGGAACGCCGCTCGCGATGGCAAAGGCGATGGCCAAGGGCAAGGCCACGATTCCGACGATAACGCCAGCGAGCGCGTCGGAGGCGAATGTTTTTGCTGAATAATTTTTAAGACAAGAAAATAGCTCTGGTTTTAACATAATGCGCGCATTTTACCGCAAAGACAGAAAAAAGACAACACGCGCAAAAAAAACGGCCTCCCCGCAATGGGGGGAAGCCGTTGTCATTGCCGCGCGTGACGCGGCAATCTTTTAGGCGCTAACTTCTCGTTCCTTTCCAAAAGGCTTCACAAGGCAAATCAGCGCGGGAGTGAGCGTGTAGTCGGCCAAAAGCGCGGAGCTCATTCCAACTATTGACAACATTCCCGTTGTGACAAAAAACCTCATCGGACAGAACAAGTAGACCGCGAACATCGCGCACAAAATCACAGTCGTCATCACCATAGTCTTTCCGATTTGGCGGAATGAATTTTCAGTGGCGGCGGCGTAACTTCCCGTCAACGCAAACTCATGCTTGATGTGGTTGATCAAGTGAATCGTGTCGTCAACCGCAAGACCCAAAACCAAGGGCATTACGATTACAGTAAGCAAGTCCAAATTTATTCCGCCGTAGCCCATAAGGCCCGCAAGAACAAGGACAGGGAACACGTTTGGAACCATGGCGATAAGTCCGGTCCTGATGTCGGCGAAGGCAAGAATCATCATCACCGCGATGATAAGAAGCGAGAACAAAATTGACTTTAGCTCAATTTTAATCAGGGTCATGTCAGACCTTGCCGTGTCCAAAATCGAGCCGATCGCGTAAACTTTGGCTCCGGGGAAAAATTCCTTTGCGCGAGCGATTATGTCGTCGGCGTCGTCAAGAAGTTTCTTTGAGTCGTAAGCGGTAAGCTCCACGTGAAGGCGCGTCAACGTAAAGTCGTCGTTGTCCACATCAAAGTAGTCCGAAAAATTGTCCGCATAGAACGTAAGGCTTTGCGCCGCCACTCCGTCTTCCGTGTCGATAAAATAATAGCTGGGGTCGTCGCCGTTGAACATTCGGTTCATCTCTTTTAGCATACCGCAAGCCGAAAGGACGCGGGGCTTTTCATCATGCACCTTGACGAGGCGCAAGTCTTTCATTCCGTCAATCAGCTGGTCAAGCTTCAATAAGTTTTGCGCGTCCCTAAAGCCGTCCTCGTCGCTTGGGTCAAGCTGAATCATCACGTCAAAGCTGTAAATGCTTCCCAGCTTGCATTTGAGCATTTCCATAAGGCGAGCGATGTGGGGAACCTTGGGCCCTTGCATGGCAAGAATGTCCATGTTTATTGCGATTCTTTTTATGCCAGGAATCAAGACAAGCATGACTGCGATGAATACGGCGCTTACAAGCGCCTTCTTCCTCACAACGCCCATTCCAAATTTGGCGAAGAGCCGGTCAACCTTTGTCGTTCCGGCTTCCTCTCCGCCGCCCGCCTGCGGCTCCTGGTCTTTTCCAAAGCTCATCGCGATTGGAATTAAAAGCATTACATAAACGTAAACCGAGATGACAATGCAGGCCGCGATTCCGGCGCTCCACCTAAGAGAGGAAATTTTGAAGAACAAAAATGACACAAGGGAGGCCACCGTAGTTATGTCCGTAAAGAGCATGGACCAGCCGGTTTCCTCGACGGCGTTCACTACGGACTCGGCCCTTTTTCCTGTCAGCCTAAAATGCCTTTTAAACGAATTTATCAAGTGCAGGGAATATCCGATTGACAAGGCCATTCCAAGCATAAGGGGAAGCGACATGCTTCCGACATCGGCGGAAATGTTCAAATAAGAAGACGCTCCCAAAACAGAGGCGATGCCAAAGACGCTTGCAAGCAAGGAAACTAGAACTCCCCTAAAAGAGCGGACAAGCGCTATTAAGAAAACAAGCATGACCACAAAGCCGATGCTCACGCGGACAATGGACTCGTGAATGTTGTATTCCGTAGCCTCCATGTCAATGTAAGAAAAACCCACGGGATACAAAGAACAAACGCCCTTGGCTTTTTGAGCCTCTTCCGTTATGATTCTTCGGGCGGTCTTCACGCGCTCCATCTGGGGGTCCTTGATTTCTTGCAGCGGAAGAATGAGCCAGGTTTCCTTGGCGTCGTCCGAGACAAAAGTGTTGACCAAAGAGATTCGGCTCAAAAAGAATTCTTTTATGCTGTCAAGCTCGGCCTTGTCCGTTGGAATTATTCCGCCAAAGGGATTTCGTATTTCTATCTCGTCGTCCTTTCCAAGCGGAATTGCCATGGTCAAAAGCGACTGAACTGGTAGCGAGCCGCGAATTTCTTTTTCGAGCCTGCGTCCAAGAACGTCAATTTCTTCCAGCACGTCAGGCGCGAAGACGTCGTCGGCCGTGACCAAGACCATAATCGAGTCCGTTGAAAACACTTGCTTGAAGCGCGCCTCGGCCTCAAGCTGTTCTTGGCTGGCGCCCAGCAGAACCTTGTCGTAAACGGTCGTAAACTTAAAAAGCCCCGCGCAAAGAATAATTGTGACAAGCGCTGTTACGGCAAGAATCGGAGCGCGGCGCTTGATTTGCGCCTCAGCGGCGCGCCTAAAAATTGCGTTGACGTCAAAGAGTTTCATAATGCAAGTCCTTGTAATTAAAATGAATATTTGGCGCTTATGGTGGCGCCGCCCCAGTAGCTTAACTCATTTAGGGTCTTCAGCCCTAGATCAGAAAAGATGTTGACGCAATAAACCGACGCGGAAAGCACAAGCGCGTCCGTAGCGTTGTAAGAAGCGTTTAGAAGAAGCATATTATTCCATTCTTCAAATTGCAGCAGCCCCGCGAGCGAAAGGGTCAAGGTGTCCTTGAAAAAACTTTTGGAAGCCGCCAAGGTGACGATGTGAACATAGTTTTTGCGATTCAATTCTCCCATATCTCCAAAGACAAGGTCGCCGTAATATTGCGCGGACAAAATCCAGCCGCTAGGCATCCAGTCAAGGCCCGCCAGCATGACCAGCTTTTCGCGCTTTTTATATCCAAATTCATAGTTATCGTTAAATAAGTCTTTTATATTGTCAATGCCAATGTTTGAAAGGTCAAAATTCGTAATTGGAATCGTCGCATCATGAAAAAAAGTTCCCTCAAGGCGAAGAACAACGTCTCCCAATGGAATGGAAGCGTCGGCGCCAAACATCAGAGAGCGGTTGTATTCCATGTTAAAGTAACCGAACAATGCGTCAATATTAAATGAAGACGGAAGGCGGTCAAAGCCGTAAAAGCCGTATAGAGAAACATCTGCATATTTCCAATAAGCGCTGGCTTTTAGACCATATTCAAAGTTTTCAAACTTTGGATCCGGCGATATATTTCTAAACTCAGGAAGAGGAAACTCGTCGGAATCAGAAAGAACCTTTTGTATGTAATGCTTTCCAGATACCGGCAATGCGCTTTTTCTAAAAACAGGAATCCAATATAAGTCAAGCGAGTAAACATCGT
The DNA here is from genome assembly GCA_017551705.1 of Treponema sp. Taxonomy (GTDB): domain Bacteria; phylum Spirochaetota; class Spirochaetia; order Treponematales; family Treponemataceae; genus Treponema_D. The sequence goes on from JAFZLA010000017.1 coordinate 19,989, forward strand.
TTTTAAAAGTAAGGCGAACTGCGTCAATTCCTAAGTATGTATCCGACATATCAAGGAAATTAAAGCTTGTAAAATTTCTTGGGCAAAGAACGTTTGTAACGGTAAGCAAGTCCGCCTTGCCCCAGGCGCTTATCTGCCGGCCGACGCGAATAGCCCAATAATCAGAGTTATAGTCAAGCCAAGCCTCTTTTAGCGCAAGGCCTAAATGTTGTTCGCCCGTTCCCAAGTCAAACGAATCTGACAAAGAAGCGATTGGATCGAGAATTACCTGTCCGTTGACAAAAAAAGTCGTTTTGTCGTTGGCGTAAAGATACAGCTCAAGATTGCCCTTTATCTCCGCCTGCGACAATTCTCCCCAACGCTTTGCGTAAGGCAAGGGGGAAGAAATGTCTGACAAAAGGCTGAATGAAAATTCAGTGTCAAAAGCAAAAAGACAAAAGGGCGTCAAAAAGAACAGCGCGGCGAGAAAAATTGCTTTCATTCAGCATCCCTATTTTTTTATTCCGCGCTCAATGGAAGAAACTGCAAAGAGGCTGTCCGCCAAATCGATGTTGTACTTTACCGACTTCATTTGCATGGTCGAAGAATGTCCGGTCTGAACGTTTGTCATCGTCATTTTATGAATTGTCCAAATTCCGTCAACTTGCTTTATGTCCGAACAAACAAGCTCCCTCTGAAGCTCGCCGCGCTGGTCAAAAAGCTGAGCCTTTTGCAAAAGGTAGTTGTCCTTTCTAATCCACAAAACGCGGCGGGGAATTTTTTCGCCGGAATCTTTGGCGGCGCAATCAATCTTCCAGCAGTCCGCGCCTTGGGCAGTTTCTTGGCCAGCCAGCGTAAAGTTGTCCTTGTTGAGGCCGCGGTCGCCGATGTCTTCGTAGGTAAAGTCCGAGCCCATAAAGTCGTCTTGGCGCGAGCTGCCGCTTATTCTGCGGACTTTTTTCATGGCGGGCATGTAAAGCCAGTTTTCGGATTCCTTGGAGCCAGGCTTTGTCGAGTCGTACTCAAACGAAAGGTAGGCAACGCCAGCAACTTCTTTTGGAGCGGAGAAAGTTATGAGCGACTTTTTGACGCCGTCATACATTTTGCGGCGCAAGGCTATTTCGCGGACGCGCGAAGCTCCGCTCTTTGCCGTGATTGTAAGCGAAGCGTCATAAACAGCGCTTTTTCCGCTGTCCAAATTGTAGGAGCGGCTGGCTATCTCGTAAGCCGTCAATTCCTCTCCATAAGCGAACATGGGCAAAAGCAAAGCCATGCCCAAAACAACAAATTTTTTCATTATGCAAACCTCCTTGCAAAAAAACTACTAAAACTCGCGGATTGCCCGGATATTGAAAGAGTCATCTTTTCTGTAGTCAAGCAGCCTGACATTGACTCCTGTCGCAAGCCAGGCTTGTGTAGTCTCCCTCGCCTGGCTTGAAGTCCAATAATAATCTTCGCTGCCATTTTTAATTTTCGTTCCATTTACAGCGGACAGGCCAGCATTCACACCAGCTACATCTAAATAAGTGTATCGTACATCCTCTAAATAACTGGCACTCCGCAGAAGTTCCGCCAGTTCTGGAAGCGTCGGCAAATACCAGCCGTTTTCATAGGCAGTTCCTTTGACGCGGCTTCCAGCTTGGTCTTTGTAATCATCGCAAAAATTGAATGCATACATTTGTTCCTTTTTTTGAACACTACCCTTTACCGTTGCAGAGGTGTTGGTTCCGCGAAGCAATCCGTCAAACCGTACCTGTGGGTAAGTTCCGGCATACACTCTTGCCGCGTTGCCGTCAAAATATTGGACGTCATGTATCAATTCGCCATTTGCATAATAATAATGGCCCCCCCATATTTTACCTTCACCGATGTATATAGGATGGGCGGCCGTGCTGTCGAATTTTATATAGCCTCCATTATCACTACCCAGGTAATTCCCACACCAAGGACCATAGCCCTCTGCCAAACCCACGCCAAGCACACAACTGCCAAGAAATTTTGATGCCAACCATTCAAATTCTGCCTTGCCGTCATAAAAAATAACCGCAATGGCGTCGTACTTTTGAGACTCTGAGAGGTAGCCGCGATTTTCGCGCGCAACAGCGGTTCCGTCTTTTAGCACAATATCGCCAATTGTATCGGGCTTTGGCTTAACAGGCGCTTTTAGATATATATGTACATGCGCATCACAGTCAGGCATGACAAAGCTATAGTCTGTATCCGTACGGGAAGTAAGCTGAATATCCGCACCCTCATTCCATAGTCCAGGATGCTCCGTAACATATTTTGTCACGTAGACTGAACTAATCACGTATCCGGCAGGAAGGCCATCAGACGTAACGACTGTTCCAGGCGCAATGTTCCTGCGCCAGCGTTCTGCAATAGTTGTATCCGTACCACCCAAAGTAATCCAAACATATACGTTGTGTTCTTGTCCATTGAGGAATGTAGCGCTTACAGAAACGTCGCTGTCTGGCATTATAAAGGTATTGTCGGAAACAGTAACATTCTCCGACACTGTCTCCGACATGTTTTTTGTTACGTTAAGGCTATTAAGTTTATAGCCGCTGGCAGGATTTGCCATAAGTACAACCGTGGAACCGGGCATAACTCCTGTCGTTTTGGCGCAAGAAACGGAACCGTTATCGCTTGAGTCAATCGTAATCTTGCGCCCTGTCGCGCCAGATTCAAATGTCGGTTTAATCGTAATGTCCGCGTTAGGCATCTTAAAGCAATAACAGTCGTCGAGCGTCACACTCGCGCCTTTTATGGAAATGCCTGTAAGCTTATATCCATCGTCAGGCGTTACAAAAAGACGAATTTTTTGGCCCAGATGATTTCCGCTTGAGTTAAATCCTGTTATCGAGCCGCCTGTAATGTTATCGGCCAGCGTGATGGAATATGTTTTTTCCGCAAATGTCGCTCTTACTTCAATAGCGGTGCCGGCATCAGGCATGGTAAACGTAACTTGTCCTCCCGCCTTGTCAATAGGAAGAAGAAGGATTGTAGACCAATTGAACACTGTCTGTAAGCAAAGCTCTTCAACAACATAGCCTGTTGTTGGCTCTACCGTTACCGTTACTTTCTCTCCTTCTCTAGCATATTCTTTGTCACAAGTAAGCGTTCCGTATGAATCATTATTGCATTTCTTGCCAATATAATAATTAGATTTTTCTTTGAATTCCGCGCTTATCGTCACATCGCTTTGCGGCATGACAAACGAATTCTTTTGCTTGCTCGCGTCAATTCCGTCAACGCCGGCAACAGCAAAAGACTTAAATTTGTAGATGCTGTCCGGAGTCGCGTCGTATACAATCGTTTCTCCGGCAAAGGCTTCTACGGTTTGAGCGCCGTCATTTGTTGTCCATCTGCCCCTTGGAGTTGCAACGCCGATATTTCCGTTAGTCGGTTTGTTTATTGTTATCGTGTAGATTTTTTTGAAAACGGCGCTGACGGTAACATCGCTTTGCGGCATTGCAAAAGCGTTTCGCTGCGCCAAAACATCATTACCAGAGGCGTCCTTTACCGTAAGGGAGTCAAAGACATAGCCGCTGTCAGCCGCGGGGGTAAGCGTCACTGTCGTTCCAGCCGCAACAGACGTTCCAGGGCTTGCCGTCACCGAGCCGCCAGTCATTGTTCCAATAGCCACTGTATATGTTTTTATCACCGGCTTAAAAGTCGCGCTGACCGTAACGTCCGCTTCCGGCATTGCAAAAGCGCTTCCGTTAATTGCCAGCTCATTGCCGCCCGCGCTTGCCGCAAGCGCGTCAATTTCGTAGCCTTCATTTGGCAAAACAAAAATTGTGACCGTCGTTCCTTTTGCGGCCTTGCATGTATCCTGCGGGTCGGAGCCGTTTGCGGAAAACTGAATCTTTCCGTTTTGCGTTTCCGAAGCCGCAACATTGTATAACGTTATGGTCTCTTTAAAAGAAGCGCCGATGTACACGTCTTTGTTTGGCATGACAAACGAATTGTCCGTCACGTCAATGTTTTTAGGCGTTACGCCCCCGTCATAATACTGGCAATACAGTTTGTCCAATTGATAGTTGGTGTCGGGCGTTATGGTAAGATAAATTTTTTCGCCCTGGGCAATTTCTTTGCTCTTGCTTGCGGTCACCGTTCCGTGATTTTGGCCTGAGCTGTCTCCGATATAAGAAATTTCAATTGAGTAACCGCTAGGCTCCGGCGTTGGAGTTGGCGTCGGGGTTGGCGTTGGCGTTGAGCCTCCAGCGCTATTGCTGCATGAGACCGCCAAGCATAAAACGATTGCGGAAAAAATTGAAAAAATTGTTTTGCTCATACACACCTCCTGTCTATGTTTATGACACGAAAAACAGAACGCGCCCTTTTGCGGCTACAAAAGCGGCGCGTAAGACCTTGATTGCGAGAATTGAATGTTTTGTCCTTGTATTTTTTGCCAACGAAAATGACCCGCCAAAAATATGCGGGCATAATATTCGCTAGCGATGCGATGCGATGCGATGCG
>JAFZLA010000018.1 GCA_017551705.1 Treponema sp.
ACTGGAGTTCAGACGTGTGCTCTTCCGATCTATGCGATGCGATGCGATGCGATGCGAATTTTAACGCAGAGGAGATTTGCTGTCAAGCGGTTTTTTTCCGCAATTTTTACTCTCTCGTTCACGGCGTTGTAGTATAGCATAGTTTTGGGGAATTGTCAAAAAAAAATGGCAGTAAACGGCGCTGGTGGCTTATTGTTTTCTTCGTCCCGCCAAAACATAAACTTCGTTGTCGGCGCGGGCGGAAATAACCAAGATATACATTTTATGAGTCTTTTCGTCTTCCATGAGTTTGTAGACAACGCGAATTCCTATATCTCTGTATTTTATTTTCAAAAGGCCTGTCAAATCATTTCCGGCCTTGTTTCCCAAAGGCTTTCCGTAGCCGCCCTCAGATTGCGGCCTTGGGTTGGCAGAAACTTTTACAATTCCCTTTAAAACAATTTTTCTAACCGAGCCGTCGAGCTTTGCCAATTCTTCTTCCGCAAGCGGATGGTATTTGATTTCCCAAAGCATCGGCTACTCCAAATTCACTTCGACATCATCCAAATCAGAATCCGAAAGGTCAAATTTTTTCATGACATCTTTGTGACTTGCATACTTTGCTTTTTTGGAAAGACGCTTTTCCGCTTCGGCGGCAAGAATCGCGTCCTCGTACTCTTCCATCATCCGCTGATAATTTTGAGGGCTAATCAAAACACATTCGGGAACATTGTTCTTTACGACAATTCTTGTTCCAAATTTCTTTACGTCTGAAAAAATCTTATTGGCCTGCCCTTTGTTGAACTGGCTTATCGGAACTATTGAATCAAGCACGTTTACGGCATTCAAAGCTTTCATGCGCAGCCTCCTGAGACTAATTTATATAACAATATATACTACAATCAATTTATTGTCAAATATATTGTACAAAAGGCAGAAGGCTAAAGCAACCGCCGCTCATAGCCTCTGCTTTTCTCCCGCTCATCTTGCGAACGCGCTTGTTCCGCAATAGTATTCCGTTCCCAAAAAACGCCGTCGGCGTAGCCTTGTATGGTGGAATCGCTTTCGGCGCGGTCCAAGCGCTTTTGCGCCCACAAGCAATATTCTTCATTAATCTCAATTCCGCAAAAAGCGCGGCCCAGCTTCTTTGCGACGACGGCGCTTGTTCCGCTTCCCAAAAATGGGTCGAATACCATTCCGCCTTTTTTGCAAGAAGCCAAAATCAACTTGGCGTAAAGTTTTTCGGGCTTTTGCGTGGGATGGTCGGTGTTCTCGGGCATCGACCAAAAGGGAACCGAAATGTCGTCCCAAAAATTGCTGGGATGCGTAAGCCTAAAATTGCCGGCCGCGTCGCTCTCCCAATCTTTTGGCTTTCCGTCAACTTTGTAGGGAGCCAAAACTTTTCGCTTAAGCTTGACCGCGTCAACGTCAAAAAAATAGTCGTCGGGATTCTTCACCGCAAACCAAATGTCTTCCATTGAATTTTTCCAATTGCTTTTTGCGCCGCGGCCTTTTTCGCGCTGCCAAGTGATTCTGTTCATCACCGTCAACTCTTTTTCCACCGCGCGCTGCAAGGCCGACGAACACTTCCAGTCGCCGCAAATGTAAAGGCTTCCGTTGGCCTTGAGCTTTTTGCAAACGGCGGGGAACCAGGACTCCAAGTATTCGTCGTAGGCGGCGGCGGACCGCTCGGAAAATTTGAGGCCGCCAAAGTTTTTGCTAAGATTGTAGGGCGGGTCGATGATTATTAGGTCTGCAAAATTATCGGGAACGCGGGGCAGCATTTTGAAAATGTCGCCGTTAAGGATTTTGTTTTTGATGTCGGGCTGGCCAAAATCGCGCTCTGTCAACAACTTTGCGCGCAGCTCCGGAATTTCTTCTTGCGACAAAGTGAGCGTGCGATTGTTTTTGGCGCGTTCCTTTTGCATAGGCTGCTAGTCCAACTCGTCCGATTTTTTGAGCGCGGCGAATTTTTCGGTCATCGTCGGATTTCCGCGAGTCAGTTTTTTTATCGACAAATCTTCAAGCTTGTTGTTGGCAAGACGCAAGTTGTCTTCGCTTCCTTGCAAGGCGGCCTTGATTTTGTTCAAATGGTCAATCGTCTTGTCAATTTCGTCAATCGCAGTTTTGAACTTGTCGCTTGCCAGCCTATAGTTTCTGTCAAAGCCGCTCTTAAAGTCCAAAAGCTTTCCTTCAAAGTTTGTGATGTCAATCGACTGGTTTTTGGCCACAGCCAGCTGTCTTTGCCATTCAACCGAATTGAGCGCGGCGTTGCGCAAAAGCGTTATAATCGGAATAAAAAATTGCGGGCGGATAACATACATTTTTGGGAACTTGTGGGAGACGTCGACAATTCCGCCGTTGTACAATTCGCTGTCCTTTTCCAGCAAAGAAACAAGCACCGCGTACTCGCATTTTTTTTCGCGGCGGTCTTTGTCCAGTTCCTTAAAAAAAGATTCGTTTGTATGCTTGCTGGCGGTCTCGTCGGCTTCGTTCTTCATCTCGAACATAATCGAAATGTATTCAACTCCGTCCTGCGAGTCGCGGAAAACAAAGTCGCCCTTGGAGCCCGAATCTTTAGAAACCTTGTTGTCCTTTTCAAAATAGGCGCCAGGCATCACGGGCCGCAAGTATTGCTCGAACAAGGTCTTGCAATGGACTTCCAAAGACTCGCCTATCATCTTGGTCGACATCTTTGCCTTGAGGTCCTTGTAGTAAGCGATTTGCTCGTCCTTGGCCTTGAGCTGGCTTTCGTAATTTTGCTTTATGCTGTCTTCGCTAAGTTTGGCTTTAGCCGCGGCATTTTCCAGTTCGTTGGAAAGTTTTTGCACTTCAAGATTTTTTTCGTTTTGAACTTTTTGCAATTCCATCTGGCTTTTAGATTCGCTGGCCGCGATTTTTTGCTTTAGTTCCGAAATCTCTGATTCCTTTTTTGAAAGCGCTTCGGCAACCGCCAACTTTTTGGCGTCCTCAAAGGCGGCGATTTTTGAATTAAGTTCAGAAATTTTTTTATTGGAAACAAGCTCAAGGTCCGAAATCTTTTTGCTGTTTTCTAACTCAAACTCGGCCCGGGCGGCCTTGAGCTTTTCTTGGTAAACCTTGTCGGCTCCGTTGGCCAAGGCCTTTTCGACAAGGCTTGTGTCAACGGAATTTATTTGCGACAAGTCAATCCAGTCGCCTTTTTGCGCGTCTTCGTCCAAGACCAGCTTGTTTTTGCTTTCGGCGATTACACGAACTTGTTTCATATTTCTATTCCAGTGTCTCTTCTTCTTCCGCGTAGTCGTCAACAACTTCGCGATAGTAAAGGCGGACAATTTCGTTTTGTTCGCGGTGGCGGGACTTGAGCAACAAGCTTTGCGCGGCCGAACGATAGATGTAGCCCGAAGAGTTGTAAATTTCAAAGCGCGGGTCGGTGCGGAAGTCCATGTTGTAAATCTGAATGCGCAAGAAGGGCGTGATTCCGCGGACAAACATGTAGTGAGAAAGTCCCACAGGGAATTCTATGTTAAGCGAAATCGTAAGGTTTTCGTCGCGGTAGTACTGAATCTTGGAAGCGATTGTCCACGCCCAAACGTTCTCGCCCTCCATCGTCTTGAGCAAAACGTAATGCGGGTAGAAGGTGTTGTCGTGAACCAAAACCGGATACAATTCGGCGGTGGCGCGCAAGTCCAAGGCCGCCGTGTCGCCGGCGTAAGAGTTGACGATTAAGTAACCGCAGTTTTCGATGGCGGCGTTGCCAGCGGCCTTTCCGTAAACGGCAAGGGCGTCTCCGGCAGTGGCCGCGCCCAAAACAGAAATCGGAGCGTCGTTTTCGATGAGCAAAACTTTCTCTCCGTCAAGAGAGCAGCTCTTTATGATTCTTTGGGCGCAAGTTTCAAGAACCGGCTCCAAGGGCTTGGCCAACGAAGAGTCCTGCGCGGCAAAATAAGCCCAAGAGCGCAAAATGCCGGCGGCCTGGCCTACAGTCAAATTCAATTCGGTCATCGACGCGGGAATTGCGGCCAGCAATGCGACGTTTCCGCGGTTTCCTTGCGTGTACATGTAAGGCGCCAAGTTGTCGACAGTCCAAATGTCAAGCGAACGTTCTTGCACAGAACGCGCTATCATGTTGTTCAAATTTTCAACTTGCATTGTGAGCGTCGGAAGCAAGTCGGCCATAGATCCAAAGAAGGGAGCCGATTGGTAAGTGCGGCGGTTCCCTTTTACGAAAATTTCGGGAACGGCGTTAAGCGCCTCGTTGTAGCGGCCAGCCTGGGCCATCGACGCGACAAACGAAATTACGCTCTGCTCGTTCACCGTCATAGCAAAGTTGGCTTCGGTCTGCGAGGCCGCCATAAATTTGTTTATGACTTCCCTCGAAAGCGAGCTTATCGTTTGGTCGTAAACATTCTTTGAGGCAAAGGCCAAATCGTCGATCTTGTCCAAGCTAAAGTCGCTCTGCTTTTTCATCATTGAATAGTGGGCGGACTTGGAGCCGCTCTGGAAACAAATTTTTCCGTCGGCCAAAGCGGGAGCGACAAGAGAGTACGAGTCAATCTTTCCTGTAAAAATCGCTGACTTGGACTTTGCGTCGCTGACAGAGAATCCTGAATAAGGGCCGTAATTGACTTTAACGGCGCTGGCGTTGGCGGGCATCTCTGCGGCGGCCCACAAGGACGCCGAGTCGGAACTGTCGCTCAAAGAGAAAACAAGGCGAACGCCGTTTGTAAAGTTGAGCGCGTAAGAAAGGGAATCGGGCTGCTCAAAAGAGACAAGCTTTACCGCCACATCTTGGCCGGCGGAGTTTGTGTAAACGACAGGCTTTCTTTCGTCGGCGCTAAAGGCGATTCCGTTAAAGCTTACCTGAAAACTATTTTTTAGGACGGACCTGCCCTTGTCGTCATTGGCCTCTGCCAGCGTAACCCTAAGGGCCCTAATGTTTTTTCTTATTATAGAGTCGCTTCTAAACTGCAATACAAAAATACCGACAATAATAGCGGCGTAAAGGACAACAAGTCCAAACATCTTTCTAATAGAATTTTTCAGCATATTGAAAGATTTTATTCCAAAAAGCGCTTAAATTCAAGAGCGTTTTTTGTTATAATTGTTCAATATTCTGAAATATGGAGATTTTGCTGTGAAATTTACAAAGAGCCTTCTAGCCCTTGCCGTTTGCTCATCTTTGGCAGGCCATATCTTTGCCGCAGACCTTTCGATTACAGAGGACCAAAAAAAGGCCGAAAAACCGGCCGCCGAACAAAATAAAAAAGCTCCGTCGGAGGAGGCGGAATTCGTCCTTCAATTGCAAACCGCCCTGCAACAAGGATCGTTGGAAAACGCCATCGCGCTTTTTGACTCAATGCCGGATTCGCTTTCGTCAAACGCCGACTTGCAAAAACTCCGCGCGTCGCTCTTGATAAGCGCAAAAAAAACCGCCGAGGCGCAAAAAGTGATTGCGGAATTGGAGCAAAAAAATTCCTCCGACATAGAAATAAAAGAACTAAAAATAATGCTGGCCAAGGCTTCCAACAATTCCGCCGCAAAAAGCGCCGCGCTCAAGGAACTTTTGGACCTTGACCCAAACAACGCCAGCGCGAACATAGAACTGGGCCAAGAAAAGGTTCTCAAGAAAAAATACAAGGAAGCGCGCGGCTACTACATGACGGCGCTCAAAAACGACCCAAACAACCAGGACGCGCTTTTTGGCTACGGCCAGACTTCCTACTACATGAACAAAATCGAAGACGCAAAAAAAGCCTTCAACAAAATCCTGAGCCTTGACCCCAACAGCGCCATCGCCTACGCCTACATCGGAAAACTCTACGCCGAAGACGAAAACTACAAGCTGGCCGAAGAGAACATCTTAAAGGCAATCCAACTGGACCCCAACGCCTACGACTATTACATGGACTTGGGAACATATTCGCGCTTTAGAGGAAAGTTCAAGCAGGCGGAGGGGGCGTGGAGCCGCGCCATTCAAATCAACCCCGACTACTTTTTGGCGTACGCTTACCGCGCAGGCCTTTACGACGAACAAAACATGTACGGCAAGGCGCTCAACGACTACCGCATGGTCATAAAGACAAATCCAAAATATTTTTACGCCTACGAATCCTTGGGCATCCTTGCCTGGCACGAAGGAAACTACGCCGAAGCGCGCGCCTCTTTTGAAAAGGCCTTTTCTTACTATCCGCAAAACATTTCGTATCCGCTAATCATCGCCGCCTGCATGTACAAGGACAAGCGCGCTTTTGAAGTGAAGCCCTTCTTGCAAAAAGTCATGAAAAATTATGGCGACCACGAATCGCTTGAATACTTGATGTTGCGCCTTTACCACGACCTAGGCCCGTCCAACGCCGAAAACTTGATAACGCAAAAAATCATCAAGGAAGACAACACAACCAAAAAAGGCAAGATGAGCTTTTACATGGCGCTCTACGACGAAATCAAAGGTCGCGAGGAATTGGCAAAAAAAATGTACAACGAAATCGCCGCGCTGCAAAGCCCGATGTTCTTTGAATTTAGACTAGCTGAATGGAAAATAAAATAATGGAATCAACATCTACAAAAAAAATACTTGAACTTGGCGGACGAAAATTTACCTTGATTGGGACGGCGCACGTTTCCGCTCAATCGGTAGAAGAAGTCAAAAACGAAATCGCGCAAAACAAGCCCGAATGCGTTGGCGTGGAGCTTGACGAAAAGCGCTACGAGTCGATGACCAATCCCGACAAGTACAAGGAATTGGACATAATAAAAGTTCTAAAGCGCGGCGAAGCGCTTTTGATTTTGGCAAACTTGATTCTAAGCTCCTTCCAAAAACGGATGGGACAAAACATCGGCGTCAAGCCCGGCGACGAAATGCGCGCGGCGATTGACATCGCGCAAGAAAAAGGAATTCCTTTTGAGTTGGTCGACCGTTCGATAAAGGTGACGCTCAACCGCGCATGGGCAAAAAATTCTTTTTGGGGCAAGTGCAAACTTTTGGCCGCGCTCATAAGTTCCGCCTTTAGCAAGGAAGAAATCAGCGAGGAGCAAATCGAGTCGCTCAAAAAAGAAAACGAATTGGACTCAATGATGGGAGAGCTTTCGGAATACCTTCCCACCGTAAAAGAAGTTTTGATTGACGAGCGCGACCGCTACTTGGCGTCGCACATTTGGGAATGCAAAAATTTTTACGGCGAAAAGGCAAAGAGCGTCACCGCAGTTTTGGGAGCGGGCCACCTTCCAGGAGTGCAAAAGCATTTGGAAGCGATTGCCGCCGGCTCCGAAAACACCGACACAACAGAAATTTCAAACGTTCCTCCAAAAGGAATCGGCTCAAAAATAATCGGCTGGACAATACCCGCCATAATCGTCGCGCTGATAGCGCTTGGCTTTTACGTCGGCGGAAAAAAAATGGGCGGCCAGTTTGTAGGCTCTTGGATAATTTGGAACGGACTTTTGGCCGCGGTTGGAACTTTGATCGCGGCGGGCCACCCCCTTACAATTTTGGTCGCCTTTTTGGGAGCGCCGATAACTTCGCTGTGCCCGCTTGTAGGCGTGGGCTTTTTGACAGGCATTGTCCAAGCGCTTGTAAAAAAGCCCAAGGTCCGCGACATGGAAACGCTCGCTGACGACGCAGAGACGCTCAAAGGCTTTTATTCAAACAGAATAACGCGCGTGTTGTTGGTCTTTGTCCTTTCTTCTTTGGGAAGCTCAATCGGAACCTTCGCCGCCGGCGCCACAATCGTAAAAGAGTTGACCCAAAAAATCACCGCGCTTTTTGGCTAAAAGCGGCTTTTACCAAGCCGTTGATGTCGGCCACAAAAAGCGCGCCCTCGCATTTTTCGGGACAATAAATTTTTCCGTAGCCCAAACTTTTTGCGGTCTTTACCCTTTGCTTGATTCTAGAAACAGGCCTGATTTCGCCGGCCAAGCTAAGCTCGCCAACAAGCGCGCTTCCGTTGGCAAGCGGCAAATCAGTTCTTGCCGAATAAAGCGCCGCCGCCAAAGCCGCGTCTATAGCGCTTTCGGTCAAGCGGATGCCGCCGGCCACGTTGACATAAATGTCTTGGTCGCTGAACCTAAGCCCCACCCTTTTTTCCAAAACGGCGGCAACCCGGCTTACTCGCGCGCTGTCAATTTTTTCTGAATAGACGCGGCTAAGCGACGCCTTTGCCGGAACAGTCAACGCCTGAATTTCTACCATAAAGACGCGGCTTCCTTCAAAGACCGCGGCGCAAGCGATTCCGGCCGGCTGGTCTCCGTCGCGCCTGGTAATGAACATAGCGCTTGGATCTTTTACAGGAACCAGGCCTTTTGCTCCCATCTCAAAAATTCCCAGCTCGTCAACCGAGCCAAAGCGGTTTTTTAGTGAGCGCAAAAAGCGGGTTTCGTCGTTGTTGCGCTCAAACGAAAGGACCGTGTCCACCATGTGCTCAAGCGCCTTGGGGCCTGCGATGTTTCCGTCCTTTGTGACGTGCGCGGTCATAATCAAAACCGAGTCGCGCTCCTTGACCCAGCCAATCAATTCGTTGGAGCAATATTTTAGCTGGTTGACCGTTCCTGGAATGATTCCCCCTTCCACCGAATAAACTGTCTGGATAGAATCAACCACGACAAAAACCGGATTAAGCTTGTCCAAGGCCGAGAGGGTGTCTTCCAGCCGCATCGCGCACAATATTTCTATTTTTGAAGTGTCCAAGCCAAGTCGGTCTGCGCGGCTCTTTATTTGCGAGGCGGACTCCTCCCCGCTTACGTAAAGTACGCGGCCGTTTTGCGACGCGCTTATGTTGGCCGCCGCCTGGATCAGCAAAGTGCTTTTTCCGATTCCGGGCTCGCCGCCAAGCAAAATCGCGCTCCGCTTTGTGGCTCCGCCTCCAAGCACTCGGTCAAATTCGCCGATGCCGCTTAAAATCCGCTCTTCCTCAGCCGCTTGGACCGAAGAAAGCGGAACGGGTTTTGCCACTTGCGCCGCATTGCCGCCCCGCAAAGAGGCGGCGACAGCGTTGGGATCCTCGACGCATTCTTGCATCGTGTTCCACTGGCCGCATTCGGGGCAGCGGCCCAACCATTTTGGCTGGGAATAGCCGCATTCCGAGCACTTAAACATTATCGTAGCTTTTTTTGCCATATTTCCTCCGTATATATCATACACACGATAGGAGTTTTTTTAGTGAATTTTTCAACTAACTGATGAAAAAAATTTTATAACAATAATTTATCATAGTTTTATATTGACTAATTTATGGGGTCGATATATATTGTCACCAAGCTTTTAAATAAGCTGATAAACTCTCTCCGATGTCCAGCTTGCTGGACGGCAGGGCTTCTTGGCGGCGGTGCTGTTGGGAAGCCCTGTTTTTTTATCCCCTCTAATTCTTTGTTCCAGGCGGAACGGACTCAATTATCCAAGAGTTTCCGGCAATGACGCTGCCCTTTCCGATTACGGTCTGGCCGCCCAAAATCGTCGCGTTGGAATAAATTATCACGTCGTCCTCGATTGTCGGATGCCGTTTTTTGTTTTGCAATTCTTTTTGCAGGCTCAGCGCTCCCAAAGTGACGCCTTGGTAGATTTTGACGTTGTTTCCGATGACGGTCGTCTCGCCGATTACGATTCCGGTTCCGTGGTCAATAAAGAAGGACTCGCCGATTTCGGCTCCGGGGTGGATGTCGATTCCGGTCTTTCCGTGCGTGTGCTCAGTCATTATGCGGGGAATTGTGGGAACGCCGTTTTTGTAAAGAAAATGCGCTATGCGGTAAACGATTATCGCCTCAAGGCCCGGGTATGACAAAATCACCTCTCCAAGAGAACGGGCGGCAGGGTCTCCGGCAGTTATCGCCGCGGCGTCCTTTTGAATCATCGCGCGCAAGTCCGGAATGGCGGCGATCAAGGCTTCGACCGTTTTTTGGGCCAGCTTGTAGCAGTGGGAATTCTTGAAATTTTCGGCGCGGTTTTGGACAGCCTCTTCGCCGTCGCAATTTTGGGCAAGCGCGCGCAAAAGGGCCTTTTGGATTTCGGGCGTCAAAATCGAAATGATTCGGTTTATGTGCTTTGCGACGACATAGCGCAAGTTTTCGCTGTCCAACTGTTCGTCATACTTAAAGCCAGGAAAGATCAGGGCCTGCAAGTCGCTCAGGGCGGCAACCACATTGGCGCGGTTGGGAAGGTTTTCCGCCCCGCTCCTATTGATGCCGCCAAGCGTTTCGTATGAGTCCATTATGCTGTCGATAAACTTTTCAAATTCCATCTATGCTAGGAAAGTTTACGCTAGAAGGCCAATTTAATCAAGTCAAAAAGATCGTCGCTTGTCATGCTGCGAGGAAGATAGTTGACCATGTCAAGCTGGCCCGCGTCTTCGGCGGCCAAAGTCAATTCGTCAATGCTGAGCGACAAGTCCTTGAGACGCGCCGGAAGGTTGGCCTTGGCGATTCGTTCGCGAATGTTCTCCGCGTAGGCGGAGCAGGCTTCTACTACAGTCGCGGTCTCGGGCGCGGCCCTAAGAATTTTGGCAAGGCGGGCGATTCGCTCCCCCTTGAATTTTGCGTGATCTTCGATTATATAGGGGAACAAGATGGCCGTCACAAGCGACTGAGAAATCTTGAACTTTGTGTTAATGCTCAAGGCCAAAAGCGTTGCCGCGCCTTGGCTGGCGATTGAAGACGCCAAGCCCGCCATGCAGCCGCCTTGGCTAAGCAAAACTTCGCTGGGAGTCGTTATCATAAGGCTGGGCGCTCCGTCTCGGCCGTAACCAGTAAGCTCGACGGCTTTTTCGGCCACCATGTCGCTAAAGAAGGAGGCGCGCGGAGAAAGGTAGGCTTCGGTCGCCAAGCACAAAACTTCAAGCGCCATCGCGGCGATTTGGTTCTCTGTAAGCGACACCGTAAGGTTTGTGTCAAACACCGCCAATTTGCAAATTGAATTTTTGCTCTTAATGATTTTTGTAGACTTTGAGCGAGAATCGATTACAGGCGTGAAAGTTGAGAACAAGTAGGGGCTTCGGATTGTGGTGGGAACGCAAATCAAAGGAAGCGGAGCCACTCCAGGGACAGCTCCCTCTACAAATTCGTACAAGTCGTGGCTTTCGTGGTAAAGGGCGCAAACGGCTTTTGAAACGTTCAAAACTTTGTTTCCGCCGATTCCAATAACTCCGTGAACATGGGCTTCGCGGGCCAAAGAAAGGGCCTGCTCTATAGTTTTTGTGGCGGCTCCGTCGCTCAACTCTTCAAAGACAAAGTATTCGATGCTGTGGTCGTCAAGAGATTTTGTCACCTTTTCGGCGATTCCAACTTCGCGAAGCATCGGGTCAAGGATGACCATGAATTTTTTTCCGATTTCGCCGGCGAACTGTCCAAGGCGGCTCATCGAATATGAACCCAAAACGATGTTGGGAGAAACCTTAAAAATAAAGTCTGCCATTTTTTTTACCTGCCAAAAAAAAAGGCGGAACATTAAATTCCGCCTTAATTATCAATTCAGTCTAAAGCCAGAGACTTTCGGATTATATTCCGTAAGCCTGCATAATTCTGTCGGCTGTGGCGCTAATTGTCTGCGGATTGAGATAATTGGCGTCCTTAATCTTTTCTTTGATTTGGGCTACCAAATCAGCGCGAACGTCAGGAGTCTCGTCGGCGATGCCTTTGAGGTAGTAGGCTTCGGCCATCTCCTTGGCTTCGGCAGACACTGAGATTGAGTCGGGAGCTGATTTTACGCTGCCGGCGTTCTGTGTCCGCTTTGTGTTCTGAACGTTGTTAAGAGGATTGATTCCTCCAATTTGATCTATTCTCATATTGCACCTCTACAAAATTATAGCCATCTTAGAGCCTTTCCCGCCTTTTGGGCGAGGCTTTAAGCTTTCTTACTATCATTATCGGCCGTTTTTAGCGGCAAGTTGAGCGTTTTTTTAGGAATTTTTAGCGTTTTTTTTGAAAAAAATCAACAAAAAACGCTATATTCCTGCCACAAACACGGCAAATTCGCCCTTTATGGACTGCCTTGCCGCAAAATCGTCTCTAACTTGAGCGCTGGGACCGTCCACAATCTCCTCATGGAGTTTGGTCAGTTCCCGGCCTACAACAATCCGCCGTTCGCTATCAATATCGGCGATATCCGTCAGCAACTTGACAATTCTGAACGGCGATTCGTACAAAACAAAGGCCTTTTGGGCTTCCAACAGTTCCCGCAGGCGCTTGCGGCGCTTTCCGGGGCTTGGCGAAAGAAAGCCTTCGAACACCAAGGTTTTTCCGCCAGGGCCGGCCACGCTGACCAAAGTGGCAAAGGCGCTGGGACCGGGAATCGGCGTTACCGTAAAGCCGGCCTGCCTGACCTTGTAGGCCAAAATCGAGCCGGGGTCGCTTATTCCAGGCATTCCGGCGTCGCTTGCGTAGGCCACGTTTTGGCCCTTTTTGAGCAAGTCGATGATTTTGTCGGCTGCGACCTCTTCGTTTTGCGCCCGGCAAGAAAGCATCGGCTTTCGTATCTCAAAATGCGTTAGCAGCTCCATCGTATGCCTTGTGTCTTCCGCCGCCACCAAATCAACGGAGCGGAGGGTGTCCAAGGCTCTCATAGTAATGTCGCCCAAGTTGCCTATGGGCGTTCCAACGATATAAAGGACTGCCACGATTCCATTATTTTACCACACATTTGCGGAATTTTCAAGGGAAATTTACCAGTTGCGGCCGGCGCTTATAGCCTAATCGATATTTCGCCGCAAGAAAGGGCGCGCTCGCTTTTGTCGTCCAGGCGGACAAGCAGGCGCGCGTTTTTGTCTATGCCAAGGACTGTTGCTTGGTAGGAGGTCCGCTCATCGCCGATTACAGGAATAACAGTTATTTGCTTGCCAATTATGAACGAAAGGTCTGCGTATTCTTGCAGGGCAGCCTGAGTCCGCGCGCCGTCGTCCAATATGTCAAAAAGTTTTTGGCAAACGTCGCGCGCCAAGTCCAGGCGTATGTCGCCGCCCGCTTCTTGGGCTTGCGAACAATTGTTGGACGCGCAAAAAGTATTGGTCGAACCAAAACTGTCGGCGCGGCCGCAATCTTGGACTTGCGAACAATTTTTTGACAAGACCGCGCCGGCCCGCGCGGCAATGTCGGCGGGAAAATCGCTTGGATAAATGTTAATGCCTATCCCAATCGCCGCCGCGTCGATGACCCCAGCCGCGCCCAAATGGCCTTCGGCCAATATGCCGCAAACTTTTTTTCCGTCAACATAAACGTCGTTGACCCATTTGATTTTTGCTTCCACATTAAAAAAATCTTTTAGGCTGCGGCATACGGCAACGGCTGCGCAGGCGGTAAGGCGCGCGGGGTCGTCTATTGGATTTTCGGGAGCGAAAATCGCTGTAAAGTAAATTCCAGTTTGGGCGGGAGAATAAAAGGCGCGCTTTAGGCGGCCGCGGCCGGCTGTCTGCCCGTCGGAGGCGATGACGGTTTGGTCCAGCTCTCGGACGTTTTGCGACTCGGCAAGGCGTCGCAAGGCCTCAGCGTTTGTGGAATCGATGGTTTTAAAATGAATTAGGTTCATAATCCTGCTCGCCGCGGCCGCCGCTTTTTGGGCTTGCCAAGCCTTTTGGGCGCCGATTTTTGGGCTTGCTTACTTTTTTCCGAGCAACGAAAAGTTTTGTGCTTGCGCTGTGAATATGATTCCGCTTCCGCCCTTGGAAAGGCATTCAAGCTTTTGAACCGCTTCCACCACCGCGGCGGCTTTGTCATTGGGAGCCAATATCATAAGCATTTCTTTTTCGGGAACGATTTCCACGCCAAAGAATTTTGCGTCGCCTTCCTTTGCGGTTCCGCGGCCGCCAAACACTGTGCCGCCTCCGGCGCCGGCGCTTCTAGCCGCGGCCATTGCGTCTTCGGCGTAACCTTTGTTGACGATGATGTTGATCATTTGATAAGAATTATTGTTGGGCATGGATTTTTCCTCCAATGAAAAATTGCTGTCGCTTCCGCCTTTGATAAAGGCTCCTGTGTCAACCGCAAAAAGAACGCCGGCTCGGCCCTTCTTTTTTTGGCATTCGTCAATGATCGCGTGGCGCACGGCTCCTTCGGCGGAGTCTGGAACGACAGTCAAAAGAATTTCTTTTGAGCTGTCTCCAAATCCCAAAAGCGAAAGAACGCTGCTGGGAGCCGTTCCGCGGCCGGGAATTATCGTTCCGCCCGGAGCGCCCGCCTCTTTTGCCGCTTGGTAAATCGCGTCGCACTGGTCTTTTGGAACAATCGCGACAATCAGCTTGAACATTTTATTGGGCCTCCTGTTTTGATTTTTGTTTGGCCTTGTAAATGATTCCCATAATTTGAATCGCGCTCAAAGGCATCATCGCAACAAGCGCTATCACTCCAAAAGAGTCGGCCGGGTTTGAAGCGGCCGCTCCGATTGTGAATGACAAAATGAAAGTCGAAGTGAGCGGGCCCGACGCGACTCCGCCCGAGTCAAAGGCGATTCCTGTCCACAAGGGCGGGCAAAAAACCATCAAGAGCATGCTGACGGAATAGCCTATGACCAAAATCCATTTGATGTTAAAGTTGAACGCGTTTGAAAGAAGAGCGGTCGCAATCGCCAAAGCCGTTCCCGCGCTAAGAAAAACAAGCAGGGCCTTGCGCCTTATCGTTCCGCCCGAGACCCGCTCAACTTGTTCGCTCAAAACCCAAACGGCTGGCTCGGCGCAAACAATCACCGCGCCAAAAGCGATTCCCACCGCAAGCAAGAGCGCGAGCCACGCTCCGCCTTTTTGCGCCGCAAAACTTCCAAGCGTTTGTCCAAGCTGGTTTCCCGCGTCGCTAAAGCCGCCGTTGACGCCTGTCAAAAAAATCGCAAGGCCAAAATACGCGTAGACAAAGCCAATCAAAACGCGCGCCGTTTGTCGGGCGGTCATCTTTAAAAGCGCGGCCTGGAAAATCACGAACAAGACGACAAGCGGCGCTATCGCAAAAAGCGACTCCTTAAAAAAATGCGGAAGGGCCAAAGCGAAGGGCAAAAATATTTGGGCGATGACGCCGCCTTTGGAAATCGCTCCAGCTTGCGCGGCGGCGATTTGTTGCAAGGCATTCTCCGGCGCGCGGACAACAATCGAATAGACCAACACGGCCATCACAGGCCCTATGCTGGAAATTCCTGTAAGGCCAAAGGAAGAGTCGTCCTTTGCGGCGCGGACGGCTGACACACCCAAGCCCAAAGACATGATGAAGGGAACGGTCATAGGACCTGTGGTCGCGCCGCCTGAGTCAAACGCTATTCCCCAAAAATTTTTTGGGGCAAAAAAGGCCAGCGCAAAAAGCAAAGTGTAAAATACAAAGAAAAAAATCTTGATTGGAAAATTTAAAATCGTCCTAAGCAAGCCCAAGAGCAAAAATATTCCCACGCCGCCTGCGATGGCGAATGTAAAGGCAGTTTTGTTGACAAACGGAAAAATCGCCTTTACTTGGTCAGCAAAAACTTGTATGTCCGGCTCGGCGGCGGTAACTATAAAGCCGATTGCAAGCGCGCTTAAAAGCAAGAGCGTCAAATTCTTTTTGGCAACCAAAGCCGAGCCGCACCGTTCCCCCATAGGCTCGATTCCCATTCCCACGCCCATCAAAAAAACCGTAAGGCCAAAAATCAAAATCAAGCCGCCCACGGCAAAGCGCGCCAGCAAGACTTTTTCAAGCGGAACTATTGTAAGCCCCAGCGCGAGAACGATAAAAATTACTGGCAGCACCGACTTTGCGGTTTCCTTGAATTTGGCGCCTATGTCCATCTTTGGTTCATTTTATTGCATTTTCAACCTAGACGCAAGGGCGCAAAAAGCGCTAAAATGGAGAAACTATGGGACAAACACTTATTCAGAAATACTCCAGCAACTTCGCCGCGCTAAAGCAAAACTCAGTCGCCGCGGCCAAAATTGACGAATCGAACATTTACCAGCCTGCAAACATTTCCAACCGTCCGATGATGTGGCAAATTCTTGACGAGGTTTTGCTGCCAGGCTCCGGCTTGGGCAACCTTGAAAATTTCAAGGACTTTTACGAGCAAGTCAAGGCCGGAAAAAGCGGCTTGATTTTGTCCGAGCATTACACCAACTTGGACCTTCCCGAAATCGTATACTTTTTGGAAAAGCAAGGCAGCGACTGGGCCAAAGAATTTTCGCAAAAAATCGTCGCCGTCGCCGGAATGAAGCTCAACGAAGCCGACCCGGTTGTGCGCGGCTTTACCGAAGCCTTTACCCGCGTCGTAATCTATCCAACCCGCTCGCTTGACAAGCTTAGCCCCGAAGAAAAGGCCGAAGAGGAAGCCCGCGCCCGCAAAATCAACTTTGCCTCAATGCGAGCGATGGACGCTTGCAAAAAACGCGGCGAAGTGATTTTGGTCTACCCCGCCGGCACCCGCTACCGCCCGGGAAAGCCCGAGACCAAACGGGGCTTGCGCGAAATCGACAGCTACTTGCGCCTCTTTGACATAATGATTTTGATTTCAAACAACGGAAACTGCCTGCGCATCAATCCCGAAAATCCCGAGAACATGCTTTACGACTTGGTCGAAAAAGATTTGGTTTTGCACACGGCAAGCCCCGTCATCAACTGCAAGGAATTCCGAAAGAGCGTTTTGGACGCCCTTCCCGCCGACGAGCTGGATCCCAAGCAAAAGACAATCGACCGCGTTATGGAGCTCTTGCAAGAGCAGCACGACAAGGTTGAAGTTGAACGCTTGAAAAAACTTTAAGGCATAAAAAAAACGCGGCACCTGCCGCGTTTTTTTTTGTCATTGCGGCGCGATAATAAAACTCGCGCCATTATTTCTCTTTGTGCCGCCTGTCCAGCTCGTCGAGCACGTCCTTCCACGAAACTTTTTCTTGGTACATAAGAACGCTCACAAAGTACAAAAGGTCGGCCGCTTCCCAAATCGCTTCGTCGCGGTCGGGAGCCTCGCACAATTCTCCGGCCTCTTCCATAACCTTTTCGCGAACGCGCTTGGCGTCCAAGGTGGCGGTGTAAGAGCCTGGCTTGGGGTTGGCAAAGCGCTCGCTGATTGTTTGGTACAAGCGCTCAAGGCTGGACGCTTCAGCCGCCTCCGCTCCAAAGCAAGTCCAGCTTCCTGTATGGCAAACGCCTCCGTGCGGAACGACGGTTGCCAAAACAGTGTCGCGGTCGCAGTCGACGCGCAACTTTTGGACTTCCAAAAAGTGGCCGCTTGTTTCGCCCTTGGTCCAAAGAACATTGCGAGTGCGGCTCCAGAAGGTAAGTTTTTTTGTGTCGAAAGTTTTTGCAAAGGCCTCGCGGTTTGCGTAGCCCATCATCAAGACTTGGCCGTTTACGCTTTGCGCGATTACAGGAACCATTCCGTCAACTTTTTTCCAGTCAAGGCATTCCACAAAGGAATCTTTTAGCGAAACCTTGTTTGTGTAAAGCGCCATTCCAAGCTGAACGTCGCAGCCCAAGCGCTCAAGCTCTGCGATTTCTTG
The DNA here is from genome assembly GCA_017551705.1 of Treponema sp. Lineage (GTDB taxonomy): Bacteria > Spirochaetota > Spirochaetia > Treponematales > Treponemataceae > Treponema_D. The sequence goes on from JAFZLA010000018.1 coordinate 17,379, forward strand.
AACTGTAGAAACGCCGCCGGCGACTACAACTTTGCAAGACACCGCTTCGCGCAAAGACTTGGCGGCCGCCATGTCGGTTCCCTGCATGCAGCCTTCTTTTTCTACGCAAGTCCACAAAAGTTCGGAGCAATATTTTTCGGCGGCTTTTGCGGCTTCGACAAGCGGAATGGCAAGCGTTTCCGTCCAGCCCTTTACCGCGATGTTTCCGTTTATGCTGTCCACCGAGATTATCACGCGCTGCTTTCCGATTGCGTCGCAAAGCTCCTGCAAAAATTCTGTGTTGAGGATGTCTCCGCCGCTCTTTGCGTTTGCGTTAAAGGCAGCGCTTCCGACGATGACTTTTTCGGCGCCAAGGCTTACAAGCTCGCGGGCGCGCTTTACGCTGCGCACTCCGCCGCCTGTGCGAACGTTGCCCTTGCGCAAAAGGCTTTTTAAAAGCGGCGTGTTGACGGTGTTGCCCTTAAGGTCTGTGTGGCCCATCGCGGCGTCAAGGTCGATGACAGCGACGTCGCCGTAAAAATTAAATTCGTTGATCAACGCGTCGGCGTCGTCGCGCTGCAAGACCAAGTCCTTTCCGTTCTTTAGTTGAACGACATGGCCGTCCTTTAAGTCAATAGATGAGATTACCATAATTATTTTTTCTCGTTCGCTTCGGACAAGGCTTGTCTAAGGCGAATCTCCTTTTCTTTTTCTTCGGTGATGTTTTGAATCGCGCAAATCGCAAGGTCAATTTTGTTGTTGCGGTCTTTTGACACTACAATCAAATGGCAGCGGCACCACATTCCAGTTTTTGTAAAAAAGTCGTAAGTTAGCAAGTTGGAATTTGGCAGGCGCTTGTCGATGTCGCGGGGCTCCAAAAATTTGGCCACGCCTTCGGCGTATTCGGGGGCGACCAAATTTTGGGTCATCATTTGCATCGCCTGGCGCAAGTCTCCGTTCACCTTGGCAACAAAGTCCTTGTAGTCTTCGGGCGCTTCTATTACATGAACCAATTCCGAATTGATGTCGATTGAGAATGAGATGAAGTAAATGTTTTTAAAGGCGCGCAAGATTGACATTTCGCGCTTTAGGCGGGCGTTGGTAACAGTCAGCTCTTCGCTCATCCTTTCGCGCTCGCTTATCAAGTCAGTGATGTCGGTTGTCGCGATCACAACAAAGCGGACGTCTTCGCCGGGCTGCATGCAAACAGCGGTCAAGGCCATTCTGAACCAGCGGTCGGCGCCGTCAATTTTTCGGCAATAGTCAAATTCTTCCAAATGGCCGTCGGCCAAATTTTCCTGCAGCCACTCTTGGTCCAAGTGCTTTTGAACCATGGCGCGGTAGGGGTCTTCGTTGTCAAACTTAGAAAGAAAAATCGGAACGGCGTCAACGATTTTTCCGTCGGCGGCCCAAAAGCCAGGAGTAGTGCGGGCAACGCTAAAGGCGTGGTATTTTCCAGTCTTAAAGTCAAAAAGGTATTCGCTGGAATGGAGCCTGTGCACGCCTTCGCGGTAAGCCTCGTAAAGGTACAATTCGTCCAAGTCGCTGTCGCCGGAAAGGTCAAATGTTCTTTTCTGGTTTTCTACGCTCATAAATTCATTATAACATATGGCATTTTGCATTTCAAGGCTATCTTGCTTTTTTGACCGATGGGTTGTATAATCAATTTATGAACATCGCGCTCTTCACAGATTCCTATCTTCCCACAAAAAGCGGAATTGTCACGGTAGTCTTGCAGCATAGAAAAATACTCGAAGACATGGGCCACCACGTTGTGGTCGTCACCGTGAACACAAAGGAAGAAGAAAAAGCCTTGGCCGAGCGCGAAAAAGACGAAAACGTTTTGCGCATTCGTTCCGTCCGCGGAGAATGGTTCGGCGTTCCCGACCAGTACATCGGATTTCCGCACGAAAAGAAAATCCTTAAATTTCTAAAAAAGCACAACGTCCAGCTGATTCATTCCCACACCGAATTTTTTGTGGCGCACGCGGCAAAGCTAAGCGGAAAAAAATTGCACATACCTGTAATAGCCACGACCCACACTCTTTGGGAAGATTTTTACAAATACTATCTTTTGGGCGGAAGGTTGATTCCAGTAAAACTCATAAGAAAAATCGTCAAACGTCTTTACAAAAAATTTTACGCCCTGATAAACGTCTCGCAAAAAGCGCGCGACTACTTTAAGATGCCCTTTATGTTGCCCAACACTCCGTCGGCGATAATTCCAAACGCGCTGGACACAGACTCCTTTTTGCAATGCTCCATCGCGGACTCAGAAATTCAAAAGGTGCGCAAGCAGTGGGGCATTAAAAAAGACGACATCGTATTTTTGTTTTTGGGAAGGGTTGTCGAAGAAAAGCGCGTTGACGAATTGCTTGACATTTGCATGCGCGTAATCCAAAAAAATTCCAAAATAAAAATTTTGTTTGTCGGAGCGGGACCCGCCGTTCAATCTTTGGAAAAACGCGCGCGGCCCGTAAGCGACAGAATCATTTTTACAGGCTACGTTCCGTGGACAGAAGTGCATTCATACTACCAGCTGGGCGACGTGTTCATAACCGCCTCGCTTTCCGAGATGCATTCAATGACAGTTTTGGAAGCGCTTGTCTCCGGCCTTCCGTTAATCGCGCGCCGCGACACAAGTTTTAGCGACACAATTTTTGACGGAAAGAACGGCTACATGGCCGACACTGACGAAGAGATGGACCAATACTTTTTGGAGTTGGCCGCCGACAAAAAGAAGCGCGCCGCTTTTGGAGAATACAGCAAAAAAGTCGCCAAAAGTTTTTCACTCGAAGTTTACGGAAAGCGCGTCGTGGCCTTTTACCAAAAAATTTTGGACACCTTTCCCGAAAAAATCACTGACGAAGATTTAAAGGCGGCCGTTGACAGCGTAGCCGCGTTTGAGGAGTGAATATGAAAAAACTTGGCATTATCGCCGCGATGGAAGTCGAAAGCAAAATCATTCTTGACGCGCTCAAAGAAAACGGCGGCGTCAAAGAGACCAAGGCGGGCGGCACAACTTACTACGAAGGCTCAATTGCCTCAGTCCAAATCGTTTTGGCCCGCAGCGGAGTTGGCAAAGTCAACGCCGCCCTTTGCGCGCAAAGAATGATATTGCAGTTTGGAGCGGACTTTATCATAAACACAGGAATCGCCGGCGCCATAGGAAAGGGCCTTGGCGTGTTTGACGTTGTAGTATCAAGCGACGCGGTTTATCACGACATGGACGCGGTGGCCTGGGGTTACAAAATTTGCCAAGTTCCGCAAATGGACGTTTTTTCTTTTGAGGCTGATAAAAAAATGGTCGAAAAAATTCAAACCATTTTTCCGACGTTACAGGAATCCAAAGGTCACAAGCTTGCCGTTGGCCGCGTCGCGTCGGGCGACCAATTTGTTGCCGACAAAGAGCTTAAGGCCCGCATAATTCAAAACGCCTCGCCTCTTTGCGTCGAAATGGAAGGCGCCGCCATCGCCCACGCCTGTTATTTGTGCGGCGTTCCCTTTGTAATTGTGCGGACGCTTAGCGACATGGCTGACGACAAAGAGGAGACCACTTACACCTTCAACGAAGAGACCGCCGCCCATCTTAGCGGCGCCATTTTGCTTGCGATAATAAAGAAAATGTAGCAAAAAAAAAGCGGCTCACGCCGCTTTTTTTTCACGAAAGCAATATTCGGTCGCTGTTGAGGTCGCGCTTTTTTATTTGCCGGAACTTTTGGATCAGCGTGTCCAAAGTCAGCTTTTCTTTTTCTTGGCGTCCGATGTCAAGAATCACTTCTCCGCCGTCCATCATCAAAAGGCGGTTTCCGTATTCCAAAGCCTGCTGCATGTTGTGGGTAATCATCATGACGGTAAGGCCGTACTCGTCGGCAAAGCGGCGGGTAAGCTTCATCACAAGCTCGGCGTTGGCGGGATCCAGCGCGGCCGTGTGCTCGTCAAGCAAAAGAAGCGCGGGCTTGGACATAACCGCCATAAGCAGGGTAAGCGCCTGGCGTTGTCCGCCTGACAAAAGCTCCACGTTGTCGTTTAGGCGGTTTTCCAAATTCATGTCCAACGCTTTTAGCTGCTCTCTAAAGGCCGCGCGAAGTTTATTGTTAAGGCTGATCTTAAGGGACTTGGAACCCTTTTTTGAGCAAATGACCATGTTGTCTTCCAAGCTCATTTTGCCGGCCGTTCCCAAAAGCGGATTTTGGAAAATGCGGCCTATGTAGCGGGCGCGCTTAAATTCGGGCTCCTTTGTGACATTGCGGCCGTCGTAAAAAACTTCTCCGCTTGTGGCGCGGTAGGTGCCCGCGATGACGTTCATCAATGTTGACTTGCCCGCTCCGTTGGAACCAATCACAGTGATAAAATCGCCTTGGTTGATTTTTAGATTTATGTTCTTAAGCGCGCGGTTTTCGTCGGGCGTTCCCGCGTGGAATGTCATGCAAACGTTTTTAAGCTCAAGCATTGGCCGCCTCCGTTTTTGCGCCGTTTGCAGGATTTTCGTAGGGCCTGCGCAAATGCTCGCGCATAAATTTGGCGATGTCGTATTTTGAAATAATCAAGCACAAAATAATCAAAAGGCCTGTAATCAACTTTAAGTCGTTGGAGTTCATTCCGATTACATAGCCGTAGCGGCGGCCAAGGAACATCAGCGCGCGGTAAATTATCGAGCCTATCAAAACGCGCGCGAGCTGGAGCGAAATTCTGTTCGACCTCAAAACAAATTCACCAAGCATGAGCGAAGCCAAGCCCGAGACCACGACGCCCGTTCCGCTCCCTACATCGGCAAAACCCGAATACATGGCGAACAAGGCGCCCGACAAGGCGGCCAACGCGTTTCCAAAGCAAATGCCAAAGCCGCGCATGTACTTTACGTTGACGCCTTGGCTTACGACCATTTGTTCGTTGGCGCCAAGCGCTCCCATCGTAAGGCCAAAATCGGTGTTGTAGAACAAGTTGAGCAAAACGCTAAGCGCAAGGACCACTGCAAAAACATAAAGCGCAATCGCCCAGTCCGAGGGAATCGCCGCTCCGCCCTCTTGAACTGCCTTTGTAATTTTTGAAAATATTGTAGGAATCTTAAGAAAAGAAACGTTGGCGTGGTTGGACATGATTCGCAAGTTGACCGAATAGAGCATCGTCATGACCAAAATGCCTGCCAGCAAATCCGGCACGCGCAGCTTTGTGTAAACCAAAGTGGTCACAAGCCCCGCGCAAAGGCCCGCGCCAAAAGCGGCAAGCAAGGCAATTGAAGGAGCGATTCCGTGCGTAAGGCAAGCCGCCAAAACACAGCCGCCCATTGGAAAAGAACCGTCAACGGTCATGTCGCAAAAGTTCAGAACTCGGAATGTCATGAACAATCCGAGAACCATTATTCCGTAAATCAAACCTTCAATTAAAATGCTTGCTGCCATAATTTATTTTTTTGTAAGTTTTCCGTCTTTGATGATTTCGTTGGCGCTGTCCAGCAAATCCTGGGGAATTGTTATTCCGCAGGCGGCGGCTACGTCCAAGTCAAAGAGCAAGTCGCTGTCGCTGGGCTCTGTCATAAAGCGAACCGGAAGTTCGGCGGGCTTGGCTCCCTTCAAAATCTTGACGACCATTTCGCCAGTGGCGCGTCCGGCCTTGTAGTAGTTGAAGCCGCTTGCCATCAGGCAGCCGCCAGCTTCCGCTCCTGTAACGTCGGCGCTAAAAATCGGCTTTTTGGCTTGGCCAAAAACTTGGACCAAGCTGCTTAGGGCGCTAAAGACTGTGTTGTCTGTGGTCAAATAAATTCCGTCAACGCGGTCGACAATCGCTTTTGCGGCTGACTGAACTTCGCTGGAATTTGTAATCGCTTGAGTCACCAATTCCAAACCGGCTTCTTGGCAACCTTTTTTTACTTGCTCCAAGGCGCTGATTGAGTTGGCTTCGTTGGAAGTATAGATGTAGCCGAGCGTCTTGAGGCCGGCGACCTTCTTAAAGAGCGCGATGTGCTGCTCGGAGGGAATCGCGTCGCTCATTCCGCAAACATTGTTTTCTCCCTTGTCAAGTGAAGAAACGAGGCCGGCGCCAACAGGGTCGGTTACCGTTCCAAAAACAATCGGGATGTCTTTAATAGAAGTGGCCAAGGCCAAGGCGACCGGAGTGGCGATTCCGACAGCGACATCAACGCCTTCGTCCTTGTACTTGAGGGCGATTTGGGCGGCCGTGTTTACGTCGCCGTTGGCGTTTTGGAAGTCGTAATCAGCAACAAATCCGTTTTCCTTAACCACATCGACAATGCCTTGTTCAACAGCGTCCAAGGCAGGGTGCTGAACGATTTTTGCTATTCCGATTCTTACGCTCTTAGAAGACGAATCTTTTTTTGCGCAACCAAAAAGGGCCGCGCTGACGGCGACAAGCGCCATTATTTTTGCAATTTTCATAGTTTCTCCTATTAGCAAAATGATACTGTCAACAGAAACATTTGTCAACTCCGCTCGTATCGTTGCTTAAAAGACCATGATGGTATGTTCGAGCGGTCCCGCCGCGTCTTTCAGACGCTTCATGCTAGATGATAAAAAAAGCCGCCCAAACGGACGGCCCTTTTGTCACGACTTTTCTTAAATTTCTATTTTACTTTTGTTATCGAAACGTTGCTGATGTAAACTGTGGCGGTCGAACCGAGCATGCCAAGATTGAATTCTAGGCGCGCCGTCGGGTCAGTGTCTTCTTCCATCACAAAGTCAAATTCGTAGGTCTTTTTTTCGGGACCAACAGTAACTTTTGTGTCCTGCAAGTAGCGGATCCAGTTGCAGTTGGGAGCGGTAATCGCGGCGCGGATTTCGCGCTTGGCGTCAGCGCGAGCGTCAAACTTGTAATGGTACTTGCAGCCTTCCTGCAAAGGAATGTTGGGCTGAACCACTTGCACGCTGTATTCCAAGTCGCCCGGAGTCTGCTGTTTGATGACAAGCTCTCCGTTAGAAATTGAAGCCGAGCCTTTTCCCGTTCCGAACAAAAGGAAGTCCCAGCCTTTTCCGTCGGACATGCTTTCGGCTTTGGCAAAATTAGCGTTGACGGCGTAGTTGCCGGAAGCGTCAGGGTCGCGCAGCTTGATGTTGCTGCCAGGCTTTGAGACGTTTTCGTTATACTGCTTTTTTTGATAAACGCGGACATAGTCAACGACCATTTGCGCGCGCTCGTCAAACTTTGTGCTGGCGTTGGGGTTTCCGGGCCAGGTTCCGCCGACCGCGACGTTCAAGATGATGTAGAAGGGCTGGTTGTAAGGAGCGGGATACGGAACCTTCGCTCCGCCCTGACGCTTTGTGAACCATTTGTTTTCGGTAAAGAAATGCTTTCCGTCAACGTAAAAGCGAATTTCGCCCGGCTCCCATTCACACGCAAAAACGTGGAAGTCGCTGGCAAAATCTTTTCCGCTTGAGACGAACGTCTTTTGCTTCATCGTGTGGGGCTCGCCAAAGTGAAGCGTTGCGTATTGCGTGTTGGTCTGGTGTCCCAAAACTTCCATGATGTCAATTTCGCCGCACTTGGGCCACTGGCCGTAAAGGCCTTCGTTGGCGGGCATCATCCAAAATGCGGGCAAGAATCCTTGTCCTTTGGGAACCTTAAGGCGGGCCTCAAAGCGGCCGTACTTAAAATTATGCTTGTTCATCGTGTTGACGCGGCCGGAGGTGTAGGAGTTTCCTTTTTTTAGAGGCTGAATCACAAGGCAGCCGTCTTTTACGTAAGTGTTTTCGGCGGAATCGTCGTAGCTTTGCAATTCGCTGTTGACCCAGCCGGGTCTGTGGAATTCAAAGTTCCAGTCATTCATGTTCAAAGACTTTCCGTCAAATTCGTCGTGCCACACAAGGTCGTTGGCTGTGTAAACAGAGCTTCCAACCGGAGCCATTCCATTGTCGGCCGCAAAGCCGCAAACCGCAGCCGCAACGCTCATAGCGACGGCCAAAAAAATTGTTCGTTTCATGTTTGTTTCCCAAAATGTTGTTTGATATAAATTTATGACACGCCCCAAAAGGGCGCGCCATAAATAGCCTGATGGTTAGGGGTTATTCCGCTGTGGGAACAAATTCAATCTTCAAGATTCTTGTTCCGTGAGCCTGAATGCCAACTCCCTTTGTCTTGAGAATGTTGATTTCAGCATCGCTCGGAGTGTAAACCATCGTGAACACGTGGCTTTCGTCGTAGTCGGGATCGCCATTCGCCAAGAGATAGTTGGGCTTGAGGTTTCCAGCAGCAGCTTCAATTACGCCGCCAGTGATTGTTCCGCTGACAAGCTTGTTTTCACCATCCAAAAGCTGAATGATGCTGTAGCACTGTGAATAATTCTTGCTTCCATCTTCGTTGTCAGTAACATACTGGTCTGTGTTTTTTCTGACAGTGAACTTGATTTTTGAGCCTGTTACAGCGTTAGCGAACTTGGCTGCCTCAAATGTTTTTGTAGTCCAATCCTCTGTCCAGCCTTCGGCGTTTTCCAAAAGAACTACATTGCCAGAAGCCGGTGTTTGTGTCTGAGCCTGCTCTCCTCCGCTTTGCGTTTGTGTCTGTCCACCATTCTGTGTTTGCTGCTCACCGCCGTTTGTTGTTTGTGTCTGCTCGGTTCCGCTTGAAGCAGCCTTGAACGATTCAACCTTTGTAACAGTGACAGTGTCCGCTCCAAAAATCTTCAAACCGCCCCAAGCGCCTGATTTTTCTTGTCCTTTAATCAAAGCTACATTCGCAGCGCTCAATGCAACCGTTACAGTTTGAACGCTTGTCTCCAAATTAACCGCGCCGTCATCTCCAATGCTTCCGGCATTTACAGAATCTGGCTTTAATTCAGTCCAAGGATCGCAAGCCGCTATCTTAATGGCGCCAGCGGTAGCAGCATATGTAATGCGAAGGCTGTTAAAATCAGCTGTAAATTTCGCATGGTCAATCACAACGCAGTTTTCATCACCACTCCAGGCCATTGTTTTGCTTCCAGACCAAACTTCCGTGTACTGTATCGTCGCCGCTCCGCTTCCAGTTCCGTTTCCAGTTCCTGTTCCAGCGCTGTCTGTGCTTCCCGTTCCGCCAGTCAAACCTGAGCCAGAAGAAGCGGCATTAGAGCAGCTAAAGAATACCCCGCCACACAAAGCCAAGGCGCAAACACCTAAAGCGATTTTTTCAATAATTTTCATACAAGTCCTCCAAGTTTTGTTTGAATTTTTTGCAATTCAATTTAATTTCGTTGTGAATAATACAAAAGCCTAAAAAAAGTGATGTCAAAATTGACGGTATAATTGCATTTTCTTCGGTTTTCCTATATAATATTTTGTTATGAAAAACAGACGCAAAAAATTTCCAAAAGAAGCTTTCCTCCAAATGGAATTTCAAAACGCGCGCTTGGCTTACGAGCGTGAGCTGGAATTTTACAACGCCGTCAAACAGGGCGACCTCAAGAAAATAAAAAAATTGATGGTTCCTCTAGAAGACGAACGGCTTGGAATTCTTTCCAGAAATCCTTTGCGAAATTTAAAATACCACTTAATAACTACAGTCGCGCTGATAACGCGCTTTTGCATAGAAGGCGGACTTCCTCTAAACATTGCCTACAGCTTGAGCGACACATACATCCAGCAAATAGACTTGGCTTCTGACAGCGAAATGATTTCTTTTTTGCACAGAGAATTGATTTACGACTTTGCGAGCAAAATGAAGGAACTGCGCTCGTCGCCAGGAATTTCGCAAGCAATCATAAAAACGCTCGACTACATTTACGAAAACATTCAAAAGCGCTTAACCCTTGCAAAAATTTCAAAAGCAATCGGCATAAATAGAACTTACTTGTGCGAACTGTTTAAAAAGGAAACGGGTTATTCAATCCAACGCTACATAATCAAGACAAAAATCGAGGCGGCGGTCGACATGCTGGCCTACGAAGACTTTTCTATTTTGTAAATAAGCGATTACTTTTCGTTTTCGTCGTCCAGCCACTTTTGCTCCGTTTTTAAAAAGGAAACCGGCCTCAGTCCAACCGCCTACCGCCGCGCCAATTACCGCCAGCATTGGAAAAAGTAGCGTCTGCAGGACGCGGTGACCCCGCTCGAAACATCTATTAAGGTCTTGAGAAAAGAATTTACGAGCGGCCCTTGACTGAGGGCGAAAAATTTATTATATTTAGATTGAATACAATTTAATTTTATTATACTTTTTGGAGGTCCTTATGGCGGAGATAACGCTCACTGCGGAAAATTTTCAAGAAGAAGTTTTGGGTTCACAAGTCCCCGTGTTGGTTGACTTTTGGGCGACATGGTGCGGTCCCTGCCAAATGATGGGGCCTGTCGTAGAGGAGCTGGCCAATCAAAGCGACGGTTCCTACAAAGTCGGCAAAGTGAACGTCGACGAACAGGGAGAGCTTGCGCAAAAATACGGAATCATGAGCATTCCGGCTTTTTACGTCTTTAAGGACGGAAACATTCGCGCCTCAACAATCGGAGCGCAAAGCAAGGACGCGCTCCTGGCCCTGCTAAAATAGGAACGGTCGCAAAAAATGCGCTGCTACAAATGCTTTAGGCCGGAGGGCTACTGCTTGTGCCAATACACAAAGCCGCCCGTCGAGACCGGCCTAAAATTTATTTTTCTCATGCACCCCAAGGAAGCCAAACGGCAGCGAACCGGAACCGGCCGCCTGAGCCACTTGTGCCTGCCCGACTCAGAAATTTTGATGGGCTTGGACTTTACCAGGGACAGCGTTGTAGGCCGGCGGCTTTTTGAACTTTTGGAAGACCCCAAATACCTTCCGCTGCTTTTGTACCCCGGAGACGACGCGTGGAACGTGCGCAAAGAAGGATTCAAAGAAAAGGCGGCGGGAAAAATCTTGATGCCGATACTGGTAGACGCGACCTGGTTTTGCTCGCGAAAAATTTTGCAGCACAATCCATTTTTGCTCGATTTGCCAAAAATGTCCTTTGCGGGCGAATACCGTTCGATATTCACCTTTAAGCACGAGCCGCGTCCAGAATGCGTTTCCACAATAGAAACTTGCTACTATCTAATCAAGGAATTGCAAGAAGCCGGATTGGCCAACCCCGCCGCCAACCCCGAGCCCTTGATGACTTCGTTTAAAAAAATGATTAGCGACCAACTGCGCGCTGAGAACGAGCGCGTCCAAGGCCTGCGCCCCAGCACCCACGGCTACGACTGGAAATACACAAAAATCAAAGAAGACCCTTTTAAAGAAGAAGCCGGCTCCAATTAGGCGCGAGCTGCGTTATGCGAGCGCCGTAATTGGAAAATCCGCTCGAAACACCGATTATCGTTTTTCAACCGATAACACGAGCGGCCTAGGCTAGTTCATCCCAGCGGGCGTACTTTGCGTCCAAGTCGGCGGCGAGCGCTTGGTACTCGTCGTTCCAGGCGCGGATTTTTGCAAAGTCGCTCTCTCCGCTCGAAAGCGCGGCTTCCAATTCCGCTTTGCGCGCCTCAAGCTTTTCTATGTCGGCCTCAAGCGCGGCGAATTCTTTTTGCTCTTTGAACGAAAGCTTTTTGGGCTTGGCGGGCGCGTTTTGGTTTTGCGATCCGTTTTGGGCCGCCGCTTCTTGGGCTTGCAAAGAATTTTGGCCGCGCGCATTTTGGGCTTGCGACGCGTTTTTGCCTCCAGCATTTTGGGCTTGCCTTGCCTCAAGCGCCGCCTCGCGTTCCCGCTCCTTTAAAAGCTCGATGTACTCGGAACACTTTCCAACAAAGCCCGCCACGCTTCCGTCATCTTCCAAAATAAAAAGCGTGTCGCAAACCTTGTCCATAAAATAGCGGTCGTGGCTCACAACCAAAAGGCAGCCCTTGAATTGCGTCAAAAAGTCTTCCAAAACGTTCATCGTCCAAATGTCAAAGTCATTGGTCGGCTCGTCAAGGATGATAAAGTTTGGGTTTGAAATCAAAAGGCGGACAAGGTAGAGGCGTTTTTTTTCGCCGCCGCTCAAAGCCGTAACGGGCGAATGCTGGATTTTTCCTTCAAAGCCAAACTCGTTCAAAAAAAGCGCGGCGCTCAACTTGCGGCCGTCGTTGAGCTCAATCCATTCGGCCGCCTCTTCGATATATTCAAGCGCGGTCATCGACGAGTCTTTGAATGTCGGATTTTGCTCGTAGTAAGCGATGTGGGTGTTGACGCCAAGAACGATGTTTCCGCTGTCGGGGGCAAGGCGGCCGGCTATCATGTTGAGCAGCGTCGTCTTTCCGCTTCCGTTGTTGCCAAAGATTCCGATTTTTTGTCCCTTGCTGAATGTGTAAGAAAAATCTTTTAGGACGGGCGCGACATTTTGGTCTTGCGAACGATTGCCGGCCGCCGCGTTTTGGTCTTGCGAATCATTTTGGTTTGCCACAGCAAAGCCTTTTGGGAAACCCTTGGACAGCCGGTGCAGCTCCAAAATTTTTCCGCCTAGGCGCGTTTCCTTGGTCTCAAAGCTAAAGCCCTTGTCTTCCTGAAACTTTTCGTGCGCGATCAATTGCTGGTCGCGCTGGATTCGCGCCTTTGCCTTGGTTCCCCGCGCGCAAGGGCCCCGCAAAAGCCAGTCGCGCTCAAAGCGCAAGACGGACTCGATGCGGCGGTCGGTGTTTTTGGCGATTTCAATTTCTTTTTCTTTCTTTTCCAAGTATTCGGAATAATTTCCGTGGTAAAGCGTCAGCCGCCCGCGTTCCAACTCGTAAATGTCGGAGCAAACGCTGTCCAAAAAATATCGGTCGTGAGTGACCATAAAAACGGCGCGGCTAGTGTTCCTTAAATAATCTTCCAGCCAAGAAATTGTCTTAATGTCCAAATGGTTTGTGGGCTCGTCGAGCAAAAGAATTTTTGTGTCTTCTACCAAAACTTGCGCCAGGGCCACTTTCTTTGTCATGCCGCCGCTCAAAGTTTTCATGCGTCGTTCCAAGTCGTGGATTCCCAGCGTCGAGAGTATCGAAGAAATTTGCGCCTCGTAGTTCCACAAGTCGCCGTCGTTCATTTGCTTTTCAAGCGCCTCGTAGCGTTCCGCCTGAGCCTGGTTCATGTTGCCCAAAGACAAGCAAAGCTCTTGGTACTCTTTTATGATTTTTAGTTTTGGCGAATCGCTTTTAAAGATATGGGCGCGAATCGTGTCCTCGCCGTCAAAGGCGGGAGTTTGCGCCAAATAAGAAAAACCCGAGTCCTTGTTAAAGACAACCGTTCCGCCGTCGGGAGCCAAAACGCCCGCCACGCAATTTAGGAGCGTGGATTTTCCCGCGCCGTTTTTTCCAATCAGCGCGGCCTTTTGGCCTTGGTCAAGGCCAAGGGTGACGTTTGCAAAAAGAGGGGCTTCGCGGCTAATCTTGGAGAGATCCTTAATCGAAAGGAGGTTCATTGATTTTGTTCTTCGCCAACCGCAAAGGCCTTGGAGTAATCTTCGGTGTCGCGGGGATGGGTCTTTATGATTGTTTGAACATCGCTGTCAAATTTTTCGGCGATGTACTTGTGGACAAAAAGCTTGTTCTCGTCCTTGAGCGGTTCCGAAAAAAGCAAAACCAATTTTGCCATTCCAGCCGCCGGAAAAATCGCGTAGACCGCCACCTTTCCTACAGGAATTTGCTTTCCGGCCAAAGAAAAAGTCACCGACGGAATCACAGTTCCCTTTTCAAAAAATTGCGCGAACTTTTCTTCCACCGAGCAAGCCGAGCCAACGATGCTTATATCCTGCATCTTGAACTTGTAAATGCGGCCGCCCATTTCGGCAAGCGCCGTGGCTTCCTTGTCTTCCGCGCAAGAAACGCGCACGTATTGGCGGCGGCCCTTGGCGTTCTTGTCTTCAAGGTTGTTGACTATTTCTTGAATCAAAAATGGAGTGCGGGGATTGAGCTGGATCATGCGCTCATAACAGGGCGCGGCGGCCTCCAAAGCCTTCTTTTCTTTGATGTGCAGTTCCGAAGTCAAAAAATAAAAAATGGTGGATTTTAAAGTGCCGTCTTGGGAGCAGGAATAAATGAAATTAATCAGCTTGCGCTTTGTCACGCCGTCATCCGCATAGGCTATGCAGATGGAATCCTTGTATTCGCGCAAAACGCTCTTGGCGTCGCGATAGTTTTCGATAAAGTAAATCTCGTACTCGCTCTCCCTAAGCGCCTTGAACACGTCTCCGTGGCCCACAAAATCGGGATTGAGAAAAATTACCTTGTGTCCAAAATCCGCGTTCTTCTGATTCTCTGCCATATCTATAAGAATACTCGAAGAATTCGGCTTTGTCAATTAAATATTGTATTATTGTAAAAAGCGCGCTAGAATAGTTAGAATGAAGACAGTACTGATAGAACTGCTGGGCTTTGTCTTGATTTGCGTCTTTGGAACGGCGGCCGGCGGCTTTATAATAATGATTTATCACAGCGTGACCTCGTTTGTCGTCGGCTCCCAAATGTCGATTTTTGACGCCCAGATTTTCATCAACGGAGCGATAGTTTTCTTTCCGATTTTGCTGCTTTTTACGCCGATGTTCCTCTTTCTTTCGTTGATTCGCCATCCCCGCTACAACAAGGTCAGCGGCGTCATTACAATCGCGGTCCTTTGCCTTGCAGCCTGGGTCTTGATCGCTCCAGTTTCATACACAATCGCAAGGGAACAAAGCGTGGCCCTAAAAGAAAAGCCCACTGACTTGACCGCAGGCTACTTTAGAACCATAGACAAGCGCCTTTACTATTTTACCTTTATAAGCGGAAACTATGTAAAAGGCCTTAGGGTCAAGGACGATTACTTTTCGACAAGCTTGACAAGCCAATCAGTCACCACTTTGGACGGCAACTACATCAACTTTAAGAGAGACGCTTTGGGCTTCTCCGACCCTCTCATCGGAGAGAACCTTACGCCGCCACCAATCTTGCTCAACTTTATAAACGGAATCGGAATCATCCAAAAAGAGGCCAACCAAGCCTGCCAAGGCGGAAAGCTCCCCTGGCTTGTTTTTTCTTCGTTGATGCTGGCCTTAGTTGCAATCGGAGCGATAGTTTCGGCCAGCGAATGGAAATTGGCCGACGCCTTTTACATAACCTTTGACACCTTCGCCATCTTGACTTTGAACTGCCTTTACTATTTGGGACACTTTGACACCTTTATAAGCGCGATAAACGACATTGGCGGAATTGCGGTCGTCGTCGGCCAAAACTTCCAGTGCGCGCTCAACTGCGCGATAATACTGGCGCTGGTATTGCTTGGAAGCGTAAAGGGAATCATTCACGCCGGCAAAAACCGAAGGAGAGCGCGATGAAAAAATTTCTTCCTTCGTTCTTGGCCTACACAATATTCGCGGCCGTCGCCACTTGGACAGCCTGCCTTTTTCTTTTGCCGATGCAAAGCGTTTCGGCCGGCTCCGAATTTGCCTACAAGAGCGCCAACGCCTTGTCATTTGTCCTTGAGGCGCTTCCTTCGATTTTGCTTACAGGCTTTTTGCTGGCCTGCTCGCTGGCCTTTGCCGAATCAGAGCAAAGGGTCAACGGCCGCTTTAGCCCCGAGATAGCGCTGCTCCTAAAAAAGATAATCGTCGCGGCTCTTGTCATAACGTTCGTCGCGTCAATCGGAACGTTGATTTTGCTTCCGTTTGAAAACTCAAAGAAAAAGTTCATGCACGAAATTCCTGCCTTGATGACAGACTACTTGCGCTTGTCAGACCAATACCGCATGCAAAAAAATCCCGAGGCCGCGACTCAGTACATCAAAAAAGCGCTTGCCCTGGACCCCAACAACCAGGAACTCAAGGAGCGCGACCGCAAGCTTGAGGCGGAGCTTAAAGAGATGAAGGCCAAAATTCGCGAAGAGCGCAACAAGAGCTTTTCGGAAACAAACCTGAACTACGCCCAAAAAACTTTCCACGGCTTTGATGAAAGCGAGATGACCGTTTTGCAAATGATTCAAAAGGCGCGCGAATTTTTTGAAGCCAAAGATTACTTTGCCGCCCACTACCTTTCGGTGCAAGCGGAGCGCCTTTGCGAGCCAAACGACCCCAACGTTTTCGAAGCAAAGGACATGGCCAGCAAGGCCTGGAACAAGTTGCAGGCGGCCCAAAAAGAAGAGCCGTCCGAAGGAAACCTTTTCTTTAGAAAAAAATTGGAAGGATACAAACATTTAAACAACGGAAACTTTGAGGAAGCCTATTACATTTTCAACGACCTTTCGCTCGAAAACGAAAGAAAGGCCCGCGACCCGGACGTTGTCCGCTACCTAAAAATTTCGCGCGACCAACTTTTGGAAAAATTCTTTTTTATAGACGAAACTTACGACGCAAGCCTCTTTGAAAGCTCAAAGGACATTTACTTTTCTGTCAGACATCCCGACGGATGCTACGACGTAATTTTGATTCGCGGCGTTACCGAGGTTGACGGAACTGGCGGAAGCCTAAGATACCTGCGCGGCCTTGAGCTATTTTCTTTTAACGAATACGGAATGCTAAGATACTCCATGTCAACGCCATACGCAAAGATGAAGGCCTACGACACAAAGTCCTTGGGCCTCTACGAAACGGAAAGGCTTGGCATAGACCCTGCGATAAAATCAATCCCCTACATAATGCTCCGCTCGGTAAGCAGAAATTCGCGCGAGCAAAAAAACGAGCCAGAATACCACTTCAAAGGCAATGGAAGCGGCCGACAAGAGCTTGAGTCGCTCTTGTCGAAGAACCAATTGTTCTTGCCGATTCCTTACGAAGACTTTTCTTTGATTTTGCTTTCGGCCGCAGGAAAAGGAAACCTAAACCCCTTCTTCCTAAACCGCTTGGCTCGCAAAGCTCCCGACTACGGATACTCAAGCGAAGTCTTTAGCGTAGAATCGCTCAACAGAATTTTCTACCCATTCATGCTTTTGGTGATTTTCATCTTTGTGGCCACAATCGCGTGGAACTACAGGCTGGCTCCGGGAGCGATCTTCAAATTCAAGTGGGTTTTCATTTTGCCTGTCTTGAACTTGGTCTTTTACTTTATCGAACACATGATTGAATACTCAATCAAGGCGCTGAACCTTGTCTTTATCGCGATGGTCGGAACGCGGCTTGCGCTTTTGGCTGGAATCGTGGTCTACATAATCCTTTTGGCCACAGTGAGCGTGGCCTTCTTGTCAAGAAAGAACGACTAGGAACGGTCAAGGCACGCTGCGCTCAAGGCCTTGACTCGTTCCTTTTGCGGCGCGACTAAGATTATCGCGCCGCAATGACTACTTCACCTCGACGCACTCGATGTGGGCGCCTAGGGCCTTCAACCTAGGAATCAAGTTTTCGTAGCCGCGCTCGATTTGGTAAACGTTGCTGATGGAACTTTCGCCGCGCGCTATCATCGCCGCGATTACCATCGCCATTCCGGCGCGAACGTCGGGCGACACAAGCTTGTCTCCGTGCAATACGGAAGGGCCGGACACAACGGCGCGGTGGGGGTCGCAAAGAGTGATTCGCGCGCCCATTCCGATAAGCTTGTCAACAAAGAACATTCTTGACTCGAACATTTTTTCAAAAATCAAAACGTTGCCTTCGACTTGTGTCGCCACAACCGTCATGATGCTGGTCAAATCCGGCGGGAATCCCGGCCACGGCGAGTCGTCGATTTTTGGAATCATGCCGCCCAAGTCTGGGTTTACCTTCATGTCTTGGTTGGCCGCCACTTCCAAAGAGTTTCCGTTTATGTTCCAGCGGATGCCAAGCTTGCCAAAAGCGATGCGCAAGGGCCGCATGTCCGGCGGGTTGATGTTTTCTATCGTAACAGAGCCGCGAGTTGCAGCGGCGAGTCCGATAAAGGAGCCGATTTCCATGTAGTCGGGGCCGATGGCAAAGTCACAACCGTGAAGTTTTTTGACTCCGTCAATCGTAAGAATGTTGGAACCAACGCCAGTAATTTTGGCGCCCATCGCGTTGAGCATTTTGCACAAGTCCTGGACGTGTGGCTCGCTGGCCGCGTTGGTGATTGTGGTGCGACCCTCGGCAAGGACAGCGGCCATCAAAGCGTTCTCGGTGGCGGTGACCGAAGTTTCGTCAAGGAATATGTCGTCGCCCACAAGCTTGTTGGCGCTAAACTCAAATTTTCCGTCGATGTCAACGCGCGCGCCCAATTCGGTCAAAGCCAAAAAGTGGGTGTCCAAGCGGCGCCTTCCGATTACGTCTCCTCCGGGCGGCATCATGCTGGCCTTTCCAAAGCGGGCGATAAGCGGCCCTGCGAACAAAATCGAGGCGCGGATTTTTTTGGAAAGCTCGGGCGGAATCAAGGTCGCGTCGATTTTTTGCGCGGTCACTTCCCATACGTGCTTTTCAACTTTTTTTACGCTGGCTCCAAGCCCTTCCAAAATTTTGAACATCACGCCCGCGTCTTCGATTTCGGGAATGTTGCGCAGCGTGACTTTTTCTTCCGTCAAAAGAGTGGCCGCGATGCAAGGAAGCGCGGCGTTCTTGTTTCCTGCGGCGGTGATTTTTCCCTTTATCGGAAATCCGCCTTCAATTCGATATTCATGCATATTGTTCCCCCAAAGAAATTATAGTGTCGCAAGCGCAAAGCATTTGGTTCAAACTCACCCACTCCCGCTCGCTGTGATAGTCATGCGCGCCCGTCCAAATGTTTGGGCAAGGGATTCCCATCTCGGTAAGGCGCGAGCCGTCCGTTCCGCCGCGAATGGGCTTGAAGGCCGGCTCAACCCCGCTTTGCTTGCAGGCCGCCACAAGACGGTCCACGACAGCGGGCGCTTTTTTTATTCCCTCTTTCATGTTCAAATATTGCTGGACGTGCTTTACCTTGACGCTCGCGCCAAACGAGGCGGCCGCAGCGTCCGCAAGTTTTTTGACCAACTTTTTACGTCTCTCCATTCCGGCCGCGTCAAAGTCCCGCAGCAAAAGCGACACGCGCGCGCTTTCCATCGTTCCGCTAAATTCCAGCGGCGCGAAAAATCCGTCGTAGCCGTCGGTGGTCTCTGGCGCCTCGGCGCGCGGGAGCGACTGAACGAACAAGGACGCGGCGCTTATCGCGTTGACCATTTTGGCCGCCCGCGCGTCGCCAGTGTGCGCCGCCTTTCCCGCAAAGACAACTTCGCTTTTGCAGGCGTTGAAACATTCGCATTCAAGCTCGCCCACATGGCTTCCGTCAACAGTGTATGCGCATTTTGATTTTATCAAATCAAGCGGAACGTTGTCCATTCCGTGCCCGGTCTCTTCGTCGGGCGAAAAGCAAAGTTCGACTTTTGGGCGCGCGATTTTTGGATTTTTTATCAAGTAGTGGAGCGC
The DNA here is from genome assembly GCA_017551705.1 of Treponema sp. Lineage (GTDB taxonomy): Bacteria > Spirochaetota > Spirochaetia > Treponematales > Treponemataceae > Treponema_D. Next base: position 36,524 of record JAFZLA010000018.1, read on the forward strand.
CGTCACAATCGCCGCCAAACCGGCCTTGTCGTCTCCGCCCAAGAGCGTCGTTCCGTCGCTGCTTATGATTGTGTCGCCGACATCGCAGCCCGCAAAGCCGGCGTCTTTCGCGCTTAATTTTTTGACGCGCGGCTTGACGTTTTTGCCCGAACATTCTTCAACCGTGTCCAAGTGGGCCAAAAGGCAAAAGCCCCGCGCGTTTTTGTCGGCCACAGCCTTTTTGCCAGCGCCGTGGTTCGCCGATATATAAGCGTAAACGTAGCCAAACTTTGTCACCTGGACGCCTTCAAAGCCCAGCGCCTTAAGCTCGGCCGCAATCTTGTTGGCAAAGTCGCGCTGACATTCGGTGGAAGGCTGCCTTCCCTTGTCGGCGGCGGCGCTGCAAGAAGTGGAATAAGTTTTTGCGTAATCTATGAATCGCGCGAGCAACTCGCGTTCCCACGCGGAATCTTTTTTGAGATATTTCATCAGTGAACAGAATAGCGCGTTTGGGGGAAATTTTCAAGGAGGGCGGACTTTTTGGGCTATCTGTTTCCTTTGCTGCGGTTGTGAGTTTTGCAGAGCATGACGCAGTTGGAAATGTCGGTGACGCCGCCCTTGCTCCAAGCGGTGGCGTGGTCAGCGTATTGTGTGTAAAATTCGTCATTTTTGCGGCTTTTGCCTTGCCTAAGTTTGCGTTTGCCATAATGTTCCGTAAATACCAAAAGATTATTATGAATACCAATTGGTATTTATAAAGACAATATACTACCAATAGTTATTTTAAGCAAGGTTAAAATACCAATAGTCTTTAGAATTAAAAACATGAGTTTTTGGGAAAACGTTGACGAAGAATTGAAATTTCGCGGAATGGAAAGAAAAGAACTGGGCGCAAAAGCAGGGTTCCCAGAGTCCTATATATCAAAAGGAATCGCCAGAAAAAGCGCTCCTTCCACAGACTTAGCCTTAAAAATCGCGAAAGCGTTAAATGTTTCTGTCGAATTTCTCATAACCGGCAAGGAGCCCCAAAAGAATTCCGCAGATGTCCGGCTTTCACCCGAAACAAAACGCCTTATAACAAAACTCAATCACCTTAGCCCAAAGCAAAAGCAAATCATCTTTGACATGGCGGACGCCCTAGCCGCAAAATAATTTTCTTTCGTTTTCGTAGGAAGTATTAGTCCACTTATGATGAGGACTACATAAAAAAAGGGAACGCTTAACAAGGCTGCTCCGACTTAAAACAAGCAGGATAACAGTGGCGTTCCCTTAGAAGTAAATCTCTTCACCTTAAATTCTACCCTTCATTTTCCATTGTATTCATATCACTGCTGTTCTGCTTCTCTTTTCATTTTCGTCCTCATCTTCGACAGCACCATATCTTTTACTTTAGGTCTAATCCTTAGATATAACGGCCTGCAGTTTTTGAATGGGCGACTTTCACATTTGCTGTTTTCGCGCTAAATTTTCCGTGATAATTGCATTTGATTTTGATAGGATACAGTCATTCAAGTATGAAACGAATTCAAGATATACTTGAATGACAAAGTTGCTTTTTTGTTGTATATTTTAGTTATCACTTACGAAAGCAGAGCTTTCGTTTGGCTTCTAAGGTGTTGCAGTCGGCGCAAAAGCGCCTCCGCAGCCATCAAAAAAGCGTTTCTTTTACGTCGAACTTAGAAGCAGCGCTCGTTGGGCGCCTTGTACCTTAAGAAGGAGGAACTGAGATGAAAGCACTTTCTAAATCATTTGGATTGCAAACATTAAAACCGTCTCAATTCCCAATAGGATTCCCGTTGCAAGGCTTTATGCCTCTGGGACAGATACAAGGGCTGTTTAACGGACTTGGCTTTATGCGCCAAGCTGCTTTTGAAGATTTTGAAGGGAAGGCCAGCGCTTAAAACTTTTTTATACATGCGTTGGCTCCCAAAATTAAGGAGAAACGTATGGACTTGCGCGTGAGCGCAAACGTCAATAATTTCTCCTAATCCAAACGGAGGAACGACGTATGTGTAAAATTAATAAGCCAGTAATCAACGTAGCGGCAACTGCCGCTAAAATCAAAGAATGCCGAATCCGCGCAGGTTATTCGGTTCGTGAAATCCAAACTATTTTCAATTTCTCTAGTCCTGAGGCAATTTACGCATGGGAAAAAGGTAAGTATATCCCAAGCATCGATAACATGATTGTCATCGCCGAGGTTTACGGAGTGTCCATTGATGAGTTTATTGTCCGTGATGTCGTTGAAGTTGAATGCGCTGTTAGGGGGGTGAAATCGGCTTGAATTAAAAAATAATTATTGCCCTTTAGCTCAGTTAGTAAGAGCGCCGGTCTTATAAGCCGTAGGTCGTTGGTGCAATTCCAACAAGGGCTAGACAATATTGTCGTGTGGTGTAATTTGGTAACACAAGAGACTTTGATTCTTTAATTCCAGGTTCGAATCCTGGCATGACAACTAAAACGCAGGTTTAGCGTAGTTGGTTTATCGCGTCGGTCCTCCAAACCGAAGATCACGGGTTCAAATCCTGTAACCTGCTCTTTAATGTGGAAGTAGCCTAACTGGTAAAGCGCTGGACTGAAAATCCAGTTTAGATGGTTCGAGTCCATCCTTCCGCGCTTATGTTCTGATGGTGGAAATGGAATACACGCCAGGTTAAGGTCCTGGTGCCGAAAGGCTTAAGAGTTCGAGTCTCTTCAGAACTAAATACGTACAAGTGGCGGAATTGGCATACGCGGTTGCCTCAAAAGCAGCTTTCCTTTGGAAATATGGGTTCAAGCCCCATCTTGTACATCATGGGTAAATAGCTTAGTTGGTTATAGCATCCGGCTCATATACGCCGCTTCGCGTCGTTTGCATGAGAGGAAGTTATTGACGTTTGCGCTTACGCGCAAGCGCATCCGGAAGGTCTGTGGTTCGAATCCACATTTGCCCATTTTTCCTGCCGGTAGTTCAGTTGGTAGAATGCGTGATTTGGGGTCATGTGGTCGCTGGTTCAAATCCGGCCCGGCAGAATCTTTCGAAGTATAAAGACAAGGATATTAAAGAACGTCGCTAATGACAAGAATGGTTAGTTATGTTATATTAAAATCATACGAGGTCGTCAAGGCACGCTTCGCTTAAAGCCTATGACAACCTCGTTTGCAGATTTTGGATAAATTATAAAATCTGTATCAAGCGTTGAAACGACGCAAAAGTTGGCTTGTGCCGGCTTACACTCATAAGGGGGTCAGAGATGAGCGCTATGAACAGTAATAATTCCAATTTTCTCGAACATAGTTGCAATCATTCATGGTCGGAATGTCATTTCTCTGAACATTCTTGGTGTGAGAATGAAAGCTGGCATGAAAACAGTTCGTTGAACTGCAAGTTAATTTTTGTAAGCGGAGTTTCTGCGTAACCTTCCTAATAGGCGTTGAGGCTCCGAGTTGAATAGGAGTTATCAACGTGAAAACAACAGTCTTAAGGCCTGTGCTTGATTTAGAGGCGACAGGCGCAAAAATCAAAACACTTATGAAGCAGCGGGGAATTACTCCTCGTCAGCTGCAGGGTATTCTCGACTTCCCTTATGTGCAGACGGTGTACAACTGGTTTGCCGGCAAGAACATGCCTACGCTCGACAACTTGGTTGCGCTTGCTCATGTCCTGGCCGTACCCATGGACGATATCATTGTAACGAGACTGGTCGAGGTTGATGTTGCGGAGGATGCGGAAGTTCTGAGCGCTTGAAACTAATGCGCGTATAGCTCAGCTGGTAGAGCATCGGTCTCCAAAACCGAAGGCCTTAGGTTCGAATCCTAATGCGCGTGTTTGAACTGGTACCCAAGTGGTCTAAGGGGATGGTCTGCAAAACCATTAGTCGTGGGTTCGAATCCCATCCAGTTCTCTTTTACATGTGGACGTTGGCGGAGAGGTTTAACGCGCTTGATTGTGGATCAAGAGTTCACCAGTTCGAATCTGGTACGCCCACCTATTTTTGGAGAGATGGCAGAGAGGTCGAATGCGGCAGCGTGCTAAGCTGTTATAGCGGTAACGCTATCGGGGGTTCAAATCCCTCTCTCTCCGTTTTTTTGGTTCGTTCGTCTAACGGCAAGGACAACTGGTTTTCATCCAGTCAACGGGAGTTCAACTCTCCTACGAACCTTATTTGGAGAATTAGCTCAGTAGGTCAGAGCGCTTGCCTGTTAAGCAAGATGTCACTGGTTCGAGTCCAGTATTCTCCGTATTTTGAATTAATTTTCGCGCTAAATTTTCCGTGATTATCATAGATCTCGAAAATATAATTGGATGCAGGGTAGCAGAATGGAAATAATTGACGAAAATGAAATTATACAAGAAATTAAGGCAAAGCTTACTCAGATTGAGGAACGGGAAAATATTCGTATTATATATGCGTGTGAGAGCGGATCCCGCGCCTGGGGATTTGCAAGTCCTGATTCTGACTATGATGTTCGTTTCATTTTTGTTCGGCCAGTTGAGGATTATCTTCGGGTAAAAGAACTGCCTGATTTTATTGACGCCGAACTGAATGAAATTTATGACATTAACGGTTGGGATTTGAAGAAATTCCTTAAGCATCTCTATAAATCAAATCCAGTTCTTTTTGAATGGGCCAACTCTCCGATTGTATATCGAACAACGCCAGAGTGGGATTGCGCAAAAGCAATAATGAAGGATTATTTTTTTCAAATTGCAATGATTCATCATTATCGAGGCATGGCAAAAAGCAATGCCAAGAGTTATTTATCTAAATCGGAAGTCATATTAAAGAAATATCTGTATGTGCTTCGCCCGGTGCTGGCTGGTGTATGGCTTATGCGGAAACATACTGTACCTCCAACTGAATTTTCAAAACTTGTTGATGAAATTTTACCAATTGAATTAAAAGATTCTGTTGAGGAACTGCTGTCGGTAAAAATGAAATCTAAAGAGAAAAAGAAAGGCTCTAGAATACCTCAAATCGATTCATTCATTGAGACAAAACTTAATGAACTCATGGCGTTGCCTGTCATTGATGAAGCGCAGGACAATTATGAAAAGTTGGATAAAATATTTTTGGAAATTGTTCGGCAATATGATTTTTTTGTGGTATAATGGCTTATGGCGTACTCGGAACTGATTAAAAATCTTGATACTCTTAGAACTTATGTCCGCAGTTTTTATATCTATGGATTTAAAACACGGGACCGGTTTTTTGGAAAGAGTCCGCGTACGTATGATGATGAAAAGCGCCGTCTGGAAAACTATCTGAACGGATACATGGCTTTTCGTCCGGATGAAAACGGCAAGGTAACATTTCTTTCAATCGATAGCCGCCACACAATTCACAATCCGCTGTATAAAATCTTTAAGACAAAATCCTTTACAGCAATGGATATTTCGCTTCATTTTATGCTGATGGATATTCTTGCGGACGGTTCAAAAAAGACCTTGAATCAACTTCTCGACGAAATAAATGATGTCTATCTCAAGGATTTCTCTCAGGAGATGCTGCCCGAAGAATCCGGCCTAAGAAAAAAGTTGAAGGAATATGAGGAATTAGGCTTAATCTCATTGGAAAAAGACGGAAAGACAATGCTCTATTTTCGCAATTCAATGACCGATTTGAACGGACTGGAAGACGCTCTTTCATTCTTTTCTGAGATTTCCCCATGTGGCGTGACAGGCAGTTTCTTATATGACAAGCTTCCAAAAAACGCGCAGAAAGAAAGCGAGGTTTTCCAGTTCAAACATCATTATATTACTTCTTCGATTGAATCCGATTTTGTGGAACAGGTATTTGAGGCTATTCGAGAACATCGCTATCTTACTATTGAACAACGCCGAGCGGAGGAAGACAGAACTTTTCCGAACGAAGTGGTCCCTCTCATGATTTATCAGAGCGCGCAGGGCGGTCGTATGTATCTAATGGGGTACCGTCCTAACGGAAAATATTTTCTTGCTTTACGTTTTGACTACATTATTGGAATTACAACTGGTGAAGTATATTCTGGCTTTGAGCAAAAGAGAGCGGAGTTTGAAGAACTTCGGAAACACATTTGGGGAGTGGCTCTCAAACAAAACAAAAGACATAACGACACAACAACCGCTCATGTAACATTCCGCGTTCATTTTGAAGAGGATGAAAAGTTTATTTATCAGCGTCTTTTGAGGGAAAAACGCTGCGGAACAATAACTCTGCTTGATGATAATAACGCGCAGTTTGACGCAGATGTTTTTGATCCGCAGGAAATTATTCCATGGGCCAGAAGCTTTATCTGCAGAATAACTTTCTTTGATTGTTCGGAAAAAATCATTGCCCGTCGTTTTTACGGTGACATTAGAAAAATGAACCGCATGTATTGTGGCGAGGAAGAGAATAGCGGGGAGGCAGACGATGCTGTTTAGTGAAATCTACAGCGCTTATTACAATACCGTTGCCTCGATTATCACCTGTAGTCAGCATGGAAGACTAGATTCTGATTCTCTTTTCAAAATTGTCCAAGAATCCGCTTTTCCTGAAAGTTTTATGACAATTGGAAGCGCTTTGGAAAGCGGCAAATGGCCGCTGATCAAAAAAGACTACAGTACAAATATTCAGAATGTCCCGACAATGCCTCTTTCAATTTTGCAAAAGAGATGGCTTAGAGCGCTTTGCGATGACAAAAGATTCAGACTGTTTGTGGATGATGAAACGCTAACACAGCTTAGGTTTCAGCTCAAAGATGTAGAACCGCTTTTTACAGAGCGCGACTATTATCTCTATGATAAATATTCCGATGACGACCCGTATGATGATTCTGAATATATCAAAAATTTCCGAACGGTTCTTTCGGCTGTCCATCAGAAAAAGACAATAAGCGTAGAATATACCGGAAGATTTGGGCAGCGCAAAAGATTTGCCTGCAATCCTTATAAGATTGAATACTCAGAAAAGGATGATAAATTCCGTATCATCTCGAAAGTAAAAAAATACCAATCAATATTGAACATTGCCAGAATCAATTCTTGTGAACTGACAGAAAAGTCAAAAGATGATGAGAGCCAAGAAGAAGGCTTGCCTTGCAATAGACGCGCTAGCGTGAAGCTGGAAATCTATGACGAACGAAAAGCAATGGAAAGAATGATGCTTGCCTTTGCTCATTTTGAAAAAAGCGCTGTTCAAATCAGTGATGACGTTTATCAGCTTACTCTAAACTATGACAGCTTTGATGAGACAGAACTTGTTGTCCGCGTTTTAAGCTTTGGTCCTATGGTAAAAGTCCTCGAACCTGAAAGTTTTAGGAATCTTATCCGAGAACGAATCTCAAAACAAATAGAATTGATGAAGCGAAAGTAATTTTCGCACTAAATTTTCCGTGATAATTGAATTTGACTCTGCTATAGTAAAGCCATAAAGGTAGGGAGCGCCGGCGTAGCCGGCAAAATGCTCCGGTGGAGCATTTTGAGCGAGTCTCCGAGCAGCTGTGCTGCGAAGGCAGCCAGACAGCAATGATGGAGGTTATCTATGGTGGAAGTAAAAGGCAAGTACAATACCGCAAAGGTTTTTACAGATAATCTTGAAGAGAAAGGACGTGAGCAGATTGAACGTCTTTGTGATCAGCCTTATGCAGCAGACAGCAAGATTCGTATGATGCCAGATGTGCATGCTGGTGCTGGTTGCACAATTGGCACCACGATGACTATTGCTGATAAGATTTGTCCGAATCTTGTTGGCGTTGATATTGGATGCGGAATGGAAACACTTATCATCAAAGCGGATTCTCCTGTGAGTGAGAAGTTTGATCCGGAAAAATTGGATAAGTGTATTCGTAAAAATATTCCTGTTGGACGAGAGATTCGAAGAGCTGGGCATGTTCATAAATTTGTTGATGAGATTGATTTCGATAAGATTCGATGCAGAAAGGCAAATATAGGAAATGCAAAGCGTTCTCTTGGAACTCTCGGTGGAGGAAATCATTTTATTGAGGCCGATCGTGATGAAGCAGGAAATTTATACATCGTAGTTCATTCAGGAAGCCGCCATCTTGGTCTTGAAGTTGCAAATTATTATCAGGAGATGGCTTGGATGCAGCTTAATCACACAGATGATGAAGCTGTACGAGCTGCTATTCAAAAGTTAAAAGATGAAGGCCGTAGTGATGAAATACAAACTCTTTTGCCAGGAATAAAGAGTGCTGTTTGTACAAATATTCCGCAGTCATTGGCTTATGTTGAAGGACAACTTTTTGATGACTACATCAATGATATGAAGATTCTTCAGAGATTTGCGATGTTTAATCGAAAAGCAATGATTGACACAATTAGTGTTGGCCTCCGTCTTGATAAGCATGATGTCATTGATCAGTTTACAACGATTCATAACTACATTGATACTGATGCAATGATTTTGAGAAAGGGAAGTGTTAGTGCTAGAAAGGGTGAAAAGCTTTTAATTCCAATCAATATGAGAGATGGAAGTCTTGTTTGTATTGGTAAGGGGAATGAAGATTGGAACTTTTCTGCACCTCATGGAGCTGGTCGTGTAATGGGTCGTAAAGAAGCTCGTTATAAATTACAGCTCGAAGATTTTGAAAAATCAATGGAAGGTATTTGGAGTTCAACTGTTTGTAAGGACACTCTCGATGAAGCACCTATGGCATATAAGGATATGAGTGAAATTGTTACAAACATTGAACCAACAGCAGAAGTAGTGAATGTCATTAAACCGATCTTCAACTTCAAGGCTGCGGAATAGATAATTAAAGTTGTACTTTATTCAATTACAACTTTAATTACAAATTTGAAAAAGCTTATTATTATTAAAATATGAGTTGCAAATCTAACAAAAGTTAGCTTGCACAAAGGCAGTTATTTGTGTAACTGGAGGCAATTGACTTTCTTGATTTGTAATTCAAAAGACGCGTGCAGCAACAGATTTGATAAGAATAATCACAATATGCCTAAGACTGCCAGGCTAAGGCAGTTCGCGTCTTGTTGTTTTGCTGCTTGGGCAGGTTGGTTATGCACTTGATTTGTAATCAAGAGACGGTAGGTTCGATTCCTACAGGCAGCTAAAAGGCACATACAGCAATAGTACCATGTGTCGTGGGTTCGATCCCCATCTCCCGCTCTTCATGCGGGAGTAGCTCAGTTGGAAGAGCAATGGCCCGAAGGGGTTACTAAGTGCCTTGTTTTGGCAGAAGATACGCACAGCAACTATTAGAGTAGCTAAGCGGTTAAGCGTCAGTTCTGGGAACTGAAGTTCGCGGGTTCGATCCCCGCCTCGATTTTGTATCTTGTGTCTGACGACAGCTATCCATTAGCCCTGTCTCAGAACTGCCAATTTTTTTGAATGATAAACGAGGCGTTGCCTCAAGGAGAAATATTATGAACGCATTACAGGCAATGAAAATGCAGTTGAACGTGGCTCGTACCGAGAATGGTGATTTGGCTTATAAGTCTACAGGTTCTGCTTGTCTTGATTTCTTTTCTTTGTGCGGCGGCATGAGAAGAAATCTTGAAGATTTGGACAAGCTTTTTGCAAAAGCCTATGCGGAGAATCCTGTGGTTGCAATCAAGATTCTTTTTTACATGCGTAACATTCGCGGCGGTCTTGGAGAACGCAACAGTTTTCGCGTTCTTTTGAAGGAGCTTGCTAAGTTCTATCCGGAAATGGCAAAACAGATTGTTTACGCCGTTCCAGAATATGGACGTTGGGATGACCTTCTTGTTTTGCTTGATACATCTGTAAAGGATGACGCAATCGCTCTTATTAAGAGTCAGATTGAAAAAGATAAGGAAGCAATGGAGAAGGGTAAAGAAGTCAGCTTACTTGGTAAGTGGCTTCCTTCTATCAACACTTCTTCTAAAGAAAGTGTTACCAGTGCAAAGATTGTAATGGCAGCTCTTGGAATGAAGGCTGTTGAATACCGTAAGTTGTGTTCTGCACTTCGTAAGGAAATCAAGATTCTTGAAGATAACCTTCGTCGTAAGGATTACACCTTTGATTATTCAAAGCACCCAAGCCAGGCAATGCTTCGATATAAGAAGGCCTTTATGCGTAACGATGAGGAACGTTATAAGTCTTTCTTGAACAAGGTTGTTGAGCAGGCAGAGAGGCTTGCCCGCGGCGAAGAGATTCCTGAAGAGGAGAGGGTGAAGCTCAATGCTAAGACCCTTTATCCTTATCAGGTTGTCGCGCCTTTTATGAATAGCTATAGCGGATTCAGATTTCTTCCTGACGAAAAAACTCTTCCGCTTGAAGCGAGCTGGAAGGCATTGGACCGCGGAAACTTTGGTTCCAAGACTATTGTCGTTCGTGACGGCTCTGGTTCTATGTATGGAAGCGGAGATTTTGCTGCAATCAATATTGCTACATCTTTGGCTTTGCTTTTTGCAGAACAGCTTGATGGCGCCTATAAGAACAGTTTTGTAACTTTCAGCTCCAAGCCTGAGTTGATTCAGGTTCCTGATACGGCAGACACGCTAGAAAAGAAGCTAAACTTCATTTCCAAGTTTGACGACTGCTCAAACACCGATATAGGCAAGGTTTATCGTCTGTTGCTTGACGTTGCCAAAAGCGGAAATGTTCCTAAGGAAGAAATGATTGAGCGAATTCTTATCATTTCTGACATGGAGTTTGACTGCTGCTCTTCAAAGGAATCAACCTTTGAGTTCTACAAAAAGGCTTATGAAGAGGCTGGGTACAAACTTCCAGAAATAGTATTCTGGAACGTAGAGGCCCGTAATACACACCTTCCTGTTACTATTAACGAGAAGGGCGTAAAACTGGTAAGCGGCGCGTCAGCAAACATCTTTGCCGATGTAGTTAGTGGTGATCTCAAGGTTGTTACTCCATATGAGTTCATGCTCCAGATGCTTGAGCCATATGCTGAGTTTGACAAATTAGTAGCGTAAAAAATTAAAGGCACGCGCAGCAATTTCAATAGGAATTGTACCTCAGGGGCTTCCCCTGACGCGCCTTGTCAAAAAGACCTGTACGGCCTCCCTGATTTTATCTCAGGGAAGCCTTTTTTTCGAAAAATTATTAGTTAAACTATTGTGACTTGTACCGGAGCGAACGCGGAGACACTTTATTTCTTGGAAACGCCGCGCTTAAAACAAAGCTTTAACTTTTGATTTTTCGACTTAAGCTTTTTCTCTTCATAGCAAACAACACGCTCTTTCATAAGTTCAGAAATCGCTTTTTCTATTGACGAATTAAGTTTTTTGTAATTCATCTTTTCGACAAGTTCGGAAGTTGGAAGCGAGCCTTCTTTTGCAAGCGTTTCAACTATCAGTTTTTTGATTTCTTCAAATGTTCTTCGCTTTGACGGAGCCGCATTTTTTATGCCGTTGTTTTTTTGTTTCGCGCCTTCAGGAAGAAAGTCTTTGTGAACGGGAATCTCGACTGTAAAGAATGAACGTTCCTTGTCTGTCTTAAACTTTGGAAGGCCAGATCCATTGTTCTTTAGCGAACGCAACATCGTTGGAATTCCTGTGTTGCGTCCTTCTATCAATTTCAACTCTTTTAGAAAATCGCCGATTCTGCGGTTTCTGTATCGTTTTGAAACAAGACGGCATTTTTTCAAGTTCGCGTCAGTTATTGTTCTGTCAGGCCCCGGCAAACTTGTAATTTCCATCTTATCCGGCGTCACCATCACGGTTATAGGCTCGCCTATCTGATAGGACTTGTGATAGACTGCGTTGCTTAACGCCTCTTCAACGGCGGGATATGGATAATTGTAAATTCTGTTCGCTTCCGCCTTGTTCTTTGATTTGCTGATCTTCTCTTTGATGATGTAATTCTTGATATAGTTTAAAGCGTCTTTAAGCTGGCGATTCAACGGCCCTGTAAAAATTTTTTCTGTCATCCCCTCACCGGTAGGATCGGGCTTGTCAACTACTTCTATTCTGGCATAAGGAAAAAAAGCGTCCGGTTTGTCGTTAAAGAACATCAAACCGACATTCAAAGGCTTTCTCAACTCTGGCGGACCGCCAATAATCCTCATATCGGTTCCTATTTCCTCAACGGAGCGCGAAAACGAATCTTGAACCAACTCGCTTTCAACTTCGGACAAGAATTCTTGTATCAAACTTGCCTTTAAATCAAAGACTTTGGCGCTGTAGTTCATCCGATCGTCGTAGGGGATTGAATTGGCCAACAGCATCAATTCCTTTTCTTCAAGTTTGTTCGCGCGAATTGTATTTGACATTTTTCTGATGTAATACGCGTGTTCGCGCCGCGTATTTTTGGGAGCGTAAACTTGAACAGGCGCTTTGTACGGCCGAGCTTCTCCGCCAGGGCACCAAAGAACTATGATTTCTTTTCCTTCAAATTGGGTTTGCTCAACGATTGGAATATATCGCGGCTCTATCAAGTTGCAGCATTGCAAAAGCTCTTTGTTTATGGTGTCGATTGAGCTCTTTTTTAAGCCTGAGATTGGCAGTTTTGGCATTCCATTTTTTTCCTCAATACCAATGACGATGTAGCCGCCACCCCAGTTATCTATGTCATTTGCGAAAGCGCAAATTGAATGAACTATGCTTTCAGGATTCCAATCCCTTTTGTAATCAATTCTTGTGTTTTCAACTACTTGCTGTCTAATTAAAGAATCAACGCTGATAGGCAAGGCCATTTATCTTCCCCCATTAACATACCCCATTAACATACCCCATTGTGAAAAAAGAGTAAAGGGGTATGTTGAATATGAAATTGATTGCGCAACTAAGTTAACAAATTCCCCCACTAGCAAAAGCGCGAAAACTGCGCTACAATAGAACTATGCGTTTTACCAGCACCAGAGACAAGAATGTGGACTCCAGCTTTTTGCAGGCGATTATGGATTGCATGCCGCAGGACGGGGGCTTGTACGTTCCCGAAGGAAACGCGGACTTGCGCCGCTGGATTTTGTACACAAACGAAAAGACGACATTTGACTCGATTGCGGGCGCGTTGACAAGCGCCTTTATCAATACAGAATTTTCCCCGATCATTTGCGAAACGACGGCGACAAAGGCTTTTCCTTTTGAGCCGGCGCTTAAGCGGCTGGACCAAAATTTGTTCACGCTGGAACTGTTCAACGGACCAACGGGCTGCCACCGCGACTACGGCATCTCTTTTTTGGCGGCGTGTTTGGAAACTATCCTGACGCTCAACGGCAAGACAGCAACCTTCCTTGACGTGACCAGCGGACTGCACGGAGCGTCGCTTTGCAGGCAGCTTAGAGGAAAGAGCAGGCTAAAGTCCGTCTTGATTTATCCAAAAGGAAGCGTACGCGGCTTGGAGCCAAGCGACCTTGTTTGGAACGGGGGGAACGTCTATCCTGTCGAAATCGACGGAGACATTTCAGACTGCCGCCGCTTGATTCAAGAAATTTTTAGCGACAGGGAACTTGTTCAAAAATTCAACTTGACCGTCTCGACCACAGCCAACATCGGCCGACTTTTGCCGCAAGCGTTTTTTTACACTTACGCATTTTCCAGACTAAAGGACAAAGTGTCGGGCGACATTTACTACGCGATGGCGCCGGGCAATTATTCCAACTTGGTGGCGGGCCTTTACAGCTGGCGACTTTCGCTCCCCCTGCGCGGCTTTATCGTTCCCACAAGCGGAGCCTTGGGAGCCGACGTAAAAGGCTATCCCATAATAACGGACTCCCTGGTCAAGATGAACGACCGCCCGCCTGTCAACGCCAGCGACCCCAGCAACTTGGAGCGCTTGGAAGACTTCTTTACCGACTACTCGGCGATGATAAAAAGCTTTATCTATCCCGCAAAGGTTGACCAGGCCGCCGCCGAAAAAGCCGCGCAAGAATTGTACAAAAACTACGACATTATCGCCGACGCGGAGACCGCGCAAGCGTACGCCGCCGCAAAAATAAAGAAAGACCTAAACGACGGCTCGGGCGACGCGGTTGTGTTGATTCAGCGCGACCATCCGGCTTATTCGGCGGACTTTGTCCAACATTCGCTTGGAGAAAAAATCGCCGTTCCACAAAACATACAGGAAGTTTTGGCTCCCTTTGACTTAAAGAAGCCGCTTGCAAAAACAAAGCAAGACTTAGTCAAGATTTTGGAGCAAGTCCAATAATTGGTCAAAGCGGTCAATCCGCGCGTCAAATTTTTGGACGCTTCCAAAGCCGTAACTAGCCCAAACAAATTTTACTCCTGCCTCACGGCAAGCGTCCGCGTCGCCTTGAGTGTCGCCGACATAAACCGGCGCCTTTATTGAATTCCGTTCCACCAAAAGACGAATATTGTCTGCCTTGCATTTCTTTGTGTCGCCGTAACATTCGTGGTCACGAATAAAATTTTCGATTAAATTTTTGCGCATCGTAAGCTCGATGTAGCCGCTCTGGCAGTTTGAGACGATGTAAAGGCCAAAGCGCTCCGAAAGTTTTTGTATCGTTTCGCGAACGGCTGGGTAAGTTATGTCGTCTTGGTTTTGCGCCAGAGCGATTTGTTCCTGCCTGCAACATTCTTTCATCAAAACATTTTTTTGTTCTTGGGTAAGCGCCGGCCACAAGTCGTCTGCGATGGCGTTCATCGTCTTTCCAAATTCTTTTTGCAAGAGCGCGGGATTTGTCTTTGGGGCGGGATAGCCCAAATCGTCAATGGCCTTGTTCCACGCGCCAGACACCACGCCTGTCGTGTTCCACAAGGTTCCGTCTATGTCCAATATGATTCCGTCGGTTTTAATTTTTGAATCCATTCCGCGATGATAGAATAAAAGCGATTGAAAAGCAATAGCCCTTTCAGTATAATGGAAGAATGAGCGAAAATGTCCAAAACGAATTTGACTTTATTTCTGTCGGAGCGGGAGCGGCCGGCTTGGCGGCGGTTCAATACGCGGCTCGGTCGGGCCTAAGCGCGCTGGCCTTGGACATTTCGATGGCGGGCGGCCAAGTTCTAAAAATCGCGGGGCTCGAAAACTATCCCGGCGTTTTTCCCGCCGCAAACGGCTACGCGCTAATCCAAACCATGCAGGAACAAGCCAAAGCCTTTGGCGCGGAGGTCGCAAGCGCGCAAGTAAAATCGATAGACAAAATTCAAAATAAATTCAAGCTTGAAACCAGCAAGGGCCAATACTTTGCCAAGGCCGTCGTTTTGGCAACCGGAGCCGAGCACAGAAAGTTGAACGTCCCGGGCGAAAAAGAATTTGAAGGCCGCGGCGTAAGCTACTGCGCGGTTTGCGACGGCCCGCTTTTTAGAAACAAAACAATTTTTGTAGTGGGCGGAGGAGACGCGGCTTGCGACGAAGCCAACTATCTTTCGCAGCTGGCCGACAAAGTTTATTTGGTCCACCGCCGCGACCAATTGCGCGCGCAAAAAGCCGTGGCCGACCGCGTTTTGGCCAATCCCAAAATCTCGGTATTGTGGAACAGCGTCGTCACCCAAATCTTGGGCGAACAAAAAATCTCCGCCGTCGTTTTGCAAAACACGCAAACTGGCGCGACAACACAAATGCCTTGTGACGCGCTTTTTGTAAGCGTTGGAATGGTTCCTCAAACGGAGCTGCTTTCTATGCTAAAAACTGACCCGGCCGGCTACATCGTCACCGACGAAAAAATGCAGACAGCCATTCCCGGCCTTTACGCGGCTGGCGACGTTCGCTCAAAGCCTTTCCGCCAAGTTGTCACAGCCGTAAGCGACGGAGCGATCGCGGCCTACGAAGCGGCGGCCTACATCCGCGCTCTTGAACAAGGCGGCGCAAAATGAAACTTTTTGCAAGCCTAAAAACGCCGCGCCGCTTTTTTACCTTAGCGCTTTTCATTGCCTCAACGCTGGTCGCCCCGCGCGCCGCGCTCGCGCAAAACGACATAAACTTTTGGAGCGACTACCCCAACGAAGAGCTTGCCGACGCGCTTGTCGCCCGAATGAGCGACGAAGAATTGTATTCGCAAATCCTTATGTTCGGCTGGGCGGGCGCGGAGCCTAGCGAACTGTTGAACGAATGGGTTTTGGCGCGCGGCTTGGGAAGCGTAAAAGTTTTTGGCTGGAACACCGACAACACTACGCTTGTGGCGCGCTCGGTAAAGGCGCTGCAAGAAAAAGCCCAGCGCCGCAAATTGCAAATTCCGCTTTTTGTCGCCACCGACCAAGAGGGCGGCTGGATCCGCCACGTAAAGGGCAACACCAGCATCACGCCCGGAAACTTGGCCATCGGCGCCAGCGGCTATCCTTACGACGCTTATTATTCGGGCTACTACATAAACCGAGAAATCGCCGCGCTTGGAATCAACATGAACTTCGCGCCGACAATCGATTTGTACACCGACAAAAATTCTTCGATAATTGGAACCCGTTCCTTTGGCGAGAACGCTCGCGACGCGGGAATCCTTGGAGCGGCCTGGGCAAAGGGCTGCCTTGACGCTGGCGTAATTCCGACTGCAAAACATTTTCCCGGCCACGGCGACACGCAAAACGACTCGCACATTTTTTTGCCAAGCATAAACATCGACCAAAAAACTTTCGAAAACCGCGAGCTTGTTCCTTTTAAATATTTGATAAAGAACGACGTTCCCGCCATAATGAGCGGCCACCTAAGCTTTCCGCAACTTCGTCCCAACGGAGAGCCGGCCAGTTTGAGCGAATATTTTTTGACGGACATTTTGCGAAAGCAGCTTGGCTACAAGGGCTTGATAATCACCGACGACATGATGATGAACGGAGCCACGATGTACGCGGGCTCTGTTTCGCGCGCCTTTAAGATGGCGATCGACGCGGGCAACGACATCGTGATTTCTTCGACAACCGCGCAGCTTGACGAGCTCCTTTGGACAAACGTCTTGGCCTCGATGAAGCGCGACCCCGAATTTAAAAAGAAAGTTGTGACCGCCGCGCGCCGCGTAATTCTTTCAAAACTAAATTACTACAAAGGAAAGAACACCGCTCCCCTCTACCCAGACGAAAATGCGATTGACCAGCGCATTCCTGACAAAGAAGGCCAAAAATTTTTCCTTGACCAAGCCTGCCGCTCGATTACCGCCGCGCGCAAAAAGTCGCTTCCGTTCACACGCGAAAGCGCCGGAAAAGTTTTGCTTTGCGGAAGCGAGCCGCAATTCTTTAAGGCTGGAAAAGAGCGCTGGCCGTCAAGCGGCGAGTTCCGCTTTAACTACGCGCTTGGACCAAACGAAACGCAATGGGCCGCCCAAAACATTCCGCAGACGGCGCAGGCCTACGACACAATCATAATGTGCGTGGCAGACCAAAATTCAGCGGCGGTCGCAAGGGCGCTAAAGCCGCTTGCCGGCCGCGGAAAAAAGATTGTGATTTTTGCGATTATGTCGCCGGTGTTGGTTGACGACTTTGACTGGGCTGACACAGTTCTGTTAGGCTACAGCTATTCGCCCTACGCGCTTGAGGCGCTTGTGGGAGCGGCCGCCGGCGAATTTGACCCGCCAGGAGCGGAACCGATTTCAAAATGACTTACGATTTGAGCGTCATCATAAAGGCGCAAGAGGAAGGCGATAAAAACCTGCTCTCAAAAAAACTGAACGCGGAGCTGCGCAAAAAATATTCCGGAAGCGAGCGCGCCGAATTTGTCTTTGTAAAAAAATCGGTGGACGCGCGGCACGGCCAGTTAAAGCTTTGCTTGCGCTACAAAGCGTATGTCGGCCAAGAACCGCCCAAAGCCCAAAAAGAATTTTCGTGGCGCAAAGCGGACGGCTCAAAAAAAATCGTCATAGTCGGAAGCGGCCCCGCCGGACTTTTTGCAGCGCTCAAACTTTTGGAAGGCGGCATTAAGCCCGTCATAATCGAGCGCGGAAAGCCCGCCCCGGACCGCAAGCGCGACATCGCGGCCATAAGCGTCAAAGGAATCGTTGACGCTGACAGCAATTACTGCTTTGGCGAAGGCGGGGCCGGCACTTTTAGCGACGGAAAGCTTTACACACGCAGCGACAAACGCGGTAACATCGGCGAAGTTTTGCAAACCTTTGTCCACTTTGGAGCCGACCCAAAAATTTTGACCGACGCTCATCCCCACATCGGAACCAACAAGCTTCCGCAAATAATCCAAAACATGCGCGCCAAAATCATCG
This sequence comes from Treponema sp., assembly GCA_017551705.1. Taxonomy (GTDB): domain Bacteria; phylum Spirochaetota; class Spirochaetia; order Treponematales; family Treponemataceae; genus Treponema_D. The sequence goes on from JAFZLA010000018.1 coordinate 54,506, forward strand.
AGCTCGGCGGCGAGTTCCACTTTGAGAGCCGCGTCGTCGATTTTATTATTGAAGGAAAGCCCAAAAACGAAGGAGGCGGCCCCGATTCTGGGCTTGCCGCAATCCGCGACGTAAAGGCGCAAACTGCGGACGGACCAAAAGACTTCTTGGCCGACGCGGTGATTTTGGCCACAGGACATTCCGCCGCCGACATTTACGAGCTGCTTGCAAAAGCCGCGCCCGAATCCTTGGAAGCAAAAACCTTTGCCGTCGGCGTCCGCGTGGAACACCCGCGCGAATTGATTGACAAAATTCAATATCACGGAAAACGGAACGAGGCTGGTCTTGGAGCGGCCGAATACAGGCTTACGGCGCAAGTCGACGGGCGCGGCGTTTATTCGTTTTGCATGTGTCCCGGGGGCTTTGTCGTTCCGTCCGCGACAGGCCCAGAGGAAATTGTGGTCAACGGAATGAGCGCCGCCGAGCGCAACTCCGCTTGGTCCAACGCGGCGATTGTGGTGGAGACACGCCCGGAGGACATAGCGACAATCGCGGGCCAGGTTGGCGAGGCGGCGGGCAGTTTTGGTCTTGCAAACAGTTCCGGCGGCGCGAGTTTTGGGCTTGCGGGCAGTCCAGTTGCGGGCGGCCCGCTAACGGGCTTGCACTTTAGGTCGTGGCTGGAGCGGGAGACTTACGCGCATGGCGGCGCCAGTCTTGGGCTTGCGGGCAATTCAGGCGCCCCCAATTCTGGGCTTGCAAACCCCAACGCGGCTCCGGCGCAGCGGCTTGTGGACTTTTTGGCCGGCCGCGACAGTTCCAGCTTGCCCAAATCAAGCTACACGCCGGGAGTAGTCGCAAGCCGTCTTGACCAATGGCTCCCCCCGTTCATTGCGGAACGGCTAAAAGCGGCCTTCCAACAGTTCGACAAAAACATGAAGGGCTTTGTTTGCCCCGACGCGCTCCTGATCGCTAGCGAAACCCGCACCTCAACCCCCGTCCGCATCAAGCGCGACAAGCAAAGCCTTGAGTGCCAGGGCCTAGCGAACCTCTACCCTGCGGGCGAAGGAAGCGGTTGGTCCGGCGGAATCGTGTCCAGCGCGATGGACGGCCAAAATTGCGCCCAAAGAATTCTTGAAAAAATTTCTTGCTAAAACCGCTCCGCTTGCGCTATAATAGTTCTATTGTGATAAAGAAGAATTATTTATTGTTTTTGTCATTCATTATCCTCAATGTATTCTTTGCGTTGTATATTTTTCAGGAAAAAAATTACATTGACCAAGCTAGGGAAGTCGCAGTTCAGTTCAAGGCAAACTTCTTAAAAGACTCCGTCACCAATTTTATCAACGAGTTTGAGCGCAGCAAAGACGATTCGACCGAAATGTTCGACTTGGCCGTTTCGGAACGCCAAAACAGTTTGACAGAGCCGATGGGACGCGCCTGGTCGGTTCAAGCCGTTCAAGCGGTTTTGGACAGAGAATTCACTTCGCAAGACCAGCGCGGCATGTGGGGCTACGCCCTGGTAACCGGCTTGGACGAGCAAATCGCCCTGTCGCAAAACATGCCCGAAAACTGGGACCGCACCTCGCGCTCGTTGGACAGCATTTTTTGCTCATGGCGCGAAGTTGAAAATCCTGTTGGCCGCTTCTACTTTGGAATCACGCAAGCGCACCTTTACAACACGATGATTTCAATCGTAAGCTCCAAGGTTTACAATTCGCACTTTGTCGAAGAAACTTACTATTGGATAAACGAAATCAAAAACTACAAGGGCGGAAAAAACTACGCCGTGCGCTTGATCCACCCCAACCCCCGCTCGTCAGAGGGAATGATGCTCTCAACCGACATGCAGGACGCCATCGGCGATCGCCCCTACGAGCGCGAACTTGAAGGAATCAACAAAGACGGCGAAGTGCTCAGTTCCTACTACTTTAAGAAAAAGGACTCCGACAACTTTGCCCGCAAAATCACTTACTCAAAGCTTTACAAGCCCTACAACTGGGTTGTCTCGATGGGCTCATACTACGACGACATTTACGACTACGTTGACACAGTTGGAAAAATTCGCGGAAAAGCCATCTCAAGGATTGCGATTCCGTTGATGGCCTTGCTCGACATCGTGTTCGCCGTTCTCTTGATTCAAATGGTTTGTTCCGAAAGAAAAAACAGAAACAACAAAAAGGACAAGGCCGACCAAGACGCCGCCTCGCGCGACGCAAAACCAAAAGAGTTTGGCCAGAAAAAATTGGCCAAGGACTTTTCGGAATTCAAGCAAATGGAAAAAAAGCCCGCGATTATGGCCATGGACATCGACGACTTCAAGTCGCTCAACGACTCTTACGGAAGAGATGCCGGCGACTTTGTCCTTGCGCAAATGGCCAGCATTTTTTACGAGCACAGCCGCTCAAGCGACGTTTTGATTCGCTGGGAAGGCGACAAGTTCATCGGAATCTTTGGCGGAATGCAAAAGTCAGACTGCTGGCGATACGCGCAAAAATTGCTTGACGCAATCTCCTCCAAAAAAATTCAATATAAAGACAAAAGCATTCCTGTTACGGTTTCGCTTGGATTCTCCTTCTTTGACGAGGAGGACAAATCTTACGAGCAAGCCTTGGAGCGCGCAGAAAAAGCGCTAAAGGAAGCCAAGGAAGCGGGAAAAGCTCGAGCCAGAGTTGAGTAAATGCAAAAGGCCGTTCAAAAAGACCCGCGCGAAAAAACAATCGCGCGGGTTTCTATTATAAGCATACTTGCAAATGTCGCGCTCGCCGCCTTTAAGGCAGTTGTTGGAATCGCGTCGTCTTCGATTTCCATCGTACTTGACGCGGTCAACAACCTTTCGGACGCGCTCTCTTCAATCATCACCATAATCGGAGTCAAGCTGGCCGGCAAAAAGCCCGACAAGGAGCATCCATATGGCCATGGACGCGGCGAATACGTAAGCGCGAGCGTAATCAGCGCAATCATCATATACGCAGGAATCGCGGCGCTAAAAGAATCAATTAAAAAAATCATCTCTCCACAAGAGGCCCATTATTCCACCTTAACCCTGATTATTGTAGCCTCGGCAATCATTGTAAAAATTTTTTTAGGACTTTATGTCCGCTCAATGGGAATAAAAGTCAACAGCAAGGCGCTTGAAGCTTCCGGCCACGACGCGCTTGACGACGCGATTCTTTCGACTTCTGTATTGGCCAGCGCGCTTGTGATGAAATTCTTTGGTTTTGCGCTTGAAGCTTATGTCGGAGTCTTAATTTCGCTCTTTATCATCAAGAACGGAATCGATATGCTAAAGGACACTCTTGACGACATTTTGGGAGCGCGCGTTCCCCGCGAAACCGCCATTGCGGTTAAAAAAACAATATGCTCTGTGCCCGGCGTTTACGGAGCCTACGACTTGTTCCTAAACGACTACGGCCCCAACCGTCTGCAAGGCTCCGTCCATGTCGAAGTTGACGACACTATGAACGCCGCGCAAATCGACGAGCTTTCCAACAAGATTGCGATGGAAGTTTTTAACGAGCATGGCGTGATTTTGACCGCGGTTGGAATTTATTCCCGCAACACAAACGACAAAGAGGCGACCAAGGCCAAAGAGCTTGTGCTGGACATTTTGGAAAACCATAAACATGTTTTGCAAATGCACGGCTTTTATTTTGACAAAGAAAAAAAGATAATAAAATTTGACACAGTCATTTCCTTTGACGCTCCCGACCGCGAGGCCGAATGTCACTCAATCATACAGGACGTTTTGGCGGCCTTCCCTGACTACAGCGTAAAAATCAACCTAGACTCCGACATGTCGGATTAGCGCAGCAACCCCGAAGCGCTTGACAAAAAAACAAAATTTCTTTATAAATTGCAACTGTGTTGCAAAAGTCATACCACACAAAAACAAGCGACTTAATTTCTCAGTTCATCCAAACGAAAATGGACAAGGGCTTTACCGCGGCGGAGCTGTCGTCCTTTCTTAAAAAAAATGGCGTGGACGTGAACAAAACCACAGTTTACCGCAACTTGGACAAAATGACCGAAAGCGGAAAATTGACCAAACACAAGTCGATGGTGGCCGACGGCTTTGTCTACCAGACCGCGGAAGAAGAACACCATTGCGAGGAACACATTCACTTTTTGTGCAGCAAGTGCGGCTCGGTAATTCACCTTTCGGACAAAAAGACAGAGCAATACTTAAAGTCCCTTTCAAAAGAGCTTGGACTTCAGATAAACCTGAATCTTTCATCGCTAAACGGACTGTGCCAAAAATGCAAGAACGAAAACTAAAAAGAGCCGCTTTTTTCTTGGCCGCCGCGCTTTTTGCGCTGACATTTTGCTCCATCTTTTTTTCGGCCGCGGAACGCTTCCACGAATGCCACGGCGACGATTGTCCTGTTTGCCAACTCTTGCAAATAGCGGAGCAAAACATAAAGCTCTTGTCTTTGGCGCTGTTTTTTGCCGTCGCAGCCAGCGGCGCAAGATTTAAAAAAATTAAGGACGCCTCGATTCTTTGTGGGCCAGTCCTTAAGTCCAAAACTCTGGTCTCGCAAAAAATCAGGCTCAACGTTTAGAATTCATTTTTGTTTTATTAAAAAAAATTGCAAAATTATTATAGAGGTTAAAAATGAACAAAAATATCAAGACAATTATTTTGGCCGCGTCTATGGCTCTTTTTGCCAGCGCTTTTGCCGCTTCTAAAAAATCAATAGTTTGCGTCACCTACCCCGAATACGATTGGGTCGTTAACATTCTTGGCTCCAAGGCCGCAAACTTTGACGTCACCTTGCTCCAAAACAACGGAACGGACTTGCACAGCTGGCAGCCTTCAATCAAGGACATCGCCAAAATTTCTGTTTGCGACATGTTGGTCTTTGTAGGCGGCGAAAGCGACGAATGGGTCGAAAAAGCCGTTGCCGAAGCCAAGAACAAAAATATGCTCGTCGTCAACATGATGGAAGCGTTGGGCGACAAAGTTAAGGAAGAAGAAGTCGTCGAAGGAATGCAGGCCGATGAAGAAGACGAGGACGAGCATGACCACCACCATGAACATGCCGACCACGATCATGAGCATGGCCACGAACACCACCACGACGAAGTTGAATATGACGAGCATGTTTGGCTCTCGCTCAGAAACGCGGCCGCGGTCACGAATGTTCTTTGCCAAAAAATTTGCGCGCTCGATGCCGCCAACGCCGCTTTGTACAAGGCCAACGCCGCTTCATACACAAAACAGTTGGACGCCCTTGACGCGGAATACAAAAAAACGGTTGGCTCCGCAAGCAAAAAAACAATTTTGTTCGGCGACCGATTCCCCTTCCGCTACCTTGCCGACGACTACAACCTAAAATACTACGCGGCCTTTGTGGGCTGCAGCGCCGAAACCGAAGCCAGTTTTGAAACAGTGATTTTCCTTGCCAAAAAAGTTGACGCGCTTGGCTTGCCCGCCGTTCTCACAATAGAAAAGAGCGACAAAAAAATCGCAAAGACAATCGTCTCCAACACCAAGGCCAAGAACCAAGCCGTTTTGGAAATGGACTCGCTCCAGTCTGTTACGCAAAAAGACATCAAGAGCGGCCGCTCATACCTTAACGCCATGAAAGCCAACCTTGAAGTTCTCAAAAAGGCGTTGAAGTAAGATTGCTTGCAAGCCAATAATGCGCGAACAAGGAGGCGCGGAATGAAAAAAATATTTTTACTGACAGCGATTGCGTTCATGTCCGCGCTCGCCTTTTGCGCCGAGCCAAAGTTTGACTACGACTTTTCAAAAATGAACTACAACATGGCCACGGCCGTCGTTTTTGACATGATGGTTTCGCCAGGGGACTACGAAAACAAAAGCGTAAAAATCACCGGGCAATTCGCCTCGGAACTCCACGACGGCGCGCGTATTTACGCCGTAATAATGTGGGACGCGACCGGTTGTTGCCCAACAGGTCTTACAGTCATTCCGCCGAAAGAAAAAAAATATCCGCAAGACTTTCCGACAGAAGGCAGCAAAGTCACCGTCACCGGAAAGATGAAATCAATAGAGATGTTCGGCAGCTGGTCGCTCTGCCTTGTCGTAGAAAAGTGGGAATGAAGCGGCGGTTTAGCCGCTCGTCAAAAGCGCCGCAACCTTATCCAATACAATTTGGTCGGCCGGGAGCCATTTGACAGAACGCAAACTTTGCGCGTCCAGCCACGCCGCGCTTTTATGCTCAAGCAACTTCAGCTCGCCGCCTGTCACACGCGCGACAAAACACTCCATACAAAGATGAAAGTCCGGGTAGTCGTAATCGACGACGGCGACTCGCTCTCCAACGCTTATTTGCGCGGAAAGCTCCTCGGAAATTTCTCGCGCTAAAGCGGCGGCCGCCGTCTCCCCAGTCTCAATCTTTCCGCCGGGAAATTCCCACCAACCCTTCCAGTCGCCATAACCCCGCTCGGTGGCAAAAACTTGCCGCCCGCCGTCGGGAGCGCCGGGGGTGTCGCGCAAAATTATCGCGGCGGAAACATGAACTGTTTTTAGCGGACTTGCTTTCATTCTTGCGTTATACTACCGCAAAAGCAAAAATTATTCTATAATGTTTTTTATGAAAAAAGCGGAACAGCTGACATACGCAATTTCCCTTTTGCCGGACAAAGAATCCGCCGCGCAAATAAAGGCGGCCGTCAAGGCGCTGGCCGACAATTGCGCAAACAATTTTATGGTAGAGCATGACGTTCCGCCGCATCTTACGCTTGGAGTATTTCACGCAACGCAGGCGGAATTGCCTGGCTTGCAGAAATTGTTCCGCGACTTTGCAAAAAACTTTTGGGCGACAAAAAATGACCGCGCGGCTTTTGGCAATGACGGCGCGCTGCCTTTAAAATTTTTTGGAGCGGACAACTTTTTGGACAAGGTGATTTTTTTGTCGCTGGGGAATCGCGAGCAAGCGCGAAAAAGCAATCCAGCGCTTTTTGAATTAAACGCCGCGCTCCATGATTTGATTGGAGGCAGTTTTGAGCCGGGCGACAACCGCAACTACATTCCGGACAACTGGCATCCGCACATCGCGCTGGCCGTAAAATTAAACGCCGCGCAATTCAAGAAGGGCTTTGACTTTGCTCAAAGTCTTTGCCTTCCCAAACGCGCGGTCGTCGTCGCCTTGTCGCTGGCTCAATGCAAGCCTTACAAGGAAATCGAACAATTGTGCTTAGTTGGCGGAGCCAACTAAACACATCCATTCTGCTTGCGCGGCGAGTTCGTCGCCGACAAAGGCTTGACCGGATTGCTTGATCATGCGGTCGCTGACGCGAAGGTTTTTGATTTCCATGCGGACAGTGTCGCCAGGACGAACTTGGCGGCGGAACTTTACTTTGTCAACCGTTCCCAAGAAAAAGAGCGAGCCTTCCTTGAACTTTTTTTGATAGCTCAAAGCCGCTCCTCCGGCCTGCGCCATTGTCTCAACCAAAATCACTCCGGGCACCACCGGATACTGCGGAAAATGTCCCTTAAAGAAAAAGTCTTCGTCGGTAAACTTGCGGGTGCTCACGCTGCCTTCGTCGTCGGCGCTTACGATTTCGTCAACGAACAAAAAAGGCTTTCTGTGCGGCAACAACGATTCAATGTCATTTGTAACGCTCATATTAAAACTCCTAAAATTACCGCTGTTCGCGCGAGCTCGTAAGCGAGCGCGAATGTTGCGGCTTATGCGGCTAGCAAAGCCTTGCGGCCTTGAACTGTTTCTAGTTGCCGCTAACCTTGCGAATCACAACAACGCCGTTGTGGCCGCCAAAGCCAAGAGTGGCGCTCATCGCGCAGTCGACGTTCATTTCGATTCCCTTGTTGGGAGTGTAGTCCAAGTCGCAGCCGCCTTCGATGTCAGGGTTGTCCAAGTTGATTGTGGGCGGAACAAAGCCTTCAGAAACAGCCTTGGTAGTGATTATCGCTTCGACAGCGCCTGTGGCTCCAAGCATATGTCCTGTCATGCTCTTTGTTGAAGAGATGTGAAGCTTTTTGGCGGCGTCGCCAAAGGCGATTTTAACCATCTGAGTTTCGCCAGAGTCGTTCTTGTGGGTGCTGGTTCCGTGCGCGTTGTAATACACAACGTCCTCGGGCTTGATTCCAGCGTCGTTCATAGCCTCTGTCATGGCGGCGGCTCCCTGCAATCCGTCGGGGTTGGGGGCGGTCAAGTGGTAGGCGTCGTTTGAGGAGCCGTAGCCTGCAAGCTCGGCGTAAATCTTGGCGCCGCGCGCTTTGGCATGCTCGTATTCTTCCAAAACCAAAACGCCGCTTCCTTCGCTCATTACAAAGCCGTCTCGGTCTTTGTCAAACGGACGGCAAGCCTTTGTGGGGTCGTCGACGCGCGCGCGGCTAAGCGCCTGCAAAGCCGCGAACGAATCAATCGTAAAGCCGTTGATAGCTGACTCCGCTCCGCCTGCAAGACAAACGTCGCGGCGGCCGCTTCTAATCAAGTCAAGCGCGTCGCCAAGCGCGTCGGTTCCGCTTGAGCAGGCTGTTGCGATTGTATGGCAAGGTCCGTGGATTCCAAAGGCGATGGCGATGTTTCCGCTGGCCTCGTTGGGAATCAACTGTGGAATCGTCATTGGATTGACGCGCTTTTTGCCAGACTCGTACCATTTGATGCAATTGTTTTCGATGACTTCAAAGCCGCCGATTCCAACTCCAAGGTAAATGCCGGCCTTGGCCAAAACGTCGGCGTTGCCGGTCAAGCCCGCGTCGTCAAGCGCCATCTTGGCGGCGGCAACGGCGTAGCGAGTGAACAAAGCCATTTTGCGCGCGGCTTGCGCGTCCATATATTTTTCGGCCTCAAAATTTTTTACCTGTCCGGCGTACTTGATGTTGCTGGGCGTTGTGTCGTAGCGGTCGATCAACGCGATTCCGCTCTTTCCAGCCTTGATGGCCGCCCATGTCTCTTCAACAGAATTTCCAAGCGGCGTAACCGCTCCCAAACCAGTAATAACTACTCTTCTCATAAAAACTCCAGTTTATAAATTAGCGACAGGATGTCGCGTCATCGGTACTTCAAACGATTTGCGAGAATTTGCGTAAGCAAATTCTCGACATGTTAAAATGCGCAGGGACGCGCATTTTAACATCCCATTCCGCCGTCAACTCCGAGGACTTGCCCCGTAATGTAAGTTGACATGTCGCTGGCCAAGAACAAGACGGCGTTGGCAACGTCCTCAACCTGTCCCGCGCGGCGCAGCGGAATCTGGGTAATCCAATTTTCGCGAATCTTTTCGTCAACGGCTTTTGTCATGTCGGTGTCGATAAAGCCAGGCGCGACGGCGTTGACGCGAACTCCGCGGCTGCCAACTTCTTTGGCCAAGCTCTTTGTGTAACCGATCAAGCCCGCTTTGCTGGCCGAATAGTTGACCTGTCCCGCGCCGCCATGCAAGCCGACGATGCTTGTCATGTTGATGATCGAGCCATGCTTTTTGTGAATCATGTCGTTGGAAACAATTTGCGTGGCCACAAAGGCGCCGGTAAGATTTACGTCCAATACTTTTTTCCAGTCGTCCATCTTCATGTGGAACGAAAGTCCGTCCTTTGTAATTCCGGCGTTGTTGACCAAAACGTCAAAGGCGCCGGCTTCTTTGAGCGCGGCTGTCACAACTTCCTTAAGCTGTTCGGCGTTTGAAGCGTCCGCGTAAATTTCGTGGAAGGCCACTCCGTTGTCGGCGGCCAACTTTTCCAAGTCTGCTTTGCCGGCGCTTTCCTTTGTGCAGAGGCCCCAAACTTCGGCGCCGTTCTGCAAAAAGACTTCAGCTATTCTCTTTCCGATGCCACGGCTTGAGCCAGTGACCAAGGCTTTTTTGTTTTCCAGTAGTTTCATATTAATCTCCAAAAATTATAAGTTAACCAAAACGCGGCGCGTCTTAGGCTTACATTAAAGTCCGTTAATCGCTTCCGCAGTATTTATCGGGAGGCACTTGAGATTTTCGGCGTAGGCTGTCTTGGCCCACAAGCCGCTCAAAACTTGTCCCGGGCCCGGCTCGAACAATTTCCATTCGCCGCCGTCGGCTTTGATGAGCGCGGCCAAAACGTCCTCTTCGTCGGTCCAGCGGACTGGGTGGGTCAAATGCAAGACGGCGGACTTCTTTGCGTTCTCTCCGCTTGTCTCCTCTTTTCCTGTCACGTTGCTGAACAAGGTGATTGTCGGATTGTTGAACGTCACGCCGGCGATTGCTTTTTCAAACTCGTCGGCCGCGCGCTGCATAAGCGGGCTGTGGAAGGGGCCGGCAACCTTAAGGCGAACGGCTCTTCTTGCGCCAGCTTCTTTGGCGGCGGCTTCGGCCTTGTCGAGCGCGGCTTCGGTTCCGCTGATAACTGTCTGAACTGAACTGTTCAAGTTGGCGGCGTAGGCGTCTGGGATTCCGGCGGCGATTTCGGCGACCTTCTCAGGAGGCAAGCCCAAAATGGCGCTCATTCCGGGCGCGTGGCCTTGGTTCTCGGCGGCGATTTTTTCGCAAACGGCCTGCATGATTTTTCCGCGCTGGATAACGACTTTGATTACGTCTTCAAAGCTCAAAACGCCCGCGATGTGCAAAGCGGGGAACTCTCCAAGGCTAAAGCCCATCGCCGCGCTGGGAACTATTCCCTTATCTTTAAGCGCCGCGCAAATGGCCAAAGAAGCCGCCGTGATGGCAAGCTGGCTGTTGTCGCTGCGCGAAAGGGTCTCCGCGTCCGCTTCCCACAAAAGCTTTGTCACGTCGCTTCCCGCAATCTGCGAAATGTCGTCCAAAACTTTCTTCGCGGCAGGAAAAGCCTCCGCAACATCCTTAATCATTCCGGGTGTCTGAGCTCCCTGTCCCGGAAACAAAAACGCGCTCTTAGCCATATTCGCCCTCGTTATATAGAAAATGTTAAAATGACAATTTTTGTGAATATGTCATTTACCCGTATTCTAGCATTTTTGGGGAACTGTGTCAACAAAAAGCGCGGGCATTTTTCCACTACTGGACAATTTTTCAAAAAACAAATTATTGTCCACTATACTAGACAATAATTCAAAAATCAAAAAATTGTCCATTATGCTGGACAATTTTGCAAGGCCATGATATATTGTACAATATGATAAGACGGCAAAAATACATAGAACAAGTCCGTGAATTTTACGACAGCGACTTAATCAAAGTGATAACAGGCATACGTCGCGCCGGAAAATCCGTCATTCTCTCCGAAATTTTGCAGGAACTGCGGCAAAAAAGCGCCAACATAATATCGCTGGACTTTGAGGACGCTTCAATCTTGGAAGAAATTCCAAACTGCGCGGCGCTTTTAAAATACGTTCAAAAAAATCGCGGCGACGACCTTTGCTATGTTTTTTTGGACGAAATTCAGCGGGTCAAAGATTGGGCTGCCGCTTGCCGAACCTTGCGCGTAAAAAACTGTTCGGTCTTTATAAGCGGCTCAAATTCAAAATTGCTTTCGCGCGAATTCACAAAGGAACTAAGCGGGCGCTATGTTTCCTTTAGAGTGCGACCCTTTGTCTACAAGGAAATTTTGGAATACACAAAACAACTTGGAAAAGAGGCCAGCATAGGCGACTACCTTGCATGGGGCGGATTTCCCAAGCGCTTTGAATTCAATTCGCCGGAAGCGCAAAAGGCGTATTTAAACGAGCTGAACGAAACGATAATCTTAAACGACATCATAAGCCGCTACAAAATACGCAACACCGAGGCCTTCAAGCGCGTTGCCAATTACGTGATGATTTCAAACGCAAGAATTTTTTCCGCACGCTCGGTGGCAAATTTCATGAAGACAAACGGACTAAAATGTTCCGTAACGACAGTGGCAAAGTACATCGCGTATCTTGAAGAAGCCTACGCTATTGAATCCGTAGGCTTGTATTCGGCCAAAGCCAAGCGCGAACTGGCTTACTACCAAAAAATGTATGACGCTGACGTCGCCTTCAATTCAATCCGCGCAAAGGACGGCCGCTTTGACTTGACCCATAATTTTGAAAACATCGTCTACAACGAGCTTTTATACATGGGCTACGAAATCTCAGTCTTTAACGCCGGCTCAAAAGAGATAGACTTTCTCGCGGCAAAAGACGGCAAGGAATACCTTGTCCAAGCGGCCTACAGCGTGGCCGAAGAAAAAGCCTACGAGCGCGAATTCGCCGCGTTCAACGCCTTGGACAACTCGCGCAAAAAAATCCTAATCACCAACGACGAAGTTGACTTTTCCACCAGCGCCGTCCAGCACATCAAGTTCAAGGACTTTTTGATGATGAAGGATTTGGAAAACTAGCCTGCCCGCGCGCAACTATTGAAACAAATCATAATAATCATTATAATATTCCCCAAATTCGACCTTATAGGAGTTTAATATGAGCTTGACTCTTGATGACATCAAACACCCAAAAATCAAGGCTTGGGTAGAGGAATGTATCAAAATGTGTGAACCGGACAACGTTGTTGTCGTTGACGGTTCTGACCAAGAATATGACCGCCTTATGCAGCTTTGCGTTGACAAAGGCCTCGCCACTCCCCTCAAGAAGAAGGAGCACTCGTTCCTTTTCCGCTCGCTTCCCAGCGACGTAGCGCGCGTAGAAAGCCGCACATTCATTTCTTCTATAAAGGAAGAGGACGCGGGCCCGACAAACCACTGGATCGACCCCAAAGAGCTCAAGGCCACAATGAAGGGACTTTACACAGGCTGCATGCACGGACGCACAATGTACGTTCAGTGCTTCTGCATGGGACCCCTCGGATCGAACATCTCAAAGAACGGCGTAGAAGTCACTGACTCAGAATACGTTGTTCTCAACATGGACATCATGACTCGCGCCGGCAAAAAGGTTTTGGACATTTTCAACGCCGACCCCAACGCCGAGTTCGTTCCCTGCTTGCACTCAGTAGGAAAGCCGCTCAACAACGGAGAAAGCGACAACGGCATTTGGCCCTGCGCTGACGTTGAGCACAAGTATATCAGCCAGTTCCCGGACGAAGGCCTCATTTGGTCTTACGGCTCAGGCTACGGCGGAAACGCCCTTCTTGGAAAGAAGTGCTTCGCTTTGCGCATCGCCACCGTTCTTGCCCGCAAGGAAGGCTGGCTTGCCGAGCACATGCTCATCCTTAAGCTCACAAACCCGCAGGGCGAAGTCAAGTACGTCACAGGCGCCTTCCCGTCCGCTTGCGGAAAGACAAACTTGGCCATGCTCATTCCGACAATCCCCGGCTGGAAGGTCGAGACTGTCGGCGACGACATCGCTTGGATGAAGTTTGGCGACGACGGCCGCTTGTACGCCATCAACCCCGAAGCCGGCTTCTTTGGAGTGGCTCCCGGAACTAGCGCCGAATCAAACAAGAACGCTCTCATCTCCGCAGAGAAGAACACAATCTTCACAAACTGCGCCCTCACAGAAGACGGCGACGTTTGGTGGGAAGGAATTGGATATCCCGCAAAGGGCAAGTTGGTTGACTGGAAAGGCCAGACACGCGACGCCCTCCCCAAGGACAAGGCTCCCAAGGGAGAGGAAATGGCTCACCCCAACGCCCGCTTTACCGCTCCCGCCAAGCAGTGCCCCTGTATCGCCAGCGACTGGGAAGACCCCAAGGGCGTTCCCATCAGCGCGATTTTGTTCGGAGGCCGCCGCCCGTCAACAGTTCCGCTTGTTCACCAGGCCCGCAACTGGAACCACGGCGTATTCCTTGGCTCTATCGTAGGATCGGAAATCACAGCCGCCTCTACAATCAACGCCGCCGAAGTCGGAAAGATTCGCCGCGACCCCTTTGCCATTTTGCCCTTCTGCGGCTACAACATGGGCGACTACTTCCAGCACTGGATCGACGTTGGCAAGGCCGCCAAAGACCAGGACAAGCTCCCCAAGATTTTCTACGTCAACTGGTTCCGCAAGGACGAGAACAACAAGGATTTGCCCGGCGGATTCATGTGGCCCGGATACGGCGACAACAGCCGCGTTTTGGCTTGGATCTTCGACCGCTGCGACGGAAAGGACAACTGCATTGACACGCCCATCGGCTTTATGCCCAAAGAAGGCGCCCTCAACACAGAAGGCTTGGCCGACTACTACAAGAAGACCTTGCCCGAAATCCTCAAGGTTGACATCGAAGGATGGAAGAAGGAAGTCAAGGACGTTCGCGAGAACCACTATCCTAAGTTTGGCAAGCACCTTCCCAAGGAACTCAGCGCCACGCTCGACGATTTGGAAGCCCGCTTGAACAAAGCCTAAGTCATTGACAAAAAGATTGTCGGGGCACGCCCGACAATAACATAATGACAAAGGCCCGCGGTTGTTGCCGCGGGCCTTCTTTTTTGCTCTTCATTAATTAATCACACTAAATGATTTTTTGGAACGCAAGCCTCGACTTGATTCCTTGGTATCGAAACAAAGATGTCCACAAGCTGCGTGTCAAATTGGCTTCCTGCGCAATCCTTTAGAATCGCGATGCCTTCGTCGTAAGTCTTGGCCTCCTTGTAGGCGCGCTTCATCGTTATGGCGGAATAGCTGTCCGCCACGCAAATGATTCGCGCTTCAAGCGGAATCTCTTTTGCCTTAAGGCCGTAGTAGCCCTTTCCGTCGATGCGCTCGTGGTGATACTTGATCCAAGGCATGATCAGCTCAAAAGATTTTATCGGAGAAAGCATCTTTACGCCCGCGGCGGGATGGTTTTTCATAATCTTCCATTCCTCATCGTCAAGGGTTGTCGGCTTGTTCAAAATCGCTTCGGGAACGGCAAGTTTTCCAAGGTCGTGCATAAGGGCGGCGTACTCGATGCTGACAGGATTTATTTTTGCCCTTAGCGAGAAAGGCAAATGTTTGTACAAAAGCATAGTCAAGTTGCGGACATAAATGCTGTGGCCGCTAAGGTTGGGGTCGCGCGCCTCAATCATTTCGATAAGCATCTCTGAAATTTCGAGGGTGCGGTTTTTTACAACGTCCGTCAAGTTGAACATAATGTTCAAAACAATGGCGACAAAAATGCTTCCGCCAAAAAGAATGCCGCCCATCATAAAGTCGGGCTTTCCAAAAAGCGCGGTAAAGACATAGCCCAGCAAAAAGAAAATCAAGAGGACAAGTCCCAAAGCGCGCAGGGCCGTGGACTTTTTGTCGCCCGCCGAAATTACGTCGCTCATGCCGCTAAGAAAAAACGCGTAGCGGATTATGTTCCACTGCATCAAAAGCGCGCCGGCGATAATCATTACAAAAATAATTGTCTGAGAGCCAAAATCCATTCAAGCCTCCTGCCGCGTCCTGCGGACGCTTCTTTTTACGCGTTTATCAAAAACGCCCTGTAGCCCTTGTAGGACTCGTAGATGTCCACCTTGCTGGTTATTTCCCAAGGCGCGTGCATGTTCAAAACGCCCACGCCGCTGTCTATCACGTTCATGCCGTAGTTGGCCATGATGTAGGCTATCGTTCCGCCGCCGCCTTGGTCGACCTTTCCCAATTCGCACAATTGGAATGATGCGTCCGCGTCGTCAAAAATTTTCCGCACCTTGGCGACGAATTCCGCGTTGGAATCGTTTGAGCCGCTTTTTCCGCGCGAGCCTGTGAACTTGTTGAGCGCGATTCCCTTGCACAAAAAGCAAGCGTTCTTTTTTTCCATCACCGAAGGATAGTTGGGGTCAAAGGCGGCGCTCACGTCGCTTGAGAGCATGTTGGAATTGGCAAGGGCGCGGCGCAAGGCAAGTTCGGTGTAGCCCCCGCAAAGGTCGTAGACTTCGGCCACGGCATTTTCAAAAAAGCGCGAATGCATTCCAGTGGCGCCAACCGAACCGATTTCCTCTTTGTCCACCAAAAGGCAAACGGCCGTGCGGTCGGTTTTGGGCAAGCCTTGGATAGCGCGCCACGACGGGTAGGCGCAAACCTTGTCGTCCTGGCCGTAAGCCATAATCATGGAATTGTCCAGACCGTAATTCTTGGCCGCGCCCGCGGGAACGGCTTCCAACTCGGCGCTCAAAAAGTCGGCCTCGTCGATGCCGTATTTTTTCTTGAGTATTTTAAGGATGTTTTCTTTGACCGCATCCTTTTTCTTTTCGTCGTCCTTGGAAGCCTTGGAGGCGGCGGACTTGGAAGCGGGCGCCTTTAGAGGAATGCTTCCCACCAAAATATTGAGCGCCTCGCCTTCGACAACCTTGTTGCCCTTTTTTTCCAATTGTTCGGCGCTAAGATGGATCAACAAGTCGCTGACGCCCAAAACGCCTTCCGCGTCGTCCTCGCCGATTACGACTTTGACAACCGTTCCGTCCTTTTTGGCAACGACTCCGTGCAAGGCCAAGGGCAGCGTGACCCACTGGTACTTTTTGATTCCGCCGTAATAGTGCGTGTCCAAAAGGGCCAGGCCCTCGTCTTCGTACAGGGGGTTCTGCTTTATGTCCAATCTGGGGGAATCGATGTGCGCGCCCAAAATGTTCATTCCGTCTTGGAGCGGCTTTTTGCCGATTTGGAAAAGCGCCACGATTTTGCCCATCGCGCTCGCGTAAACCTTGTCGCCGGCCTTGAGCTTTTTGCCGGACTTTTTGACCTCCTCAATGGAGCGGAAGCCGTCCTTTTTGGCCTGCTCGATAAAAAAAGCCGCGCACTCGCGTTCAATCTTGTTCTGTGAGATAAATTTGCGGTAATCCTCCGCAAAGTCCATGATTTGCTTTGTATTGTCGTATTTTAGCCAAGCGTTTTTGTTTTCCATAGTAAACGCTATTTTACCACATAAAAGGCCTGTCCGCAAGCAAAAAAGTCGCAAGTTTTCCACAAGTTTCCCACCGTAAAAGTTGAAAAAAATTTATTAAAATTTTATTTCTTTGTAAAACCGCTATTTAGCCAAATTCTGTTATTTTAGTTGTTGACAGTTCTAATTTATTATATTATAAGGAATTAAAATACACTAAAAACTATTTTTTCTAATCTTATTTTTAATTGACAAACGAATAGGTATTGACACATTTTTCTTCCACAAAGTTTCCACAATTTTCAACAAAATTTTCCACAAGCAGTGTGGAAAAAATGCGGGAACGAACCCGCGCTTTTGACTGCAAACTGACCAAAAACGGCGGGCGGCTCCTAACCTACAAATTCTTTTCCATAAGCAAAAAGTGTCCCATGCGCCAGTCGGCCTCTCCCCTTTGCTCATAGCCCGCCTTTTGGTACAGCCGCAGCGCGAACGGATTTTGGCTAAAGGCGTCCAAACGGATCGATTTAACGCCGTTTTGCCTAAGTTGGTCTTCTATGTGGGCCAGAGCGTTCTTTGCGACGCCTTGCCGCTGGAATTTTGGGTTTACGCAAAGGCGGTGGATCACGCAAATCGCCTCGCCCCGATAAGTCCAGGCGGCCTTAAAGTATTCGGGGTCCTGCCATTTGTTTAGCGCATAAATGACGGCGATTTGCGAGCCTTCAAGCCCCACCCAAAGGCTTTGCGCCTCTATGTCGGCCAAAAACTCTTCCTGCGTAGGATAAACGTCGTCCCATTGGTGGATGCCGTTTTTTTCCATCTCGCAAATCGCGTCTTTGACAAGCGCGCAAATTTCTTTTATATCAATTGATGTAGCTTTTCGGTATTTCATAATTCCTTCCTAAAAACAAATGTCTTGTAGTCGTCGCCCGGTTCCGAAAACGGCTCGTAGACCTCTTGGCTTACAAGCTCGTAGCCGTTTTTTACATACCAGTTCCAGTTGCAATCGCTGTCAGTCCACAAGTACAAATTTTTATAGCCTTTTTCTTTTAACGCAGGAAGAACGCGAGCAAGGAGCGCCGCGCCCGCCCCGCGCTTTCGGCTTACGTAGAGCGAAAGTTTTATGTCGTCGCCGGTCATAAAAGAAAGGGCCTTTTTGTCCATGTATTCCAAGTAAGTTTTTACCATCTCAAGCGAGCGTTTTTGTTCGGGCTTGCAGTCGCGCGACTTTTGGTCCAGCCAGTTGCGGGCGTCGTTTGTGTCTCCCTTTAAGGTAAAGAAAGCGGCGCTCAAAACTTCGTCGCCGGACTCGCGTTTTTTGTCTGTCAGCTGGAACGAAAATCTTGGCTGGTAAATGTTGTTGCGAACGATGAACTCAACGTCCATGCGGACAAATTCTTTGTCGTCGCTAGGCGGCGCCCAAAGGGGCAAAACCACTTGCATCACTTGCGGAATGTTTTTCATGTCAAAGCGCTCAAGCGTTATCCATTCGTCGGCGATGTCAAGCTGGTAGGTAAATTCCTTGCGCTCCTGGGTTGGCGCTGACTTGTTGTAGCGGCCGCCCGTACAGCCAACCCGCTTCATTCCAAGCTTTTCCATCGTTGTCCAAGAAGGCGCGTTTTCCGAATCGCAATGGGCAATAAAGCGCGTCACGCCAAAAGTTTTATTAGCCCACCGGATTAGGGCGGCCGCCGCCTCTTGCGCGTATCCGTTCCCCTGCGCTGACTTTTTGAGGCACCAGCCAAGCTCCGCGCAACCATCGAGCAAGGTGACGCTCACGCCGCCTATGTGCTCGCCGTCGTGAAAAACGGCGCACTCAAAGTCGCGCGGGTTTGCGCTCTGCCATTCCGCCTGCGCCCGCTCCAAAAAATTTTTTGTCTCCTCGATTGTGTCGTTGGGCAAAAAAAGCATGTAGCGCATCGTCGCGCGGTCGCTTGCGTATTCGTGAGTGGACTGCAAAAACTTTATGTTCTGCGGAACAAGCTCAAGCCGCGCGGTCTTAAGAGAGAAGTTTGAAAAGTCACGCGCGCTGTTGGCAAGACTAAAACTGCCGGCGCGCGAATCGTTGGCAAGACCAAAATTGTCGCCGCCCATCTCATTCCCCCTGCGGAACCGCGTCGTTCAAACTTTTGTTGCGGTAGTTGAGATTTGTGCGGAGCGTGTAGCCTTGCCGCTCCCAAAAAGCGTTGGCCGCGTCGTTGTCCTTAAAGACAAGTCCAAAAATCTTGCTTATGCCCTCCGCGCGCAAGGCGTCTTCGGCCTTGGCGACAAGCGCGCCTGCAATGCCTTCGCGGCGGTAGTCTGGATGAACGCACATATGGTGGATTATCCCGCGGCGGCCGTCGTGGCCCGTAAGAATAACGCCAACGATTTGAGCCGCGTCGCCCGAACCGTCTTTTGCAGTGGCCACAAAGCAAGTGTTGGGATTGCGCTTCATGTAGCGCGCGATTCCTTCTCGCGTGTCGTCAACAGGATTCATCGCGCGCCGGCTCTGTTCCTCGCTGTTCCACAATTCAAAAATTCCGTCATAGTCCGCGATTGTCGCTAGACGCAGCTCGATGTTTTTGTTCATGGGAATATTGTATCACAAATCGCAATAAATGTCTTGAGGCAAGCGGCGGCTAAAACTTTACGACCTTTGGAGCGCTTGTAAAGCTTGCGAACGTCGCGGTCGCGTCGGTAAAATAAAGAACTTCAGTGTTGTCGTCGTCAGCGGAATACATTCTTTGCAATTCAGGATAATGCGAAAGCATGTCGGCCTTGGCCTCGCGTCGGTCGTCGCGGACAAGAGTTCCGCAAAGACGCAGCCATATTCCGCTTGGGCCGTCAAAGCAGCACAACTCCACGCGCGGATTTTTTTGAATCTGTTTTGAGACGTCCTTTTTCTTTCCAGTCTGAATGTAAAGCTTTCCTTCAAAAATGTTTATTGTGCCAAAGGGCCTGTTACGCGGCTGTCCCTCCTCCACCGTGGCAAGATAATACGTTCCGCACTTTTTGATAAAATCGTAAACTTCGTTCATGCTTTGCTCCTCTGCATTTATTATATCGCAGTTTTGAGGATTTTGTTAAGGGAGGCAAGAGATTCTGACTCAAGTTTTTGCTTTGAATTGTTCAAAAAAATTTGACTATTCAAAATTTTGAATGTATAATTAAGCATCGTTTTTGCAAGGAGTATAATATGGCAAAACAACCTAGAACTTGGGGCATTTTTATATGCCAGCTGTCTTTGGCGATTTACTTTGTGGTCACCGCAATTTGCTTGATTACAAGAGTTGGCTCGTCAATTTCTTCCGCAGAGATCAACACCGTGGCCGCGCTTTTTGGCAAAGCGGCGCCTGTCATCAGCGTTCTTATCGGAATCATTTTGGCGGTTTGCGGAGTCATGTTTGCCTTTAAGGCCTTTGGAATTGATTTTGGAAAAATCGATGACTACATAAAGTACGTCACAATCGTTCTTTGGATTATCATCACGGTCATAACGTTGATTTTCTACATCAAAGAATGGACAAGCGTTTTGGTCTTGCACTGGCTTTTAGTTTTGGCCAAGAACGCCCTCATCATAGGCTCGACTTTGACAATTAAGAACGGAAAATGAACGACCAAACAGCGGAATAAAACCACGCGTCCAATTTTACAGCGGCTTTCCCTTGCGGAGGGCCGCTTTTTTTTTATTGGCTTGAATGGAACTCTTAAAACGCATCTTCCAAAAGTTGCCACGCGTCGCTGTCAACATCTTCGGAATATTCGCCAGCGCAAATCAAAAGCTTCATGCTGGCTTGGTCGTAGCGAACAAAGCCGCCGCGCAATTTATGCTTTGCCAGATACTTTTGCAACACTTCGCATTTTTTGGGAGAAAAAACATCTATATCTTGGCTTGCGCCGCTTCTGTCAAAACCGCCCTTTGTTTCCACAATCCAAGTCTTGCCTTGCACGCTCAAAATATAGTCGGGGTAAAAAAGTTTTTGGCGGTTTGAATTATCAAGATACACGATGGAAAAATATTCGTCGCCTTTGTCGCCGTTCTTATACCACCAATCTACCGATTTGCAATCTTCGCAAAAGCGTTCAAACAGCCGCTCTGGATTGGAGCGGTACCAAGCCGTGCTCAAATAGCCTGTGTAAACATTCTTTTTATATTCAACTTGCCCTCGTTTGGCTTCTTCATAAGTGAACATAACGCTCTGCGGAAACAAGAATTCTTTTTCTACGATTCTTTCTAAATCAAAAGAATCATCTTTGTTAACCGTAGCCATAGCGTAACGGAAAACATGGCGCAACTCGTCAAAATTGTTTATCACAAACGCATACCAATCTTTTATCGAAAGTTCCAAAAGCTTTTGTTTGAACAAGAACTTTCCTTCGTTTGCAAAAAGCTTTCCCAAAATTGTTACAGCGCTTGCGTATTCCAAGCCAATTTCAAGGCCAATTCTGCCAACACGATTGTGAAACTCGCGGCCATGCGTATGCGTGTTCATTTTTTGCAAAAACTTTATCGTATTCAGATTGTCGGCTTTTACATCGGAGATGACAGACGCTTGACCGGAATAAGTGGCCCGCTCTATTTTTGAGCTAAAGATAAAATTTGCTGCCGCAAGTTTCTTTTTATTTTTATCGGGGTCGCCGTCAAGCTTATATGTCGCTTTTAGATAACCAGCAATCGCGCGCAAGGCCGCGGCATCATCCTGCGTGTCCAACACCTGCGTCCGCTGCTGCTTTACCAACGAAAACTTTTTATGTTCGTTCTTTAAGAGAATTGTTTTAGCACTTACCGCATTGCCGCCAAGAGCCGCCTTTGCGCCTTGAGTAAATTTGCTGTCAAAAGTATAAAGGTAGCAGCTGTCAAGCAAGTCGCTTTCATAATGGCGCGCTTCGGGCATTCGGCGAATTCTGCCGATTGTTTGGATTTCAAAAGTTTCGTCCATTCCTTCGCGAAGCTTTACAAGAATGTGCGCGCGGGGACAATCCCAGCCAGTCGCAACCGCTTGCTTTATGATGACAGCAATTTGTTTGGCGGAGTTTTCCTCAATGCAATCAAGATTGTCGTGACGATTGGAAAGCCATACAGCCAGCGTACCGTTTTCGATTGAAATTCCATTTTTCTCAAAATAAGCCTGAACCGAATCCAAAAGCGCGTCTGAATTATTAGGCAATTGAACAACAATCAGCGGATTTACCGCCGCGCCTTGTTTCGAGAACGCCGCCAAAAGTTCGCCTTGTTTTTTTATGGCTCGCTCCAACAGGTATTCCGTTGGATTGTCCGCTTGTACAACTGCGGGGAAATTTTCGTTAATGACCAAAAGCTTTTTTATAAGTCCTTCCGCGATAACGTCAGTCTCGTCTACCTCGATAAGACGCGCGGTTTTGTCAACCAGCGGGGTCGCCGAACAGCGAATGATTTTATCCGTCTTAAAGAGTTGAACAATGGCGTCAGATTTTTCGGTAAAATTTTGGTGGCTTTCGTCAATGATTACTTTGAACTGCAAGCCAGCCGCCAGCGCTTTGTCAATCCATTCAAGAAAGTTTGTCCGCTCGCTATCTTTGAGCGCGTTGTTGCCCTTCTTAGTAAGTTTTTCCCAGTTGATAAAACAACAATCATTTTCGCAAAATCCGTTTGTCATAACATCGCAAAGCAATTTTGTAGAGGCGTTGTGAATGTACAAATCCATTTTTCGTTTGCTTTGCTCTTCAAGATTTCCTTTGCCGGGAGTGAGCCAAACAAAAACTGTCCGCGCGTGGCCTTTTAGATATTCGCTCATAAAGTGAGTGAGCGTGATTGTCTTTCCGCTTCCGGTAGGGCTTTTTAATACAATTTCGCGGCCTTCTTCTTCCATCGCGATTAAAAGCTCTCGCATCGCGTTCAATTGAAATTTCATCAAGTTCATATTGCGCCTCTAGCCGTTCAATTCAGGATAATAATACTGTGGAATGATTTTGATTTTTATTCCGTTCTCCTTAAAAAGCGACTTTTGTTCTTTGTCCAACAAAACGTCGTGTCCGAGGTACAAGGTTTGAATTGTTGAATCCGCTTCTTTTGTCATTGTCGGACTTGACCCGACAATCTTTTTTATAAACTTTTCCAATTCTTCGTCTGTCAAAACAATCGCGATTTTTTTATTTTTCGCAAAGTTCACTGCGTTTTCAAGTTCCACAAGCTCACGCACATGAAGCAACAATTTGTCCGCATATTCGTAATATTCCCTTTCTTCAACAGGAACAAAATCCACGCGGAAATATTTTAGAGAGCCGGAAAGCCCTTTAGAATAAACCGAACCATCCTTGCGTTTGCCCGTAATTACGGTTTTTACACGCTGGTAAGTTATGTCACGGCAAATGTTATTTTCGTTGTTGGTACAAAGGATGAACTTGCGATTGCCGCCGTCTTCGGAGTTGAGTTTTAGAACGGCGTGGCCTGTTGTGCCGCTGCCCGCGAAAAAATCTAGGATAGTAGAATTTGAATTCGATGCAAGCTCAAAAATGCGTTGTAAAAAATTTACAGGTTTAGGATTTGAGAAGGGGGCTTCTCCATTAAATATTTTTTTCAGCTCCTGTGTGCCATTTGTTGTTGTATCAACATCGTCCCAAATGGTTTTTACAACTCGTCCACGTTCCTCCGCCTCCCAAATAAAACGTTTGCGTTGCGGTCCACCAGTTCCATTTTTACCAAATACAATTCTATTATCAGCAAGCAATTCTTGAAATTTTTTATAGTCATTTTTCCAAGAACAATCTTTATTTGGTGTGTAAACAACACCTGTGTTAGGATTTTTTATTTCATATTGTTGATTAGGACGCCATCCGCCAACCTGAAATGGATCAGCTTTCCAAGGTCCACGAGGATCATTGTCAGGATTATCAAATCCTTCGCCAGATTCAGGAATACGAAATTCAGTTCTATTTTTAATTATGTAATTTATGTCTTTGAAGTAAACTAGGTTATATGTATGAGAAACAGATACTACGGCTGTATTTGTCACAGATTTTGTTGAGTTCCAAATAATGTCACACAAAAAGTTTTGTTCTCCAAAAACATTGTCCATCAATAATCTTAAATTTGAAAGTTCATGGTCATCAATTGAAACAAAAATACAACCTTTACTTGAAAGAAGGTTATTTGCTATGGTTAATCTTTTTTCCATGAATGAAAGCCATTTTGAATGCGCGAATGTGTCTGTCTTATCTATTCTCACATCATCGTATGTAAAATCATCTTTTTCATTTTTCAAAGTATTATACGGTGGATCAATGTAGATGACGTCGATTTTTCCTTTGTGAGTTTTTTCAAGTAACTGCAAGCTGGCAAGGTTGTCGCCTTCCAACAAAAAGTTCATCTCGCCGCCGTTATCAACAAAGAGCTTCTTTTCTTCCGTCAAAACCGGCAAATTCTTGTCCAAAGTTTCATCAATAGCCTCGCGATGCTCCTCAAAAACAAGTCCGTATTTTTTGCCGTTAATCTCGGCGGAAAGGTCGTTCAAATATCTCGCCAGTTTTTGAGCGTTTTCGTCATATGCCGAAGCGGTTAAAAACTTGCGTATCTCTTCAATTTTGCCGAGCAAATCCTTGCGTTTTTCTTTTGACAGGTTCGTAGACATGAAATTTCCTTTTTTTAACAATAATTTTAACCGAATTATCGTGTATACCGATATTATAGCGCATTATTATCGTTTTGCAACAATAATAATTTATGATTTTATCGTTTAAAATGATAATGTGATTGCCTTTCAGGAAGAATTTGTAAAAAATTTAAAGTATTACAGAACAGAGAAAAAAATTTCACAAGAAAAACTTGCCGAAGCGTGCGAGTGCGCTACAGCCACCATAGGGTGCATAGAAATTTGCAGACAACTTCCTTCTTTTGAAATGATTGTAAAAATTGCCGCCGCTCTAAAAATTCATCCCGCCGACTTATTTTTGCGCAACGCTTCCACCACAGTGTCAAACACAAAAAAACTTTTGCGCAAAGAACTCCTTCCGCAAATCGACGAGTTCATAGAGAAAAGATTGTAAAACAGAAAATTGCTAAAATCAAAACCTTCATCTAGCAATAATACGAAATCTGGCCAAAATATGAAATCCACTTTTTTTCGATTTCATCGACACGGGCTTCAACTATTTTCATAATGGTGTTCAACTTGTGCGACGGAATGTTTGACTTGTTGTGGCACAAAAGGGTTTTATGATTTTTTGTCAGCCAAACTTTTGTAGCGTTTTCTGACGGGACTCCTTCTGAAATATGGACGTGAATGGGTTCCAGCGGAACTCCTTCCGCAAACCACAAAAAAACCAGATAATTTCCAACTTTAAAAACCTGAGGCACTTTCAAAGCCTCCGTTTCTTGCAAGGTTAATTATTATGTGGGCGGTGCTTTCCAAAAATTTTTCAAAGTATTCCTTTGTGTCTGTGGAAAACCCTTCAAACAGAGTCCATTTGTATTCCGGAAGCCAGCATTCAGCGGAATTAAAGCCGCCGTCAACAGGTTGCTCAAAATAAACTTTTACTTGTTCTTTGCCATCTTTTATTTGCGCTTCTGAATGGGCGATGCCTGTTCCGTCATTGAGTGTCATAAAAGGATACATCATAGAAAACACCTCTACACAATTATAGCACGAATATAAAAAAAAGCAAGCACAGAATAATACTTATCCCATGTCCCCAAAGCTCTTGACACCCCCGCTCCCCGCGCGCTAGAATGCAATATATGAACAAATGTTCATATATTCAAACTAAACAACTACAAAACGGAGGCGGATATGGCAAAGAAAGCGGCTGCGACGCCGGACGAAAATTCGCTGATTGACTTGGCGGAACTTTTCAAAATATTCGGCGACTCGACAAGGGTAAAAATACTGTTCACCCTTTTGCAGGGCCAACGGTCGGTAAACCAAATCGCGGCGGCGGTCAACATGACCCAGTCGGCGATCAGCCACCAGCTGCGAATCTTAAAAACTAGCCGCCTTGTCAAGGCCGAGCGCGACGGAAAGCTCAGCATTTATTCTCTGGCCGACTCGCACGTGGCGCTGATTCTCAACCAAGGCTTGGAACATATAGGAGAGTAAAATGGAACACAATCACGAAGAACACGAGCATGAACATCACCACGACGGCCACTGCTGCGGCCACAATCATAGTCACGAACACGCTTGCTGCCATGACCACGAACACGGCGAGGAGGCGGAGCTCGGCCTAAAAAAAATAATTCTTGCCACCGTCCTCTTTGCAATCGCGCTTTTGTTGGAACACTTGCCCCTCTTTAAGAGCTTGGAAACCGGCGCCGGGCGGCCGCTTCTTGGTCAGTCTCCAGTTTTGGCCCAGGCCTTTCCCGCGCTAAAGATGCTTTTGTTCGCCGCCGCCTACTTGATTTGCGCAAAGGGCGTGCTAATCAGCGCAATAAAAAACATTTTGCGCGGCGAGATTTTCGACGAACAATTTTTGATGGCCGCAGCCTCAATAGCGGCGCTGGCAATTGGCGAATATCCAGAGGCGGTCGCGGTGATGCTCTTTTACCAAGTAGGCGAATGGTTCGAAGACTACGCAGTTGACAAGTCGCGCGACTCAATACAAAGCCTTGTTGGCTTGCGGCCTGACAAAGCCTTTGTATTGCGCAAAGGTCAAATCTTGCAAGTCGCCCCCCATGAAGTCCAAGTTGGCGAGACGATTCAAGTAAAGGCCGGCGAGCGCGTTCCCCTTGACGGCGTGGTGCTGGAGGGCGACTCATTCGTAGACACAAGCGCCTTGACCGGCGAAAGCGTTCCTCGCCAAATCGCAAGCGGCTCAATAGTCATGGCTGGCTTTGTAAACCAAAGCGGCTTGATAACTGTAAAAGTCACAAAGCCCGCGGACCAATCCAGCGTCTCCCGCATTTTGCAATTGGTGGAGAACGCCGCCGACAAAAAAGCCCGCGCGCAAAAATTCATCACGCGCTTTGCAAAAGTTTACACGCCGCTTGTCTGCCTTGCCGCGGTCTTGGTGGCAATCGTTCCTCCTATATTTGCGAACGCGCAATGGTCAACATGGATTTACCGCGCCACAATGTTCTTGGTAGTCTCATGCCCCTGCGCGCTTGTCATTTCGGTTCCGCTTTCTTTTTACGGCGGAATTGGACTGGCCTCCAGCAAAGGCATTTTGATAAAGGGCAGCAACTACATCGAGCTTTTGTCCAAGGCAAAAATCGCGGCCTTTGACAAGACAGGAACTTTGACCCAAGGCGTTTTTGTGGTCAACGAAATTCATCCCAGCCCTCAAGCCAAAATCAGCCAAGAGGAATTGATTGCCGTAGCGACTCACGCCGAAAAATATTCCGAGCACCCAATCTCAAAGTCGCTCAAAATCGCGCACCACTGCCCCAAGTGCGAAAGCCTCAACCTCAACAATGTCCAGGAGTTCCGCGGAAAAGGCATCTCTGTCGAAATCGAAGGACAAAAAGTTTTGGCCGGAAACCTAAAGCTGATGGAAACGTTTGGCGTCCAAAACATCGTCCCCTGCTCCAAGGACGACATCGGAACAATCGTTCACGTGGCGGTTGACAACGTTTACCAAGGCCACATCGTAATATCGGACAAAATAAAGGAGCAAAGCAGGGCCGCGCTGGCCGCCCTCAAAAAAGCCGGAATCAAAAAGACCGTCATGCTCACAGGCGACTCAAAGGAAATCGCTCAAGCCAACGCAAAGCTTTTGGGCATTGACCAAACGGCCGCCGAGCTTTTGCCCGAGGACAAAGTCCGCCGCGTTGAAGAATTGTTGGCCGAAGGAAAACTCTTGTTCGCGGGCGACGGAATCAACGACGCTCCAGTATTGGCGCGGGCGGACGTAGGAATCGCGATGGGAGCGCTTGGAAGCGACGCGGCCATCGAAGCCTCCGACGTTGTGATAATGAACGACGACCTTAACAAAATTCCAACCGCGATAAAAATCGCCAAAAAAACTATGGGCGTCGTTTGGCAAAACATCGCGATGTCGCTTTTGGTCAAGTTTGGAATAATGGCGCTGGCCGTTCCTGGAATCGCAAATTTGTGGCTGGCTGTTTTTGGAGATGTTGGAGTTTTGTTCTTGGCCGTGCTCAACGCTCTAAGGCTCAGCCTGTTCAAGCGCGAAGCAAATTAAATTGTGTTGAGCTTGATGAAGTTTTCGAGCTTGTCCCGAATTTTCAAAAAGCATTCAACCAAGACAGGATCAAAGTGCTTGCCCGAGGCTTCCTCAACAATCTTGAAAGCCTCGTCGCAAGAGAAGGGTTCCTTGTAGCAGCGAAGCGAAACCAGCGCGTCAAAGACGTCGGCCAAGGCCATGATGCGGGCGCAAACAGGAATGTCGTATTCGCGCAGCTGCTGGGGATAGCCGGAGCCGTTCCACTTTTCGTGGTGGCACAGCGCGATGTCGGCCGCCATCTGAACGTATTCGGGATCGGAATTGTCGTCAAGAACTTCGTGAACGATTCGGGCGCCTTCGACTGTGTGGCGCTGGATTTGCAAAAATTCGTCAAGCGTAAGTTTTCCAGGCTTTTTTAGTATCGCGTCCGGGACGACAATCTTTCCGATGTCGTGCATAGGCGCGGCCTTTACCAAAAGCTCTATGTACTTGTCCGTCAAAACTTGCTGGTATTCCAAAGTCTTGCGCGCTTCCATAGCCAAAGCCTTTACGTAGAAGCTGGTTCTCTTTACGTGCTCGCCGGTGTCCACGTCGCGGTTTTCGACCAAGTTGGCCATGCCGATGATCGTGTTGTTCTGCATCTCGATTACTTTTTGGTTTTGCGTCTGAATCTTTTGCGCCTGCTCGTGAATTTCCGAAACATGCGTGCGTTCGACAAACAAAATAAAAAGCGTGAACAAAGTAATCAGCGCCAAAATAACGATTGAGAACAAAGAAATGTTTATGGCCCTGATAATCATCAGAGTCTTTTTGTCAAGCGCAAAAACAGGCGCAAATGAAGGGCCCACCGCCTCCACAACGACAAAGATGGCGCACGAAAAAGTTCCAAGCAAAAATGTAAGCTTTGAATTGTTAAAGAAAATGATGAAGGGAATCAGTCCCATCAACAAAATGAAAAAATGGAAGTCCGTTTGCGAGCCTACAAAATATTCCGCCAAAATTTGATGGACGACAACTTCCAAAAAGCAGACGATGTACATCCAAAAAGACAGCCGCCAAGAAATGATCAGGCCGCCGATGACTGTAAAAAGCAAGACGCTTCCAATGTTAAAATAAAACATAGGCAGCAAATCCAGGGAATAAAAAACCCACATGAATGAAAAATGGTAGATAAAGGCAAACGAAGTCACAAAGGCGGCCAGAATTTTTGACCGGGTGGAAGACTCCAAAAGAGGCCTCATTTTGTTGCGCAGACTTTCCAAATTCATTATATTCAAATTATACCACAATTTTGAAAAAAGTGAATAACTTCAATAAAAATAATGACTCAAAAATCAACTTTTTTCTCTGCGTTTTTTGGGGAATCGTTGTCGCCCTGGCCGCAAAAGCCTTTGTCCTGGACTTTTACAGGGTCAGCGGCCGTTCCATGGAACCTTCCATCCAAGACGGAAAAGTCATAGCGGCCAACAAACTTGCCTACGGCCTGCAAAATCCCTTTAAGGCGGAACTCTTGTTCTCCTGGAAAGAGCCAAAAAGCGGCCAAAAAATCCTTTACATGTACCAAAACTACTGGGTCGTAAAGCGCTGCGTGGCCACATCCGGCGACAAGCTGGAATTTGACGCCCAAAACGACAAATACTGTCTGCGTGTCAACGGCCAAGAAATTCCCCTCACCTCGATACAATACCACAAATTATGGACCACCCAGGCCGTTCCCCAGGGCTACATTTTGGCTGTCGGCGACAACGCCCTGGCCTCCCACGACTCCAGGGACTACGGCTTTGTTCCAACAAGGAACGTCGTTGCCCGCGTTTATTAGGGCAAGAATTCAATACCTCGACGCTCTAGAACTTTTTGCAAAAATCGTGTATAATTCTTCTTTGGTGGGAACATTCTAATGAACGGCTTTTTTCCAAAATGGCGCATCGCAGTCTTCTCTGTTTTTTGCTGCTTGCTTACGGGGACTCTCCTTGTCCGCTACGCCCGCTTGTCGGCCAGGCCTCCGGAAAGAATCGCGCAAAAGCCTCCTGCCGTCGAACGCGGCTCCATCGTTGACAGAAACGGAAAGCCCCTTGCGGTTGACACAAACTTTTTCCACATGGGAATCAATCCCCACAAAATCAAGAACCCCGAAGACTTTGCCCGCGACGTGGCTCCGATTTTGGAAATGTCCGAAGACGAAGTTTTGGGCATAATCCGAAAAACTTTGGAAAAGAAAAATTCCCGCTTTGCTTATCTCAAAAAAAAGATGCCCCTGACAACCTACGAGGCCGTCAAAAAAATCACCGACCAAAAACAGTACAGGGCGGCGGTAAGCTACGACAAAATCCCCGGCCGCATTTACCCCGAGAACACTTTGGCGTCCCAGCTGATCGGCTACATGGGCGACGACGGAAAAGGCCTTGCCGGAATCGAATATTCAATGCAGCCGATTTTGCAGCCATCGCCCAAGCCGGGCGAAACAAAAGTCGAGCAAGGAAAAAACGTTTACCTTACGATTGACGCCAACTTGCAATACAAGCTTGAAAAAATCGCCCGCGAGGCTTTGGAGAACACGCAAGGCGCCAACCTCATGCTCTTGGCAGCCTACGCAAAGACCGGAGAAATTTTGGCCTACCTTAGTTTGCCTGAAGCCAACCTCAACGATTACGGAAACGCCACGATAGAGGAAACCATCGACAGGCCCGCGATGACTTTTTACGAGCCGGGCTCGGTGTTCAAAGTATTCAGCATCGCTTCGGCATACGACGCGGGCCTTTTTAGACAGGACGAATCTTTTTACTGCGACAGGGTTTTTGAAAAAGTCACTGCGGGCGGAGAGCGGGTCCACATCAACTGTTTGTCAAAGCACGGATACCTCACCGCGCGCGGCGCCTTGGAACAGTCGTGCAACGACGTAACGGCGCAAATTACCGACCGCATGGACACGGACGCCTTTTTGGCAAAATTGCGCCAGTTTGGCTTTGGACAAAAAACCGGCGTCCAGCTTCCCGGCGAAAGCGCGGGCATGCTCCCCGGAAAGAACAGCCGCTTTTGGTCGGCCCGCTCCAAGATGACAATTTCGATTGGACAGGAAGTTGCCGTCACCGCGCTGCAAGTCATAGAGGCGGCGACAGTTTTGGCCAACGGCGGCCATCCCGTAAAGCTTTCGGTAATTTCAAAAATCACTGACAACGAAGGAAACACTGTTTTCCAACACCAGCCGGAGCGAAAGCAGCAAGTAATCTCCGAAGAAACCGCCGCCTACATTCTTAGCTGCATGCAAACCGGCGCCGAAAAAGGCATCGGTTGGCGAGCCGCGCTTGGCGACATAACAATCGGCGTTAAGACCGGAACCGCGCAAATGGCCGACCACGAGCACGGCGGCTACAGCGACACAGACTTTTTGTCCGACGTGCTGGCGGTTTTTCCTGTCGAAGATCCCGAAATCATCTTGTACATCGTAATCCAAAAGTCGCGCGGCGTAAACTTTGCCAGCCGCATCGTCGCTCCTGTAATCAAGGATTCGGCCGACGCCATCATCGACCACTTGGGAATGAGCCGAGGCGACGCCGCTTCTTTGGCGCACTCAGGCCGCATTTCGATTTCTTCAAAGCAAGGCGTCAAGATGGGAAAAACCGTTCCAGACTTTACTGGAATGTCAAAAAAAGACTTGCTGCCGCTGCTCAACCGCAAGGACATAAAAATCAACATTTACGGAATCGGTTGGGTAACAAAGCAAACGCCGCCGCCAGGAACGCCAGTCACGGAGAACATGGAAATTGACATCTACATGGAATGAAAATTTTTCATTGTTCACCCAGCGCTTTCCAGAGTTGGCAAAAATGCTGGCCCCGCAAATTCCCAAAAGCCTAAATGGCTCGCAAGACCAAGCCCCATCGCAAGACCTTAACGGCGCGGCGGCAAACAAAAACCAGTCGCAAGACCAAAACTCGGCGGCGGCTTTTCTCAACAAAGTTTTTCCTTTTTACAATTTTAGCGTTTCAAAAAGCGGCGCCTTGACGGCAAGCCAAAACGGCCTGCCCCTCCACTCCGCCTACAACCCCAAGGCCGAAGCGGAGCGCGCCGCCGCCTTAATCAAAGACACTGACAAAGACATTCTTGTTTTTGCGGGGATTGGCTTGGGCTACCTAGCCGCCGCCGCCGCGCGCATTCCAGGAGCGGACCAAAAAACTTTTTTAATCCTAGAACCCGATCCGCTCCACTTTTTTGCCGCCCTAGCGTCAATAGACCTTTGCGACCTTTTTAAAATCCCAAAAATATTTTTTGCCGTCGGAGCCGGCGTGGAGCAAGCGGCCTCGCTAGTCCAATGCGCGGGCGGCTTTGACAAAGCGCAAATCTTTTGCCAAAAGTCGCAAGCCGCGCACGCGCAAGAATGGTTTGACAGTTTTTTTACGCGCGCGCGCCAAAGCAAGGACGCCGCGCAAGTCAACGTAAACACGCTGGAACGCTTTGGCCGCTTGTGGTTAAAGAACGGCGCGCGCAATTTGCCGCAAATGCAAAAACTCTGCGGCGTAAAAAAATTTTTTGGCGCGGCTGATTTTAGCCAAAAATCTGTTCAAGACCAAAAAGCCGCCACTCTTAGCAAGGAACCAATTCCCGCAGTATTGATTGCCGCAGGCCCCAGCCTTGAGTCCGTTCTTCCGCATCTAAAAGAAATCCACCAGCGCGCGATAACAATCGCGGTTGACACTGCCCTCCGCGCCTGTCTAAGGGCCGAAGTCCAGCCAGACTTTATCGTTTTGACAGACCCGCAATATTGGGCCTACAGCCACATAGCGGGCCTTAGCGCGCCCCAGTCAATTTTAATCGCCGAAAGCGCCGCCTATCCCAGCGTCTTTAGATTTGACTGCAAAGAAATCGTATTGATGTCGTCGCTGTTTCCGCTTGGAAAATTTATCGAGGGGCGGCTTGGCGCAAAAGGCCAGCTGGCTTCGGGCGGCTCGGTTGCCACAAGCGCCTGGGACTTTGCGCGGGCGATTGGCTGCAAAGAAATCTACGCGGCCGGCCTCGATTTGGGCTATCCAAACAAGCAGACCCACATCAAGGGGAGCGCGTTTGAACAAGCCGCGCACAACGCTTCTTGCCGCCTTAATCCGGCGGAACTTGCGACGGCGCGAATTTTGTTCTCGGCCAAAAACCAAGAGGCCTTGGACTTTGAGGGAAACAAAATAATCACCGACGAGCGAATGAAGCTTTTTGCCTGGTGGTTCGAAAAGCATATCGCGGACGACCGCCAAACAAAGACCTTCACTTTTTCTAAAAAAGGCCTTGCCATAAAGGGCGCAGTTTTTTTCTCCCTTCAAGACTTCCTAAAAAAGCCGGAAATCTCGGAACAAAAAAAAGCGTTTTTTGCCCTCGCCAGCCGTTCCCCAGCGTCGTATGAAAAAGAAAAATTTGACGCGGTTATGGCGGAACTAAAGGACGGCCTTGTTAAAATCGATTCCCAAGCCAAAAAAGGAATCGCCCTCTGCAACGACATCCTTTGCGGCGACAGGCGGGCCCAACAGAGAATCGGCGACTTGGACCAAATCGACCAACAAATCCTCCAAAGCGACGCCAAAAACGTCGCCGCCCTGGTTTTTCCAAGCCAAAGACAGCTGGAAAAGCTTTTTTTG